>JAEYNH010000165.1 GCA_023412655.1 Pseudomonadota bacterium | reverse complement strand
GCCCTGGCCGACGCCGACGCACATGGTGGCCAGGGCGCGCTCGCCGCCCCGTTCCATCAGCGCCCGGGCGGCGGTGAGGGCCAGACGCGCCCCGGAGGCGCCCAGCGGGTGACCGATGGCGATGGCGCCCCCATGCGGGTTCACATGCTCGGCGTCGTCGGCCAGGCCCCAGGCGCGGGTGCAGGCCAGGGCCTGGGCGGCGAAGGCCTCGTTCAGCTCGATGACGTCGAAGTCGCGGGCGGTGATCCCCAGGCGGCCGGTGAGCCGCTCCACGGCCGGCACCGGACCGACGCCCATGACCCGGGGGGCGACGCCGCCCGAGGCCCCGCCCTCGATCCGCGCGATGGGCTCCAGGCCGTACTTGCGCACGGCCTCCTCGGAGGCCAGCACCAGGGCCGCCGCGCCGTCGTTGACGCCCGAGGCGTTGCCGGCGGTGACCGTGCCGTCGGGACGGACGATGGGCTTCAGGCCCTTGAGCGCCTCAAGGGTGGTTTCCGGCCGCGGGTGCTCATCCTGGGCCACCACCACCTCGCCCTTGCGGTCCTTGATGGTGATCGGGGCGATCTCGCCCTCGAAGAAGCCCCTCTCGCGGGCCTTGCCGACGCGCTGCTGGCTGCGGTGGGCGAAGGCGTCCTGGGCCTCGCGCTCGATCTGGTAGTCGGTGGCCACGTTCTCGGCGGTCTCCGGCATGGAATCGACGCCGTGGTCCTTCTGCATCTTGGGGTTCACGAACCGCCAGCCGATGGTGGTGTCGAAGATCTCGGCGCTTCGCGAGAAGGCGCTGTCGGCCTTGCCCATGACGAACGGCGAACGGGTCATGCTCTCGACGCCGCCGGTGATCACCAGGTCGGCCTCGCCCACGGCGATCTGGCGGGCGCCGGCGATGGTGGCGTCCAGGCCCGAGGCGCAGAGGCGGTTGACGGTGATGCCGGGGGTGCGCTCGGGCAGGCCGGCCAGCAGCAGGGCCATGCGGGCGACATTGCGGTTGTCCTCGCCGGCCTGGTTGACGCAGCCGTAGACCACCTCGTCCACCGCCTCCCAGTCGAGGTTCGGCAGGCGCTCCATCAGCACCTTGAGCGGATGGGCCGCCAGATCATCCGCCCGCACCTTGGCCAGCGCGCCGCCGTAGCGTCCGATCGGCGTGCGAACGCCCGTGCACAGATAGACGGTCCGGCCTTGCATCTTGGCTCCTTGGTAGGCTTTTTGGCGGGCGGTCAAACTAGTGTTCGAATCCGCCGGGGGCAAACCCTTCGCGGAGGTCGGGAGGGGCGATGGACGGCGGCGACGAGCAGCAGGGTTACGAGTCCCACCTCACGGAGGTCACCGAGGGTGAGTGGGCCGGCTGGTCCTATTATCCCGGCGGCGACCCTTACGAGGACCTGTCGGGGCCATTCTACATCCAGGAGCGGCCCGAGGGCGTGGTCTGCGCCTTCCGGGCCGAGACCAAGCACATGAACGGCGGGATGTTCATGCACGGCGGCTGCATGATGACCTTCGCCGACTTCTGCCTGTTCGCCATCGCCCGCGGGGCGCTGACGGACAGCCGAGCGGTGACCGCCACCTTCAACGCCGAACTGGTGGGCTCGGCCGGGGTGGGCGACCGGGTGGAATGCACCGGGGAGGTGGTGAAGGCCGGGCGCAGCATGGTGTTCGTCCGCGGGCTGATGGTGAACGCCACCCGCGGCGGGGAGCCGATGATGACGTTCTCGTCGGTCTTGAAGAAGGTCGGCAAGCGCCCGACCTAAGCTTCGCCATGAGCCCGCTCTCGCCCCTGACGCCGGATGATATCCCCGAGGTGATGCGCCTCGAGCGGGTCCCGGAGTACGACGCCTTCATCGGCCGCTTCGAGGCCGAGGAGCATGCGGCCGAGTTCGCCTCGCCCGAGGCGCGCTATTTCGGCCTGCGGGACGGCGATCGCCTGGCCGGGTTCGTGATCCTTCAGGAACTCTCCGCCGCCACAGTGCTCCTTCGCCGTATCGCGGTGGCGCAGCCGGGCGTCGGACACGGCGCAGCCCTGCTGCGGGCCACCATGGACTGGGTGTTCGAGGAAACCCCGGCGACGGGCCTGAAGCTGGATGTCGTGCTGTCCAACCCGCGGGCGCGGCGCGTCTACGAGCGCGAGGGCTTCGAGCACTACGACGTCGACGATGTGCACCACTACCTGAGCATCTCCCGCGAGCGCTGGGCGCAGCTGCGGGGCCGCAACACTTAGGCCTGCCAGGGGTTCATGCCGGAGCGAAGGGAGCGCCGTCATGACCAAGGTCCTCGTCCTCTACCATTCCACCTACGGCCACGTTGAGGCCATGGCCAAGGCCGTCGCCGAAGGCGCGCGCACGGTGCACGGCGCGCATGTGGACATCCGGCGCGTCCCCGAGACGGTCCCGGAGGAGCTGGCGCGCAAGTCCGGCTACAAGTTGGACCAGGACGCGCCCATCGCCACGGTGGACGAGCTGGAGCACTACGACGCCATCATTATCGGGGCCGGCACCCGCTTTGGCCGTATCGCCAGCCAGATGGGGGCCTTCCTGGACCAGGCCGGCGGCCTTTGGGCCCGGGGCGCCCTCAACGGCAAGGTCGGCTCGGCCTTCACCTCCACCGCCACCCAGCACGGCGGCCAGGAGACCACCCTGTTCTCGATCATCACAAACCTGCTGCACTTCGGCATGTGCGTGGTCGGCCTGCCCTACTCCTACGCAGGACAGATGACCCTGGACGAGATCACCGGCGGCAGCCCCTACGGCTCCAGCACCATCGCCGGCAGCCAGGGCCAGCGCCTGCCCAGCGCCAACGAACTGGACGCCGCCCGCTTCCAGGGACGACTGGTGGCCGAGACCGCGGCCAAGCTGGGCCACGGCGCCCAGGCCATGCTGCGGATGGACGTGAGCGGCGCCGAGGCCGAAGGCTGGAAGGATCCGCGCGAAGACGGGGCCTGAGGCCTCAGGCCGCCTTCTGGGGCATCCCCGCCTTGGCCGCCGGGCGCGCGGTCATGACGGCGTGCCAGCGGCCGACGTTGGCGAGGTCATCCGGCGGGCCCACCTTGATCATGCGCCCGAAGTCGAGGCCGACGAAGGCCACGATGTCGGCGATGGTGAGCCGGTCGGCGGCCAGCCATTCGCCCTCGGCAAGGCGGCGATCCAGCACCTTCAGCGCCCTCAGGCTTGCCTGCAGGTTGTACTGGCCGACCTCGGCGTTCTGCTGCTCGAGCTTGCCCATCATCGGATGGGTGTGACGCACGCCCAGCATCATCGGAGTGGCCACCAGCATCTCGGCGCGCCGGGTCCACATCTCGATCACCGCCGTCTCTTCCGGCGTGCGGCCAAACAGGTTGGGCTCGGGATAGCGGCTTTCCAGATAGCGGCAGATGGCGAGGGACTCGGTGATGCAGGTCCCGTCGTCCAGCTCCAACATCGGCACATTGGGCAGGCCGGCCTTCCGGATGTAGTCGGGCGTCCGGTGCTGGCCCTCCATCAGGTTGAGGCTGATGACCTCGATGTCCTCGATGCCCTTCTCGGCCATGAGCCAGCGGACCCGGCGCGGATTGGGCGCGAGCGGGGTGTCATAGAGCTTCATGGCCAGCCTCCCTGTCTGTTGTCAGGCGAAAAGTGTACGACCGGTCACTTCCAGTCAAGCTCAGCCGAACAGGCCGGCGGGGAGCAGGCCGACCACCGACGCGGTGAGGCACGTCGCGAGGAAGCCGGCGATCATGGCTTTCCAGACCATGGCGACCACCTCGTTGCGGCGCTCGGGCACCAGCACGGTGTAGCCGGCCAGGTTGATGCCCACCGAAGCGATGTTGGCGAAGCCGCAGAGCGCATAGGTCATCAGCACCCGCGAGCGTTCGTCCATGGCTTCCAACGGCATCTCGCCCATGCGGATGAAGGCGGTGAACTCGGTCAGCACCAGCTTGACGCCCAGCAGCGAGCCGGCGGCCGGGGCGTCGTGCCACGGCACCCCGATGGCCCACGCGAGCGGCGCGAACACCCAGCCCAGGGCCCGCTCCACAGAGAGCGGCGCGCCAGCCACGTTGGGCAGGACGCCCAGCATCAGGTTCACCATGGCCACCAGGGCCACGAACACGATCAGGGTGGCGGCCACGTTCAGCACGATCTGCAGGCCGTCGGTGGTGCCCTTGATGAGGGCGTCGATGGAGCTCTCGTACCGCTTGGAAGCGGCCGGGTCGTAGGCCTGGGCCTCCTCCACATCAGGATCGCGCGGCACGATGATCCGCGCCAGCAGCACGCCCGCCGGAGCCGAGATGATCGAGGCGGTCAGGACGTGGGCCGCCGCGTTGGGCAGGATGTCCTTCAGGATCGTGGCGTAGGCCACCATGGTCGAGCCGGATACGCAGGCCATGCCCACGGCGATCAGCAGGAACAGCTCCGAGCGGGAGAGCCCGGCCAGGTAGCTGCGGATGAAGATCGGTCCCTCGACCTGCCCCATGAAGACGGTGGCGGCCGTGGCCAGGGCGGGCGGCCCGCGCAGACCCATGGTGCGTTCGAAGACTGCGCCGAAGGCCCGGGTGACCCACACCAGAATGCGCCAGTGCCAGAGCAGCGCAGCCAGGGCGCAGACCACCAGGATCACCGGCAGCACCCGGAAGGCGAAGACGAACATCGATCCCGGGTTGGTCACCGAGTAGGGCTGCGGCCCTGAACCGGCCAGGAAACCGAAGACGAAGGCCACGCCGGCCTGGGTGGAAGCGGCCAGGCCGTCCACCGCATAGCCCACGCCCTGGAGGGCCACCCGCAGGGCCGGCAGGCCGAACAGCGCCAGGACCAGGAGCCCCTGCACCAGGATGGCGCCCACGGCGAGCTTCCAAGGGAACCGGCGCCGGTTCTCCGACATGGCCCAGCACAGGGCGAGGACCACGAAGATCCCGGCCAGGCTCTGGGCGTTGGCGAGAGTGAACATTCATACCCCGATGGGCCGCCCTCGGACCCCATCCGAGTCAGCCGGCCATCGGCCGATAGAAGACGCCAGAACGTTGGTGAGGCAAGCGGCTAGAGGTTGACCATCGACAGGCCTCGATCATCGTAGCGGGCCCCCTCCACCGCCGTCTCGGGCACGGCGGCGGCGATGGCGGCGAGGTCATCGGGGCTCAGCTCAACCTCGGCGGCGGCGGCGTTCTCCTCGATCCGGCCGGGGTTTGTCGTGCCGGGGATCGGCACGATGTCCGGCGCCTGGGCCAGCAGCCAGGCCAGGGCCAGCTGGGCGGGGGTGCGGCCTTTCGCCCGAGCCAGACCCCTTAGGGTCTCCACCAGGGACAGGTTCTTCTCCAGCGCCCCTTCCCGGAACCTCGGCACGAAGCGCCGGAAGTCGTCCTCGGCGAGGGAGCCCGGCCCCTGGATCGCTCCGGCCAGGAAGCCCCGGCCGAGGGGGCTGTAGGGCACGAAGCCGATGCCGAGTTCGCGCACCGTCGGCAGGACGGTCCTCTCGGGATCACGGGTCCACAGGGAATACTCGGACTGCAGCGCGCTGACCGGATGCACTGCGTGGGCCCGGCGGATGGTCTCGGCGCCGGCTTCCGAGAGGCCGAAGTAGCGGACCTTTCCCGCCTGCACGAGTTCACCGACCGTCCCGGCCACGTCCTCGATGGGCACGGTCGGGTCCACCCGGTGCTGGTAGAAGAGATCGATCACCTCCACGCCCAGCCGCTTCAGGGAGGCGTCGGCCACGGCCCGTATGTTCTCGGGCCGGCTGTTCACGCCGAAGGGCCGTCCCGCCGCCCGGGCGGCCTCGAGGTCGAAGCCGAACTTGGTGGCGATGCGCACCCGATGGCGCGCCTCGCCCAGTCCCTTGCCCACCAGCACCTCGTTGGTGGTCATGCCGTAGATCTCGGCGGTGTCGAAGAAGGTGATACCGGCTTCAAGCGCCTTCTGCAGGACGGCCGTCGCGCGGTCCTGGTCGAGCGGGGCGTTGTAGACCCCCGACAGGCCCATGCAGCCGAAGCCGAGCGCCGAGACCTCCAGACCCTGGGTTCCGAGCTTGCGCGTCTTCATGGAAGCCTCCTGCTGTTGCGGTGAAATCTGGGCGCGCGGGCGCGGCTCCACAATGGCTCGTGCGGCCGGCGGGCGCATTACGAAGGTTTAATCGCCACGATCGCATCCGCCGCCGCCTGCGGGAGCCTCTTTCCGGATGAAGCGCGACCTTTTTCGCGCCGAGCTTGGGAAGGGCGTCCACGCCATGTCGCTGGCCTTGGCCACATTGATCCACGAATGGCGCCGCTACACCGCCGCGGTGGTGGCGCTCGCCTTCTCGGGCCTGCTGATCCTGGCCCAGGTCGGGATGTTCGTGGGCATCGTGAAGGGGGTGACGGCGACGCTGGAGCGCAGCCGCGCCGACCTGATGATCCTGCCGGCGAAGATGGAGAGCCTGATCAACTCGGGTGGGGGCTCGCTGCCCGCGCGCCTGCAGCCGCAGATGTACATGCACCCCGAGGTGGCGGAGGTCGCCGCCTGGGATATCGAGGGGGGCCGCTGGGTGAACCAGCCGAAGGATGGCAAGAAGGCCGTCACCACCTGGGTCGACGTCAACATGGTGGACACCCGCCCCGGCGCGGTGACCCTGCCCGTGGACTACACCGAGGCGACCCGGCAGGCGTTGATGGAGCCCTATGCGGTGGCCATCGACCGCAGCCAGCTCAAGCGGCTGGGGGTGGAGCTGGGCGACAGCGCCTCGCTGAACGGCAAGACCGTGCGGGTCCGGGCGATCCTCGACGGCTATCCCAACATCAACAACGCCGCGGTGGTCGCCTCGCGCGACACCATCCGGCTGCTGGGCTTCAACAAGGACCAGTCGAAGACCGGCCCGCTGATGGTGCGGATCAAGGATCCCTCCCGGGCCGTGATCGTGCGCGACCAGCTGAACGCCACCGCCAAGGGCGCCTACCGCGCGTGGACCCGCGAGGAACTGCGCAAGGCCAACGAGGGCGCCCTGATGTCGGAACAGATCATCGGCATCTTCATCGGCTTCTCGGTCTTCCTCGGCTTCCTCATCGGCGTCGGCATCACCTCCCAGACCCTGCGTGGAGCGATCCTGTCCTCCATCAAGGAGTTCGCCAGCCTGCGGGCCCTGGGCGTCTCCATGGGGGCCCTGCGGATGATCGTCATGGAGCTGTCGGTCTGGGTGGGCATCGTCGGCCTGGCGGCCACGGGCCTCTTCACCTTCGGCGTCTACCTGCTGGCCAAGAACGGCGGCATGCCCATGGGCTTCCCGATTCCGTGGGTGGTCGGCGTCTCGGTCCTTCTGCTCGTGATCTCCGGCGCATCCGGCCTCCTGGCCCTCGGCGTCCTGAAGAAGAGCCAACCTGCGGACCTGCTGAGATGAGCTCGAACAAGCCCGCCATCGAGGCGCACGGCGTCTACAAGCGCTTCAAGACCGGCCGCACGCACATCGAGGTGCTCAAGCGCGTGGACTTCGACGCCCGCCATGGGGAGGTAACCATGGTCATGGGCCCGTCGGGTTCGGGCAAATCAACCCTGGTGGCCTCGCTGTCCGGCCTGCTGAAGCCTGACGAAGGCAGCGTCCGGGCGCTGGACACCGACATCTGGAAGCTGCGCTCGGGCAAGCTGGACCGGTTCCGCCTCGACCACTGCGGCTTCATCTTCCAGGGCTTCAACCTGTTCTCGGCGCTCACCGCCCTGCAGCAGGTGGAGGTCATCCTGAAGCACCAGGGCCATCCCAAGCCGGCGGCCCGGGAGAAGGCCGCCCTCGCCCTCGAGGAAGTCGGCCTGGGCAAGCGGATGAACTCCCGGCCGGCCGAGATGTCAGGGGGCGAGAAGCAGCGGGTGGCCATCGCCCGGGCCCTCGCCAAGGACCCCCGCCTGGTGTTCGCCGACGAGCCCACCTCGGCCCTCGACGGCGAGAACGGCCAGATCGTCATCCGCCTGCTCCAGCGGGCGGCCAAGCAGCACGGCGCAGCCGTCATCTGCGTGACCCACGATCCGCGCCTGGAAGCCTATGCGGACCGCATCATCCACCTGGAGGACGGCGAGATCCTCGAGGACCGCCGAGCGGCGCCGCCGTCACTGGACGCCGCCGCCGACCACCACACCGCACCCAAGCTCGTTGGAGCCTAGAGAGATCCATGCCCGCCTTCTTCCGCAACCGCTCCGTCTGGATCGTCGTCCTCGTCCTCGTGCTGGGCGGCGGCGGCTTCCTGTTCATGCAGGGCCAGGCCAAGGCCCGGAAGGCGGCCGAGGCCAAGGCCGCCGCCGAGGTGAAGCCCAGCCCCTACGCCGCCGTGGCCAACGGCAAGGCCGATGTGGAAGGCGGCATCATCCAGGTCGCCGCCCGCCGCGCCGGCGTGGTCCGCGACGTGCTCGTCCAGGAGGGGGACGACGTGGTGAAGGGCCAGGTGCTGGCCCGCCTCGAGGACGACGAGCCGCGGCTGCAGGCCGAACGCACGGCCGCCGAGGTCCGGCAGGCCCGGGCGGCCCTCGCCCTGCTGGAGGTTCAGCTTTCTGCGGCGCAGCGCGAGGAGCGGCGGATGCAGGGCCTGGCGCCCTCCAACTTCGTGGCCGCGCAGAAGCTCGACCAGGCGCGGGACGCCGTGCGCGAGGCCCAGGCGAAGATCACCGCCCAGCAGGCCGTGGTCGCCACCGCCCAGGCCCGGCTCAACGAGGCGCGCTACGACCAGGAGCTCAGCATCATCCGCGCCCCGGCCGATGGCCGCATCGTCCGCCGCTACGCCAACCCGGGGGCCGGGGCCTCGACCCTGAACGTGTCCAACATGTTCGACCTGGAGCCGCGGGCCGGCCGCATCGTCCGCGCCGAGATCGCCGAGGGCTCGCTGCCCTACGTGGCTATCGGCCAGAGCGTGCAGATGTCGCCGGAAAGCGACCCCACCAAGACCTTCGACGGCAAGGTCCTGCGCCGGGCCGCCGTGTTCGGGGCCCGCAAGCTGCAGTCCGACGATCCGAACGAGCGCACTGACGACCGAGTGGTGGAAGTGGTGGTGGACAGCTCGGGCGCCCCGTTCCTGATCGGCCAGCGCGTTCTGGTGAAGTTCGTGCGCCAGCAACAGGCCCAGGGGCCGGGGCGCACCGGGACGGCGCCGCAGGGCTAGGGTCTCCCCAAGCTCCCCGGCCTGCGACGCCCGGCCTCCCCCGTCTCGTCCTGGTGGCGGGGGAGGCCCCAATTACGGGAGGAGCGACGAAGCGCCCTCCCCCACGTCAGCTTGACGCCCTCTCCGCCGCGCAGCACAACGCGGCGGCTTTCAGAACACCTGGTTCAAGAGGGACATGCACATGGCGGACATCCGCTTCGACGGCAAAGTGGCGATCGTCACCGGCGCGGGCGGCGGCCTGGGTCGCCAGCACGCCCTGGAGCTGGCCCGGCGCGGGGCCAAGGTCGTGGTCAATGACCTGGGCGGCACGGTTGACGGCTCGGGCGGCGGCTCGGACGCGGCCAACAAGGTGGTGGAAGAGATCAAGGCGCTGGGCGGCGAGGCCATCGCCAACGGCAGCTCCGTGACCGACGACGCGGGCGTGGCCCGGATGGTCAAGGACGCCATGGACGCCTGGGGCCGGATCGACATCCTGGTCGCCAACGCCGGCATCCTCCGCGACAAGACCTTCGCCAAGATGGAGCTGGCCGACTTCGAGGTGGTCGTCGACGTCCACCTGCTCGGCACGGTGAAGCCGGCCAAGGCCGTCTGGGAGATCATGCGCGAGCAGAACTACGGGCGGATCGTGGTCACCACCTCGTCCACGGGCCTGTACGGCAACTTCGGCCAGTCGAACTACGGCGCAGCCAAGCTCGGCCTGGTGGGCTTCATGAACACGCTGAAGCTCGAGGGCCAGAAGAACAACATCCACGTCAACGCCATCAGCCCGGTGGCCGCCACGCGTATGACCGAGAACCTGATGCCGCCCCAGGTGCTGGAGCAGCTGAAGCCGGAATACGTGACCCCCGGCGTGGTGTTCCTGTGCTCGGAAGAGGCTCCCACCGGGACGATCCTGACCGCCGGCGCCGGCGCCTTCGCCGTGGCGCGCATCGTCGAGACCGAGGGCGTGTACCTGGGCCACGAGGCCACGGTGGAGCAGGTCCGCGACAGCTTCGCCCAGATCGCCGATCCGGCCGGCCAGCAGGCCTACATGAACGGCGGCGAGCAGACCGCGAAGTTCTTCCGCAAGATGCAGGGCGGCTGAGCCGTCCGGCCAGCGCACGACCTGGAGGCCCTCTTCGGCGACGAAGAGGGCCTCTTCGTTTCCGCCGAAGCTCAGTTTCGCGGCCGTAACCTCTTTCCGCTTGCGCACCCCTGAGTGATCGCGCGTAACCTGCCGCTAGCGCCCAGTAGAGGCGCGAGATCCGAGGAGCGTAGGGACGATGGCCAAGTCTGGAACCTTAGCCGGCCATCTTTCACCCTACACCGTGATGGCGTTCGCCTGCGCCAGCATACCGATCCAGGCGCTGGTGCTGGCCATCAGCGTGCACCTGCCCCGCTACTTCGCCAGCCACATCGGCCTGGAACTGGCCGTGGTGGGCGCGGCCTTCGCCATGGTGCGGCTGATCGACATTCCCATCGACGTGGGGCTGGGCATGGCCATGGACCGCACGCGCAGCCGCTTCGGCCGCTACCGGCTGTGGCTCGCTCTCGGCGCGCCGGTGATGATGGTGGGGCTGTGGATGGTGCTCCAGGCCGGTCCCTCCACCTCGCAGCTGGGCCTGAGCGGCATCCTGCTGTTCCTCTACATCGGCTATTCGATGGTCTACTTGTCGCACCTGGCCTGGGGCGGGGTGCTCGGTCCGACCTATGAACAGCGCAATCGGGTTTTCGGCGCGGTCATCGCCCTCGGCGTCGTCGGCGCGGTGGCGGTCCTGCTGATCCCGGTGGTGATGCAGTACCTGGGGGCCACGGACGGCGAGGGCGTCCGGGCGATGGTCTGGTTCATCATCCTGTCGCTGCCGCTGACCGTGATCATCGTGCTGGCCTTCACGCGCGAGCCGATCACCCGGGACCACAAGGTCAATTTCGGCCTGCGCGACTACATCACCCTGCTGAAGCACGGGAACGTCGTCCGGCTGCTGGTGGCGGACCTGTGCGCCACCCTCGGCCCGGGCTGGATGGCGACCCTCTACCTCTTCTACTTCAACGACAGCCGCGGGTTCGACACCGCCTCGGCCAACCTGCTGCTGATGATCTATATCGCCGCCGGCTTCGCGGGCGCGCCGTTCATGGCCTGGCTGGGCAACAGGATCGGCAAGCACCGCAGCCTGATGGTGGGCACCACCATCTACTCCGTCGGCCTGATGGTCGTTCCCTTCCTGCCGGCGGGAAACTTCCTGGCCTTCGCCCCCGGCATGTTCGTCGTCGGCGCCATGGCCGCCGGCTTCCTGGTGATGATCCGGGCTCTCACCGGGGACATCGCCGACGAGATGCGCCTGGCCCACGGCCGCGAATACATGGGCCTGATGTACGCCCTGACCATCGGAACCTCGAAGATCGCCTCCGGCCTCTCGGCGCTCACCTTCGTGCTGCTGGCCACTATCGGCTACCAGGCCCGGGCGGAGGCCGTGAACACGCCGGAGGCCATCCAGGCCCTGGAGCTGGTCTATATCGTGGGGCCGATCTTTTTCGTGATGGCCGCGGGCGCAGCCTTCATCGGCTACAAGCTCACGCCCGAGCGGCACGCCGAGATCCGCCGCCAGCTCGACGAGCGCGACGCGGTCTATGCCGAGGCGCCGGCGCTGGGCTCCCTCACCGGCGACGACATGGTGGCGCCGCCCAAGGTCGAGGCGCCCGGCCCTCGAGTCTGAGGCTAGGGCTTCAGCGCCTCGGCCATCTGCAGGAAGCCCCAGGAGGCAGGGGCGTCCGGCGTGGTCGCCACAAGCGGCCGGCCCTCGTCGGCGCCCTGGCGCAGCGCCGGGTCGATGGGGATCTGGGCCAGCAGGGGCACGCCCAGGCGGCGCGCCTCTTCGGCCCCGCCGCCCTCGCCGAAGATGGCGGTGCGCGAGCCGTCCGGGCCCTCGAACCAGGCCATGTTCTCCACCACCCCGAGGATCGGCGTGCCCGTCTTGCCGAACATAGCCGCCGCCCGCCGGGCGTCGATGAGGGCGATCTCCTGCGGAGTGGAGACGATGACCACCCCGTCCAGCTTCAGCCGCTGAACCAGGGTGAGCTGGATGTCGCCAGTGCCCGGGGGCAGGTCCACCACCAGCACGTCCAGGGGCTCGGCGGCCGTCCCCCAATTGGAGTTCATGAGGCTGCGCAGGGCCGAGGAGGCCATGGGCCCGCGCCAGATGCTGGCCTGGCCCTCCTCGACGATGAAGCCGATGGACATCACCTTCATTCCCCAGGCCTCCAGGGGATTGAGGCGCTTGTCCGCATCGAATGTCGGCTCGCCGTCCACCCCCAGCATGTGCGGCGCGGAAGGGCCGTAGATGTCGGCGTCGAGGAGGCCGGCGCGCAGGCCCAGCCGGGCGAAGGCGGCGGCGAGGTTCACCGAGACGGTGGACTTGCCGACCCCGCCCTTGCCGCTGGCCACCGCGATCACCTTGCGCACGTGCGGCGGCCGCTCGGCCTCGGTCATCGGCGTCAGGCGCGCCTGGGGATCGTCGCTGACGCGAGCGCGACGACCGGCCGCACTGGGGGCGGTGCGCAGTTGCGGGGCGGCGGTTTCGGCGGTCAGCACCACCTGGGCGGTCTCCACCCCGGGGACCTTGGCGAGGGCCCGCTCGGCCGCTTCGCGCACGGGCCGATACAGTTCGATGTCCTCGGGCGGCGCCTCGAGCATGAAGGCCGCGCGCGTTCCCCGGATCACCAGTCCGCGGACCAGGCCCGCCTCGGCCAGGCCGCGCCCGGACTTCGGGTCACGCACCGCGTCCAGGGCCTCGAGGACCACGGTTCTGTCGGGACCGGCCGGTTGGATCATGCCGCTTTGTCTTGCTTTGAGTGGGAAGGGGTCTCATATCCGGCTGACAGCGCCGGTTTACAAGCCCATGCGGTTTACAAGCCAGCTCCGGGCCTTAAGCAGAAAATCCGTAAGGCCCATCATCCCATCCATTAAACCGAGTACGAACCCCGGCTGATGCCCTGGAATGACAATGCCAATCCCGGCCCGTGGGGCGCGCCCCCGCCCGGTGACGGGGACCGCAACACTCCGCCCCCTCGGCGACCCCGCAATGGCGGCGGTCGCGGCCCCAATGGTCCCGACTTCAACGCGGGCTTCGATCGCATCGGTCGTCGGCTGCGCGACTTCTTCGAAGGTCCTGGCGGCCATGGCGTTCGGCCCGGAGCCGTGGCGGCCATCGTCGGCGCCGCATTCGGCCTGTGGGCGCTTTCCGGCATCTACGTCGTCCAGCCCAACGAAGAGGCGGTGGTCACCACCTTCGGGGCCTATTCCCGCAACGAAGGACCGGGCCTGAACTATCACCTCCCCGCGCCGATCGAGCGCGTGCAGAAGGTGCCGGTCACCAGCCTGCAACGCCTGGACGTGGGCGGCGTGCAACCCGGCTCCGCGCCCGAGGAGAGCCTGATGCTCACGGGCGATGAGAACATCATCGACCTGCAGTTCAGCGTCACCTGGCGCGTCGCCGACGCCGACCAGTTCGTCTTCACCATCAGGGACCCCGAGGGTTCGGTGAAGGCGGTGGCCGAGAGCGCCATGCGCGAGGTCGTGGGCCGCACGCCGCTGCTCAACATCCTCACCACCGGCCGCGGCCAGGTGCAGCTCCAGGCCGCCGAGCAGATGCAGCGCACCCTGGACGCCTGGGGCGCCGGCGTTCGCATCGACGAAGTGCAGATCCGCTCGGCCAACCCGCCGCAGCAGGTGCTGGCGGCGTTCCGCGACGTGGTGAGCGCCCAGCAGGACCAGGAGTCGGCCGTCAACGAGGCCAACACCTACCGCAACCGGGTGATCAACGAGGCCAAGGGTGACGCCGCGCGCATCACCCAGTCCGCCGAGGCCTATCGCGAACAGGCCGTGCGGGAAGCCACCGGTGACGCCTCGCGCTTCAACGCCGTGCTGGAGGAATACCGCCGGGCCCCGGGCGCGACCCGTGACCGCATCTACATCGAGACCATGCAGCGGGTACTGCAACGGTCGAACAAGGTGATCGTCGACAGCGACGGCGCCAGCGCGCCGATCATCCTGCCGCCGGACGTCTTCCGTCCGCGCAGCCAGCCTCAGGGGGGCGCCCCCACGCCTGACGTGACGGTCCAACCGCAAGCCGGGAGGAGCGCCCAATGAACCGCCGCCTCTGGACCTATGTGATCCTCGCCATCGGCGTGCTCGTCCTGCTGGGCAACACCCTCTACGTGGTGGACCAGCGCGAACAGGCCATCGTCCTGCGGTTCGGCGAGCCCGTGCGCGTGGTCAATGCGCCCGGCAAGCCCGGCGCCGGCCTGAACCTGAAGTTCCCCTTCTGGGAGAACGTGATCAAGTTCGACCGCCGGAACCTGGCCCTCGAAAGCCAGCAGGAAGAGATCATCACCGCCGACCAGCAGCGGCTCGTGGTGGACGCCTTCGTGCGCTACCGCATCTCGGACCCGCTGGCCTTCTACCGCAGCCTGCGCGATGAGCGGACGGCCACCGACCGCATCGAGCGACTGGTGAACTCCTCGCTCCGCCAGGTGCTGGGTTCGGCGCCGCAGACCGAGATCATCTCGGGCGGCCGCGGCCGCCTGATGGCCCAGGCCCGGGACGACGTGGCCCGCCGGGCCGAGGCCTCGCGCTTCGGCATCCAGGTGATTGATGTGCGCATCCGCCGCGCCGACCTGCCCGCCGAGAACCAGCCGAACGTCTTCCGTCGGATGGAGACCTCGCGTCAGCAGGAAGCCGCGCGCATCCGCGCCGAGGGTGAACAGCAGAAGCGCGAGATCATCGCCCAGGCCGACCGCGAGGTGACCATCACCCTCGCCCAGGCCCAGGAGCAGGGCGAGACCGTTCGCGGTCAGGGCGACGCCCAGCGCACCCGCATCTTCGCCCAGAGCTTCGGTCGCGATCCCTCGTTCGCCGCCTTCTGGCGCTCGATGCAGGCCTATGAGGCGAGCCTGGCTCAGGGCGACACCACCATGGTGCTCTCCCCGGACAGCGCCTTCTTCCGCTACTTCGATCGCGGGCCGTCGGGCAGCCGCTGACGACGGCCCATCACGCCTGCGGCCCCGACGGGTCGCAGGCCGGACGCTTCAGGGCTCCTCCGCCGACCGGCGGGGGAGCCTTTCCTTTTGGATCAGACGGCGGCGGGCAGCAGTTCGCGGACCTCGTGCAGGTCGCGGGCGATGCGCAGGCAGAGGGTGTGCATCTCTTCGGTGGGGTCCAGCATGTCGGGGACCATGATGGTCATCATGCCGGCGGCGCTGGCGGCGCGCACGCCGTTGTGGCTGTCCTCCAGAGCCAGGCAGTCGGCGGGGTCGACGCCGAGGCGCTCGGCCGCCATCAGGTACGGATCCGGATTGGGCTTGGGCCGCGGATAGTCGCCGTTGGCGAGCACCGCGTGGAACCGCTCGAGCAGGCCATGGCCGCCGATGTAGCGCTCCACGGCCTCGCGCCGGGACGAGGTGGCGATCGCCCGCGGCAGGGCCAGCTCGTCCAGCCGGTCGAGGATCTCCACCACGCCGGCCTTCAACCCGACGCCCGCATGGGCGATCTCATAGAAGCGGCGGGTCGATCCCTCGCGCAGCGCCTCGGTGTCAAAGCCGGGACCGAAATGGTCGGTCAGCACGAGGGCGCTGTTCAGCCAGATGTGGCCGATCATTCGCTTGAGCACATCGTCGGGCAGCTCGTGGCCCATGTGGGCGCACTCGGCGACCAAGGCCTCGCAATAGACCGTCTCGGTGTCCACCAGCAGGCCGTCCATGTCGAAGACGACGGCTTTGACGGGACGCGGCAGGGCCATGGCGTGGATTTAAGCCGCTTCGGCCGGGCGGCAAGTCACACCCGGTTTCAGTCGGTGACGAACTCGTCCGCCCGGTAGCCCTGGAAGTAGAGCAGCGCCGTCAGGTCGGCGTGGTCGACCTTGGCGTCGGCCTGGGCCGCGACGATCGGCTTGGCGCGATAGGCGACCCCCAGGCCCGCGGCCTCGATCATCGCCAGGTCGTTGGCGCCGTCTCCGATGGCCAGGGTCTCGGACAGCGGCACGCCGAGCGCGGCGGCCTCGGCCTCGAGCGCGGCCAGCTTGGCCTCTCGCCCCAGGATCGGCTCGCCGACGAGGCCGGTGAGCGCGCCGTCGGCCTCCAGCAGGGTGTTGGCCCGGTTGGCGTGGAAGCCCGCGGCCTCGGCCACGCGGCTGGTGAAGAAGGTGAAGCCGCCCGACACCAGGACGCAGCGGGCGCCGCCCCCCGCCATGGTGCGGACCAGGGTGCGGGCGCCGGGATTCAGGCGCACCCGCTCGTCATAGGCCTGCTGCAGGGCGCTGGTGGACAGACCCTTCAGCATCCCCACCCGCTCGCGCAGGGCGCCCTCGAACTCCAGCTCGCCGCGCATGGCCCGCTCGGTGATGGCGGCGATCTCGGCCTTCTTGCCGGCGAAGTCGGCCAGTTCGTCCAGGCACTCGACATCGATGATGGTGGAGTCCATGTCCGCCACCAGCAGGCGCTTGCGGCGGCCGGCGACCGGCTGGACGCACCAGTCGAACGGCGCCTCTGCGAACGCCCGGGTCAGGGCTTCCCGGACCTCGTCCAGGCTGGCAGCCTCGAAGAAGAGGTCCGAAGCCTGGGGCGAGAGCATCACCGAGTCGGTGATCCGTACGTCCAGGCCCGCGAACGCGTCGGCGTAGCCGATGGAGAGGAATCCGGCCTGGGCCGGCGTGACGGTGGTGAGGACGAACTCCATGGCGCCCCGCATCTGGCTGATCGCCGGCCCCACGGCAAGCGGCAAGTCGGCGCTGGCGCTCCGGCTGGCCGAAACCGTCGGCGCGGAGATCGTCAACGCCGACTCCATGCAGCTGTACGCCGGCCTGCGGGTGATCACCGCCGGGCCAGGCGCCGACGAGGCGGCGCGGGCGCCGCACCACCTGTTCGGGACCGTGGATCCCGCCGAGGGTTGGTCGGTGGGCCGCTGGCTGCGGGCGGCGAGCGAGACCCTGGCGGGGATCGCGGGGCGCGGGCGCCCGGCGGTGATGGTCGGCGGCACCGGCCTCTATTTCCGCGCGCTCACCCAGGGCCTTGCCGAGATTCCCGAGGTTCCGGCCGAGGTGCGCGCGAAGGCCGCAGCCGATTACGACCGTCTGGGCGAAGAGGCTTTCCGGGCCCGGCTGGCGGACGCCGATCCTGCCGCCGCCGTCCGGATCGCACCCGGCGACCGCCAGCGTCTCTGCCGCGCCTGGGAGGTGTTCGCCGCCACGGGCCAAGCGCTGTCCGACCTGCAGCGGACGGGTGAGCCGGCCATCGCACACTGGCAGGCGGTGGCGCTGGAGCCGCCCCGGGAGGCCCTCTACGCTCGCTGCGACGCCCGCTTTGAGGCCATGGTGCGCGACGGCGCCCTCGACGAGGTGCGCGCGCTGATGGCCCAGAACCTCGACCCCGTCCTGCCCGCCATGAAGGCCGTGGGCGTGCGGGAACTGGCAGCTCACCTGCGCGGGGACATCACCCTGGCCGAGGCGGTCGCCGCGGCCCAGCAGGAGACCCGTCGCTACGCCAAGCGGCAGCTCACCTGGATGCGCGGCCAGACGCCCGACTGGCCGAGGATCGGCGGTATCGCGCCCGATGAGCAGTGGAGGCAGTTTCTTGCTCTGAGCCCAGCCTTGACGGCCTGAACGCGGCATGTCATTTCCCTGAGCACTCTCTCAAGGGTGGTTACGTGCGCATCGAAATCCTTGTACTCACCGGGCGGCCGATAGCGGTCTGACGAAGGCGTCAGCACCGACCGGTCGCTCGTCCCAGGCCCCTCGCGGGCCTTTTTTATTGCCCCGTTCCACCCAACCGAAACCCGAGCCCCTTCCGAAAGAGCTCCGCCCATGACCGCCCACCAGACCATCGAAGCCGAAGCCGACACGATCTCGGGCGCCGAGATGGTGGTGCGCGCCCTCATCGATCAGGGCGTCGATGTGCTGTTCGGCTACCCGGGCGGCGCGGTGCTGCCGATCTACGACGCCCTTTTCAACGAGCCGCGCCTGCAGCACGTCCTGGTGCGCCACGAACAGGGCGCGACCCATGCGGCCGAGGGCTACGCCCGCTCCACCGGCAAGCCGGGCGTGGTGCTGGTCACCTCCGGCCCCGGCGCCACCAACGCGGTCACGGGCATCGTCGACGCCCTGATGGACTCCATCCCCATGGTGGTCATCACCGGCCAGGTGGCCACCCACCTGATCGGCACCGATGCCTTCCAGGAATGCGACACCATCGGCATCACCCGCCCCTGCACCAAGCACAACTACCTGGTGAAGTCGGTGGAGGAGCTGCCGCGGATCATCCACGAGGCGTTCCACATCGCCACCTCGGGCCGGCCGGGTCCGGTGGTCATCGACATCCCCAAGGACGTGCAGTTCGCCAAGGCCGCCTATCAGGGGCCGAAAGAGGTGGTCCACGCCCACAACTACGCCCCGCGGGTTAAGGGCGAGCCCTCGAAGATCGCCGAGGCGGTGGCGATGATCGCCCGCGCGCGCAAGCCGATCCTCTATACCGGCGGCGGGGTCATCAACGCCGGCCCCAAGGCGGCGGCCCTGCTACGTGAGCTCGCCGAACTGACGGGCGCTCCGGTCACGTCCACCCTGATGGGCCTCGGCGCCTTCCCGGCGTCGGATCCGAAGTGGCTGGGCATGGTCGGCATGCACGGCAGCTTCGAGAGCAACAACGCCATGCACGACTGCGACGTCATGGTCGCCGTGGGCGCCCGCTTCGACGACCGGGTGACCGGCCGCCTGGACGCCTTCTCGCCCACGTCGAAGAAGATCCACATCGACATCGACGCCTCTTCGATCGGCAAGAACGTCCGGGCGGACGTGGGCATCGTGGGCGATGCGGCCAGCGTCCTCGAGGACATGATCGCCGCCTGGAAGCAGCGCAACTTGGCCACCGACAAGGCGGCGCTGAAGGCCTGGTGGGCCGAGATTGACGGCTGGCGGGCGCGCAACTCGTTCGGCTACCGGCCGGACGCCAAGCTAATCAAGCCGCAGTACGCCATCCAGCGACTCTATGAGCTCACCAAGGACCGCGACACCTACATCACCACCGAGGTCGGCCAGCACCAGATGTGGGCCGCCCAGCACTATCATTTCGACAAGCCGAACCGCTGGATGACCTCCGGCGGCCTCGGCACGATGGGCTACGGCCTGCCGGCCGCGCTCGGCGTGCAGATCGCGCATCCGGGGAGCCTCGTCATCGACATCGCCGGCGACGCCTCGGTGCTTATGACGATCCAGGAGATGAGCGCGGCGGTGCAGCACGACGCGCCGATCAAGATCTTCATCCTCAACAACCAGTACATGGGCATGGTGCGCCAGTGGCAGCAACTGCTGCACGGCAACCGGCTGTCGCACTCCTACACCGAGGCGCTGCCGGACTTCGTCAAGCTCGCCGAAGCCTATGG
>JAEYNH010000074.1 GCA_023412655.1 Pseudomonadota bacterium | reverse complement strand
GGCCCGCGAGCGCGCGGGCCAGGTGGAGGGCGCCAGCTACGTCCAGCGCGCCATCCTGTTCTCCAACCGCCGGGGCTGGCACCTCAGCTTCGCCCGCCTGGCCGAGCGCGTGCCGCTGTTCACCCTGGCCGACCACGAGAGCTACCTGGCCCGCCTGGCGGCCTATCCCGACTACAACCGCAAGGCCATCGAGACCACGCGCAGCCTGGTCCGGGCGGGCGCCACCCATCCCTGCGTCGCCATGGCGGGCTTCGAGCGCGGCATCGCCGCCCAGATCGTCGACGACCCCACGGCCTCGGACCTCTACGCCCCGTTCCGCAAGCCCCGGCCGGCCGCCATCCCCGAGGCCCGGTGGGCCCAGCTTTCCGAGCGGGCGAAACAGCTGATCGGCTCCGGCGTGGTCCCCGCCTACCGCGACTTCCTGGCCTTTTACGAGACCGAATACGCCCCCGCCTGCCGCAAGGGGTTCGGGGCCTCGGAGATGCCCCAGGGCCGCGAGTGGTACGCCTATCGCGTCCGGCTGATGACCACCATGGATCGCAGCCCCGAGGAGATCCACCAGCTCGGCCTGTCCGAAGTCGCCCGCATCCGCGCCGAGATGGACGAGGTGGTGAAGCGCTCCGGCTTCGCGGGCGACCGCGCCGCCTATGTGGAGCATCTGCGCACCGATCCGCGCTACTATCCCAAGACCCCGGACGAGCTGCTCTCGGTGGCCGCGGTCCTGGCCAAGCGCATCGACGGCGAGATGCCCAAGCTGTTCGGCCGTCTGCCGCGCACGCCCTACACCATCCGCCCGGTGCCCGCCGCCACCGCCCCCGGCACCACCACCGCCTACTACAACTCGGGCTCCTACAAGGGCGGCCAGCCGGGCGTGTACTATGTGAACACCTCCAAGCTCGACCAGCGGCCGCTGTTCGAGATGCCCGCCCTCACCGTCCACGAGGCTGTCCCCGGCCACCACCAGCAGCTCTCCATCCAGGACGAGCTGGAAGGCCTGCCCGAGTTCCGCAAGTACGCGGTCAACTTCACCGCCTTCACCGAGGGCTGGGGCCTCTATTCCGAGCGGCTCGGCATCGACATGGGCCTCTACGACACCCCGGATAAGGACTTCGGCCGCCTGTCCTACGAGATGTGGCGCGCCGCCCGACTGGTGGTCGACACCGGCCTGCACGCCAAGGGCTGGACCCGCGACCAGGCCATCCAGTTCATGCTCGACAACACCGCCCTGTCCCGCGGCAACATCGAGGCCGAGGTCAATCGCTACATGGTCGATACGGCCCAGGCCCTGGCCTACAAGCACGGCGAGCTGAAGCTGCGCGAACTGCGCGCCCGGGCCGAGGCCGAGCTCGGGCCGAAGTTCGACCTGCGCGCCTTCCACGACGTGGCTCTCGAGAACGGCGAGATCCCCCTCGACCTCCTGGACGCCCACGTCACCGCCTGGATCCAGAGCCAGAAATAGCCCCGGCCTCCGCCATCGCGCCAGCGATGGCGGGAGGGGGACCGCCCGCCGCAGAGCGGGTGGTGGAGGGGGCGGGCGGCGCGCGGCGCGCCCTCCGCTTTCCCCCTGCCCCGGCTCTTCGCTTCGCTCGGCCGGCGGTCGCCCTCCCGCCGCTGGGCGGGGAGCTAGAGCGTTGCAAAGGCCCGCGCCACCCTGTTCAAGAGACGCCATGAAGCTCATCCTCGCCGCCCTCGCGGCCACCGCCATCGCAGGGGCCGCCATGGCCGAACAGCTGCCGCCGAAGCGGATCTTCGAGAGCCCCGACCTCAACGGCCCCCGCGCCCGGGGCGTGAAGCTGTCCCCCGACGGCAAGTCGGTGACCTACATCAAGGTCCGCGCCGACGACCTGACCATCACCGACCTCTGGGTCGCCGACGTGGACGGCGGCGAGCCGCGCCTGCTCATCGACGGCAAGCAGCTGGCCCCCGACGGCCGCGAACTCTCCGAGGCCGAGAAGGCCCGCCGCGAGCGGGCCGGCGTCGCCACCCGCGGCATCGTCGACTACGCCTGGGACGACCAGGGCCGCCTGATCCTTGCCCCCGTCGAGGGCGACCTCTACGTCTACGACATCGCTGCGCGTCAGGTGCGCCAGCTCACCCGCACCCCGGGCGACGAGATCGACGCCAAGGTCAGCCCCAAGGGCCGCTTCGTCTCCTACGTCCGCGACGACAACCTCTACATCACCCCGGCCGCCGGCGGCCCCGAGCGCGCCCTCACCGAGGGCGGGACCGAGCTCAAGAGCTGGAGCACGGCCGAGTTCATCGCCCAGGAGGAGATGGACCGCCACACCGGCTACTGGTGGAGCCCGGACGAGAGCCGCATCGCCATCGCCCATGTGGACCAGACCGGCGTCGACGTGGTCGACCGGCCCGAGGTGGGCGCCGCCGGCGCCACGGTGGTGGCCCAGCGCTACCCCCGGGTCGGCCGCCCCAACGCCGTGGTCGACCTCTACGTCCAGGACCTGGCCAGCGGCCGCCGGGTCAAGGTGGACCTGGGCGGCGATCCCGACATCTACCTGGGCCGGGTCTCCTGGTCGAAGGACGGACGCACCCTCTACGTCCAGCGCCAGTCCCGCGACCAGCGCCGCCTCGACCTGATCGCCGTCGACCCGGCCACCGGCCAGGGCCGCGTCATCCTCTCCGAGACCAGCCCCCACTGGGTCGACCTCACCGACGACTTCCGCCCCCTGGGCGACGGCAGCTTCCTGTGGTCGTCCGAGAAATCCGGCTTCCGCCACCTCTACCTGCATGACGCCGGCGGCAAGCTGATCCGCCAGGTCACCCGCGGCGACTGGCCGGTGGTCGAGCTGCTGGGCGTGGACGAGGCCCGAGGCGTGGCGATCTTCAGCGCCAACCGCGACGTCCCCGTCGAGCGCCGCATCTACGAGGTCTCGTACAAGCGCCCCGCCGATCCCCGGGCCCTGACCCCCGCCGGCGGCTGGTGGAGCGCCGAGGTGGCCCGCGCCGGCGGCGCCTTCGTGGGCACGTACGAAGACCCCAGGACCCCGCCCCAGACCGCCCTCTACCGCGCTGACGGCAGCCGGGTGCGCTGGATCGAGGAGAACGCCCTCAAGGCCGGCCACCCGTTCGCGCCCTACGCCGACCGCCTGCGCATCCCCGAGTACGGGACCATCCCGGCCGCCGACGGCAGTCCGCTCTGGTATTCCCTGCGCACCCCGCCCGGCTTCGACCCGGCGAAGACGTATCCGGTGATCGTCCAGGTCTACGGCGGCCCCGGCAGCGCCCGGGTCTCGAAGACCTGGCAGAGCCCGGATGACCAGATCCTCCTCGACGCCGGCTACATCCTCTTCAAGCTGGACAACCGCGGCACGCCCAACCGCTCCGCCGCCTTCAAGACCGCCATCGACCGCAAGCTCGGCCAGCTCGAGGTGGACGACCAGATCGCCGGCGCCCGCTGGCTCCAGGCCCAGCCCTACGTCGACGCCGACCGCATCGGCGTCACCGGCTGGTCCTACGGCGGCTATATGACCCTGCTGCTGCTCACCGCCCCGGACAGCCCGTTCAAGGCCGGCGTCTCCGGCGCCCCGGTCACCGACTGGACGCTCTACGACACCCACTACACCGAGCGCTTCATGGGCACGCCCAAGGACAATCCCCAGGGCTACGAGGCCTCGGAAGTGGTCCGCCGCCTGGACCGGCTGCAGCCCGGCGCCCTGCTGCTGGTCCACGGCATGGCCGACGACAATGTCACCTTCGACCACTCCACCCGGGTGATGTTCGACCTCCAGGCCCGGGGCGTGCCCTTCGAGACCATGGTCTATCCCGGCCTTCGCCACCGCGGCGGCTGGACGCCCATGAACCGCCTGCACCGCGCCATGCAGACGCTCGACTTCTTCGATCGCAAGCTGAAGTAACCCCCCGCTCATTCCCGCGAAGGCGGGAATCCAAGCCGAGTCCGCAGCAACCCCGCCGCCGCATGGATCCCCGCCTTCGCGGGGATGAGCGGAAGCTGGACCATGAACCGCCCGCACCGGGCGTTTTCGATCGCAAGCGGAAACACCCTCCCCCGCTCATTCCCGCGAAGGCGGGAATCCAGGCCGACCCCGCAGCCTCCGCTGGGATGAGCGGGGCCCACCAAGCTGCGCCGCGTTCCGAAGCTGAACCGAAACGGACCTTGCGGGTTCAGTCACGGTTCAGGCAGCGGGGGCCAATTTGCGGTTCACCCAAGGGGGTTGAACCGAGAAGGACGCGAAGATGAAGAAGTATCTCCTGGTCGCCGCGGCTGTGGTTGCCGCCGCCGGTCCGATCGTCGGCGCCTCCCAGGCCGCGGCCCAGCCGCGCGAGGTTCGGCAGGAACACCGCGAGCTGCGCGACGCCCAGCGCGACGCCCGCCGCGACGGCGTGGTCACCCCGCGCGAGCGTCGCGAAATCCAGCGCGAATACCGTGACGTGGCCCGGGCCGAGGCCCGCTATGACCGCCGCCGGGCCGACAGCTGGCGTGGCCGGCCGGAATGGAACGCCTATCGCGGCGCCCGGCCCGGCTACTGGTACGCCCCCGGCTACGGCTACCGGCCCTACAACCGCGGCTATGCTTGGCGCACCGGCGCCTACGTCCCGCGCGCCTACCGCAACTACTATGTGCAGGACTACCGCTACTACGGGCTGCGTCCGCCGCCGCCCGGCCACCGCTGGGTCTACGCCGACGGCAACTTCGTCCTGATGGCCCTGGCCACCGGCCTGATCGCCCAGGTCGTCGCCAACGGCTGGTAGGCCTCAATGGAAAAAGCCCCCGGGAGACCGGGGGCTTTCTTCTTTTCTCCGCCGCCTTAAGCCCGCCTCAGGCGGGCTCCATCTGCGGCTCGTTCTCCCGGAACGGCGCCAGCTGCGCCTCCAGGGCCCGCTGGAACGCCGGCCGGGCCTCGCATCGGGCGAGGTAGGGCCCCAGGACCGGATCGGCGGTCACCAGGTCCGTCTGGCGCAGGTTGCGCAGCACCGTGGCCATCATCAGGTCCCCGGCGGTGAACCGGCCTTCCAGCCACTCCCGCCCGTCCAGCCGCGCCGCCAGCGGCGCCAGCCGCCGCTTCACCATCTCCTCCGCCGCCGGGCGCCGCTCGGCCGCCCAGGCCTCGCCGGCGTGGAACAGGTCGATGTCCACCAGCTGGCCGATCCAGTTGTCGACGCTGTCCATGGCGGCCGCCATCCACTGGATGGTCTTGGCCCGCCCCGCCGCATCGCGCGGCATCAGGGCCTCGGAACGCTCAGCGATGTGCAGCACGATCGCCCCGCTCTCGAACAGCACCAGCCCGTCCTCTTCGATGGCCGGCACCTGGCCCCAGGGCTGGATCGCCCGGTACTCCGGAGTGTCCTGGTCGCCCTGGCCGAGCAGCTTGGTCGCATAGGGAATCCCGGCCTCCTCCAGCGCCCAGCGCACCCGCAGGTCGCGCACCAGGCCCTGCGCGAAGGGCGGAACCCACTTGAAAGCGTACACCGTGATCATCGGTCGTCTCCTTCGGGTCTGGCCTCCACATAGGCCTGTTGTCGGTCCAGCAGGCCGCTCCAGCCGCCGATGTGGCTGTCGCGCCGCTCCACGTCCTTGAACGGCGTCTGGTGCAGGGTCTGGATCGTGCCCTCGTGCGCCTCGGTGAAGGTCACGGTCACCGTGGTCTCCACCCCGCCGGCCGGGCCGCTGTCCCAGATGAAGCTGAAGACGATCCGCCGCTCCGGCTCGATCTCGCCATAGACGCCCTCGTGCCAGTTCTCGCCGTAGAGGTCCGAGACGAAGCCTGCCCGCCATTTGCCGCCCGGCCGGAAGTCGTGGCTGAAGTGGATGCAGCGGCAGCGGCGGGGCGCCCACCAGTTGGCCCGGTGGACCGGGTCGGCCCACATCCGGAACACCAGCGCCACCGGCGCGTCGAAATGGCGGACCAGCAGCAGTTCGTCGTCGCGCAGCGGCATGCCGGGGTCGAGCCCGGCAGGCGCTTCAGTTCTTGCGTCCATCGGGATCTCCCTTGGTGAGGCTCGCCAGATAGGCGTCCATCCGGTCGAAGCTGCCCTCCCAGAAGCGGCGATAGCGGGCCAGCCAGCCGTCCAGGTCCTTCAGCGGCCCCGCCTCCAGCCGCGCCGGACGCCACTGGGCTTCCCGGCCGCGCGAGATCAGGCCCGCGCTCTCCAGAACCTTCAGGTGTCGCGAGACGGCCGGCAGGCTGATGTCGAACGGCTCGGCCAGTTCGTTCACCGTCGCCTCGCCTTCCGCCAGCCGCGCCAGGATCGCCCGCCGGGTCGGATCGGCCAGGGCCTGCAGGGTGGCGCTCAGAGGGTCGGCCACGTCAGGCCTCATTTGACCAACTCCTTAAATAACCGCTTCGTTAAATACGAGAGACGGCGGGGAGTCAATGTCGGTCAGAACACCGTTGTGGAAACGCCCAGCAGCAGGCGGTTGATCTGGTCGGCCAGCTCTTGCGCCTCGGGGCGGCTGACGCCCGGCCGCAGGTCAAGGGTGAACAGCGAGTTGCTGTACGACGAGACGCCGCCATCGACAGGGAAGAACGCGAGGAAGACGGCCCCGCCCTGCCCTTCCCGCACTTCGCATCGGTGCGCCTGGTCCGGGCTCATTGCAGAAGGCCGCGGTCGCCGATCAGGCGGCGGCGGTTGAGCCGCTCGGCCAGGTCGTCGGCGTCGAGCCACGACAGTCCCGCCTGGGCGCACAGCCCCAGCATGACGGTCTGGCCGGTCCGGCGGTCGAAGACGCTCCAGCCGCGGGCATCGGGGCGCGTGTCGTAATGGTGGGTCATGGGCCGCTTCTCCGGCAGAGGCGGGGGGGGGGGGGGGGGTCCCCCCCCCCCGCGGGGGGGGG
>JAEYNH010000070.1 GCA_023412655.1 Pseudomonadota bacterium | reverse complement strand
GCCCGGTGACGGGCCTGAGCAGACGGACGGCGGGGAGGCCCCTCGTCGCGTCGATCGTGTGCGGGCTGCTGGACCCGCTGGCGAGCGAGAGCGTCGCGTAGGTCTCCGAGCCCGGCAGGGCCTCCTGCGCCAGCTCGCGCAGCGCCGCGTTGGCGATGGTGAGCTTGGCGAAGGTCCAGCCGCCGCCCGCCGCCTCGATCTCGTCGATCGTGCGGGTGGCGGCCACCACCTGATCCGCGCGCAGCGAGGCCCAGGAGGCCACCGCATCGCGGGCGTGCTGGCTGTCCACGCCCGCCTGGGCGCTGCCCGCGAAGACCATGATGGCCCGGGTCAGCTGCGCCTGTTCGGCCAGCAGGTCCTCGATCAGGCGGCGCAGGGCCGTCCGCTCGAAGAGGTCGCCGGCGCGGAACTCGCCCGCCGCGGCCCTCAGCCGGTCGAAGGCCATGGCCTCGCCCGCGGCGTAGTAGAGCCGCGCCACGTTCGGCAGATCCCAGCTGGAGCCTTCCGCCAGGTCGACCAGATCGGCCGCGGTCGTCAGCGGACCCAGGGACGCCACGGTGCGGGCGATGTCCTCGGGCGCTCCGGCCTCCATCAGCTGGGCCGTACGCGCCTCGACGGCGGCGCGCTCCACCGCCGGCAGCGCCTCGGGCGTCAGTCGATCCAGGCTCTTGAAGCCGGGGCCATAGCGCTGGACCAGGGCCGCCACATCGAGGCCTTCGCGGGCGGCCCGGCGGGCCAACCAGAACGTCGCTCCGCGTAGAGAGGCGACCAGGCGCCGGAACAGGGCCAATTGCCCTTGCGCCGGGATCTGCAGGTCGAGCGCCCGGACGGCGTCCCAGCGGGCCTCGAAATCCAGGACCACCTTCGCCGCCTCATAGCCGGCGAGCAGGGCCGTCGCGCCGCAGCCGGCGGCCGCCATCATCCGGAACGGGAAGCTCGGACCACAGCGGTTGACCATGTCGTTGGCGACCACGGTGGCGATGATGTCCCGCCGCAGCCGGTGCCGCCGGATCGGCTCCTTCCACTTGCGCAGCGCCTTGGGGAAGTAGGCTTCCAGCGAGCCCTCGAACCACGGGTCGTCCGGGGCGGCCGAGGCGACGATCTCGCGCTTGAGCTCGAGCTTGCCGTACGCCAGCAGCACGGCCAGTTCGGGCCGGGTGAGGCCCCGGCCGGCCTGCATCCGCTCGGCGATGGCGGCGGCGTCCGGCAGGCCTTCGACGGCGCGGTCCAGGCGGCCGCGGCTTTCCAACTCGGCCATGAACCGGGCGTGGGGCTCGAGCTCGCCGACGGTGTCCATCTCGAGGAGGGACAGGGCCAGGGTCTGGTCGTAGTTGTGCGCCAGGACGTGGGCCGCCACGTCGTCGATCATCGACCTCAGCAGGGTGTCCCGGCGCTTGCGGGTGAGCTCACCGGTACGCTCGAGCATGCCGGTGGCGATCTTGATATTCACCTCGTGGTCCGAGGAGTCCACGCCCGCCGAGTTGTCGATGGCGTCGGTGTTCACCTTGCCGCCTGCGTGGGCGAACTCGATGCGGCCGGCCTGAGTGAGGCCGAGGTTGGCCCCTTCGCCGACCACCCGCACCCGCAGGTCCTGGCCGTTGACGCGGACGGCGTCATTGGCCTTGTCGCCCACCTCGGCGTTGGCCTCGTGGCGGGCCTTCACATAGGTGCCGATGCCGCCAAGGTAGAGCAGCTCGGCGGGCGCCTTGAGGATGGCGCCGATGAGTTCGGCCGGCGAAAGCGCTTCGGCGCTCACACCCAGCATCGCCCGGACCTCGGCGGTCAGCGGGATGGACTTCTGGCTGCGCGGGAAGACGCCGCCGCCCTTGCTGATCTTCTTGCGGTCGTAATCGTCCCACGACGAGCGCGGCAGGGCGAACAGCCGCTCGCGCTCGGCATAGCTGACCGCCGGATCCGGATCGGGATCGAGGAAGATGTGCCGGTGGTCGAAGGCAGCCTGCAGCCGGATCTGCCGGGAGAGCAGCATGCCGTTGCCGAACACATCGCCCGACATGTCGCCGCAGCCGACGACGGTGAACGGCTCGGATTGGATGTCCTTGCCCAGCTCCCGGAAGTGGCGCTTCACCGCCTCCCAGGCGCCGCGCGCCGTGATGCCCATCTCCTTGTGGTCGTAGCCGGCCGAGCCGCCCGAGGCGAAGGCGTCGCCCAGCCAGAAACCGTAGGATTCCGCCACCCCGTTGGCGACGTCCGAGAACGTCGCCGTTCCCTTGTCCGCGGCCACCACGAGGTACGGATCGTCGCCGTCATGGGCGACGACGCCCTCCGGATGCTGCACCTTGCCCTCGGGGGTGAGGTTGTCGGTGATGTCCAACATGCCGGACAGGAAGGTGCGGTAGGCGTTGATCGCCTCCGCCCGCACGGCGTCCGGCGCGCCGCCCACCGGCAGGCGCTTGGGATAGAAGCCGCCTTTGGAGCCCACCGGCACGATGACGGCGTTCTTCACCTGCTGCGCCTTCACCAGGCCGAGCACCTCGGTGCGGTAGTCGTCCCGACGGTCGCTCCACCTCAGGCCGCCCCGGGCCACGGGGCCGAACCGCAGGTGCACGCCCTCCACCGCCGGCGACCAGACGAAGATCTCCCGGTAGGGCTTCGGCGCCGGCAGGTCGGCAAGCTCGCCGCTGGCCACCTTGAACGCGATGTAGGACTTGGGCGCGCCATCGGCGTCGCGCTGGTAGAAGTTGGTCCGCTGGATCGCCTGGACCAGCAGGGCGATGCGCCGCAGCACCCGGTCGTCGTCCAGACTCTGCACCGCCTGCAGCGCTTCCACGATCTCGGCCATCACCGCGTCGGCCCGAGCCTTGCGCTCGTCGAGCGAGGCGCGGATCGCCGGGTCGAACCGGATGCGGAACAGGTCGAGGATCAGCCGCGCCACCCCGGGGTGGGCCGACAGGGCCTGCTCCTGCACGCGCTGGCTGGGGTCCAGGCCCGACTGCTGGCGGAAACGCGCGAGGGCGCGGACCAGGGCGGCGTCACGCCAGGGCAGCGACAGCTCGAGCACCAGCCGGTTGAAGCCGTCGTTTTCCGCCTGGCCGGTCCACACGGCGACCACGGCGGCCTCGAAGGCCTCCTTGACCTCGTCGAACACCAGGTCGGCCCCCTGCGGGTCCTCGATCTCGAAATCGTGCACCCAGACCGGCGCCTGCCCCTCGCGGGCGATGGGGAAGCCGGCCTCGGCCATCGCCTTGAGGCCCATGCTCTCCAGGATGGGCAGCACGTCGGCAAGGTGCGCCGGCTCGCCGCACCGGTAGAGCTTGAAGCGGAACTGCAGGGTGTTGTCGGCCGCCGTGCGGTAGGCCCGCACGCGGATCGGCTGCCCGGGCTCGAAGCCCTCGATGGCCGCCACGTCGCGCAACGCCTCGGCGGCGTCGAAGCGGTCGCGGTAGCCCGCCGGGAACGCCTCGCGATAGGCGGTGACGGTCTTGGCCACCTCCTCGGGGGTGCGGCCGCTGGCCCGCACCGCCGCCTCGAACCGATCTTCCCAGGTGCGGGCGCTCTCGGCGATCCGCGCCTCCACCTGCCGCAGGTCCGGCCAGGGATGGCCGCCCGGCTTGAAGCCGATGATGTAGTGCACCCGCGCCAGGCTGGTCTCGGAGAAGCTTGGGTAGAAGGCCGAGACGCGGCCGCCGTAGGCTTCCGCGAGGATCTCGCCGGCCCGCTTGCGGATGTCGGAGTCGTAGCGGTCGCGCGGCACGTAGAGCAGCACGGAGGCGAAGCGGTCGAAGGGGTCCCGCCGCTCGAACACCCGCACGCGCGGGCGGTCGTAGAGGTGCAGGATGCCGAGGGCCAGCTCCAGCAGCTGGTCTTCGCTCGATTGGAAGAGCTCGTCGCGGGGGTGGTTCTCGACGATGTTCTTCAGCCGCTTCTCGTTATGGCTGCCAGGCAGGGCGCCGGCACGCTCAAGCACCCGGGCGACCTTCTCGCGGATCAGCGGCACGGCGGTGGCCGGCTGGTCGTAGGCCTCGGCGGTGAACAGGCCGACGAAGCGGACCTCGCCCACCGGGCGGCCGTCCTCGCCGAACCGCTTCACGCCGACGTAGTCCATGTAGCCGCGTCGGTGGACGCGGCTCTTCACGTTCGACTTGGCCACCGTCACCGGGGGATCGCTGACCAGCCGGTCCTGCACCTGGCCCATCAGGATGGCCGGTTCGTTGGCCCGCCGCAGCACCGTGCGGACCGGATCGCGCAGCACGCCCAGGCCATCGGTGGGCTGATACAGCGGCTCCTCGGGAGCGTACTCGCCGTTCTTCAGGCGGGGGTATTCGTAGACCCGGGCGCCCAGGAAGACGAAGTGCTCAGCGTGCAGCCATGAGAGGAACGCCAGCTCCTCGTCGCTGGCCCGGCCGGAGGCCTCGAGCTCGGCCAGGGTCCGGCCCATCAGGTCCAGCATTGCGGGGAAGTCGTCCACCGCCGCCCGCACGTCCTTGAGCGTGGCGTCGACACCCTCCACCAGCATCTGCTCGCGGTCGGCGCCGATGGGCTCGAGGATCACCTGGATCATCGACTCCCGCCGGGCCGTGCCGGTGTCGCCGCGGACACCTGAGCGGTCGCGCTGAACGGTCACGATGGGGTGGAACATGGCGCGGACCGAGAGCCCCTGGTCCGCGATCTCGCCCATCACGCTGTCCACCAGGAACGGCGCATCGTCCTGCACGATCTCCAGCCGGTCCAGGCCGCCCGCACGGGCGCCCTGGACCGGGGCGGTGCGGGTCTGCGGCCCACGGCCGCGGCGGCGTTCGGCGAAACGCCAGAAGTCGGCGAGGTTGCGGGCGAGTTCGGGGGTGGAGAGCTCGGGCAGTTCGTCGCCGGCGACGTCGGCCGCCGCGCCTTCGGCGAAGGCCTTGGCGGAGGCCTGCGCGGCGTCCCCGTCCAGCTCAGCCAGGACGGCGCGCACGAGGGCGCTTGCGGTCCTGGAGCGGGCCGCGGGCTTGGGTTTGGATTTCGGCTCGGGCTTGGGCTGGAGGCGGCTCATCGGGCGCCCCCCGCGAGAACGCCGCCGGAGGAGAGAGTCCGGCGGCGCGTGGTCCCGCCGTGGGGGGGCGGCAGGACGCGGGGTGCTCGCTGCGCCCGCGGGGTTGGGGAGCGGACGCACCCGCCGGACGGGAAAGCTGTCCGGCTAGCCTCAGATAGGAAGCGCGAGGTCACGATATAAGCCCTGAAATCAAGAACGTTTGGAACGGCGGCCGGCGGGTTGCTTGGAACCGTCGGCGTCGGGGGTCTCCTGAGGAGATTTTGTGCCCAGCTGGTCGGGGTGCCCGTCATCGGACAGCAGCACGGCGATCCAGCGGGTTCCCGGGAACTGAGCCAGGATGACCATGATCATCACGGCCAGTGGCGTGGACAGGAAGGCGCCCGTGAGGCCCCAGACCACGCTCCAGAAGGCTAGCGAGAGCAGCAGGACAATGGGGTCGACGTTCAGGCTGCGGCTTTGCATGCGCGGCTGGACAACGTTGCCCACGAACAGCGTCACGGCCTGAAGGACAGCCAGCAGCACGATCGCCTGCCAGAGGGTGTCGAACTGCACCAGGGCGAAGATCGGCGGCATGGCCACGCCGACAACGCCGCCGACGATCGGGATGTACGAGGCGATGAAGATCAGGATCGCCCAGAACACCGCATTGTCGAGGCCGACGGCGGCCATCGCCGCCCAGGAGGCTACGGCGATCATCAGGCCGGTGACGGTCTGGACCCATAGGTACTGTTCGACGCCGTTGCGGATTCGAAGGAAGGCCGCCATCGCCTCCTGGCGCTCCTCCCGGTGCGGGAACAGGCTCACCGCCTTGCGTTCCCAGCCGTGGCGGGAGGCGATGATGAAGCCGAGGTAGATCAGGACGAAGACCGCTGTGGAGGCGAAACCCTGGAGGCTGCGCGCCACCTGGCCCAGGTAGCTGGCCGGATTTAGTTGGTGGGCAAGCTGCTCGATGGTCGGCGGCACTTCCATGCCGACCAGTGACGCCAGTCGGGCAAGCAGGCCGTTCAGCCGCGAGGAATAGGACACCAGCTGGCCGGCGAAGCTGGTGGCGTTGTCCACCACGAAGAAGGCGGCGCCGCCGAAGATCGCCACCGACAGCATCACCGCCAATGGCGTGGCGGCCCGTCTGGAAACGCCCGGCAAGTGGGTCTGAAGCACCCGGGCGAAGCCGTCGATCATCACGGCCAGGAACATGGCAAGGGCCAGCGGCGTGAGGATGTCGGCGAGGGCGCGGAGTGTCGCCCCACCCGCAATCACCGCCAAAATCACGAGGGCGTTGCGCGAAACCGTATCAGCGACAGGTGCGGGCATCGGATCGGACTGTCTGCGGCCGAGGCGCCGCCGTCAATTCGGGCGTGCTCTACCCGGCTTCGCCTTGGAGTGGGAGCGAATTTGCCCTTTTTGCCGGAAAATTCTGAAAGGTTCGTTCGGAGCTGAAGGACTGGCGGCCCTGACGGCCCGCCGCTAGCTTCTCGGACGCCAGCTTTCCGCCATTTGAGGAGTGTTTCCATGCCCGGCGGCGTCCTGATCGGCTTCTCGGACCATCCGGAGGAGCTGCGGCTCGATCGGGCGAACCGTCATGGTCTGGTCGCCGGCGCCACCGGCACGGGCAAGACCGTGACGCTCCAGGTGCTGGCGCAGGGGCTCTCCGACGCCGGGGTTCCGGTCTTCGCGGCCGATGTGAAGGGCGACCTTTCTGGCATCGGGGCGGCCGGACAACTGAACGACAAGCTCCTGGCCCGGGCCCAGGCCATGGGCCTCGACCTGCAGCCGGCCGCAGCGCCGGTGATCTTCTGGGACCTGTTCGGCGAGGCCGGCCATCCGGTCCGCACCACGGTCTCCGAGATGGGCCCGCTGCTGCTCTCCCGGATGCTGGAGCTGAACGAGGTGCAGCAGGGCGTGCTCACCGTCGTCTTCCGTGCGGCCGACGAGGAGGGTCTGCTGCTGCTGGACCTGAAGGACCTGCAGGCCGCCCTCACCTATGCGGCCGAGAACGCCAAGGCGTTGTCCGCCCGGTATGGCAACATCTCCAACGCCACGGTCGCCACCATCCAGCGCAAGCTGCTGGTGCTGGAAGACCAGGGCGGCGCCAACCTTTTCGGTGAGCCGGCGCTGCAGCTCTCGGACCTGATGCGCACGGACGGCGCCGGCCGCGGCTATGTGAGCATCCTGTCGGCCGAACGGCTGATCTCGCATCCGCGGCTCTACGCGACCTTCCTGCTCTGGCTGCTGTCGGAGCTGTTCGAGGAGCTGCCCGAGGTGGGTGATCCGGAGAAGCCCCGCCTGGCCTTCTTCTTCGACGAGGCGCATCTGCTCTTCCGGGACGCGCCGCCGGCGCTGCTGGAGAAGGTCGAGCAGGTGGTCCGGCTGATCCGCTCCAAGGGTGTCGGCGTCTACTTCGTCACCCAGAACCCGGCCGATATCCCCGACGCGGTCCTGGGCCAGCTGGGCAACCGGATCCAGCACGCGCTGCGCGCCTACACTCCGGTGGAGCAGCGCGGCCTGAAGGCGGCGGCGGGAAGCTTCCGTCCGAACCCGGCCTTCGACACCGCCCAGGCGATCCAGGGACTGGGTGTCGGCGAAGCGCTGGTTTCGGTGCTGGACGAGAAGGGCGCCCCGACCGTCGTGCAGAAGACCCTGGTGCGGCCGCCCGCCTCGCGCCTCGGCCCGCTCAGTCCCTCCGAGCGCGCCCAGGTCATGGCGGAGAGCCCCGTCCGCGGGCTCTACGATCAGCTTCGGGACCGCGACAGCGCCTACGAGATGCTGATGCGCAAGACGGCGCAGACCGCGGCCACGGCCGGGGCGCCGTCGCAGCCGGCAAGGGGCCGGGCGCCGGCGCGGGAGAAGACTTCGGACCTGCAGAACATGGGCAAGACCTTCGCCAACTCGATGCTGCGCACCATCGGCAACCAGATCGGCCGGGAGATCATGCGCGGTGTCCTGGGCGGGGTGCGCCGCCGCTAGCTTGCACGGCGTCGTCACGGTGGTAGCGTCACTGTAAGCGCCGCGAAGAAGACGGCGCCGAGGTTGGAGGACATCTCATGCGCCATATGGCCCTGGCCGCTGCAGCGGCCCTTCTCTTGACGTCTGCCGCCCATGCTCAGGGCTATTCGCCGCCGGCGATGGTGAACGTGGACGTGCCCGCCTACTGCAACGCCAATGGCTTCGCACCCGAGCGGCACCAGGCCGCCGGCTTTGCGCTGCCGGCGGACAAGGGTGGCGGCACGCTCGAGTACGTCGACAAGAGCCGGGCCGAGTGCCATCAGGTGGTCGGGAAGAAGGCCACCGGCCAGTACAAGCGCCCGACCGTCTGCCCGCTGGGGGCCGGACGCATCCAGGCCGAGGGCGCGTGGATCTGCCGCTCGCAGAAGCCGGCGGAGTCCTAGCGGCGCACGCCTGCGGCTTGCGCTCCCGAGGGGCGACGAATGCGAAAAGGCCTCCGGCGGTGACGCCGGAGGCCTCTTGCGATCAGCTGGGGTGGCCGCTTAGCGGGGCGCCATGCGGATGGCGCCGTCGAGGCGCACGTCCTCGCCGTTGAAGTAGCCGTTGGTGATCATGGTCAGAGCCAGCTGGGCGTACTCCTCGGCGTTGCCCAGGCGCTTCGGGAACGGGACCGAGGCGGCCAGCGCCTCCTTGACCTGCGGCGGGGCGCCCTGCATCAGCGGCGTGTTGAAGATGCCCGGCAGGATGGTGTTCACCCGGATTCCGTCGCCGGCCAGATCGCGGGCGATAGGCAGGGTCATGCCGACCACGCCGCCCTTGGACGCCGAATAGGCCGCCTGGCCCATCTGGCCGTCCTCGGCCGCCACCGAGGCGGTGTTCACGATCGCCCCGCGCTCGCCGTCGGCCAGGGGCTCCAGGTCCAGCATGCCCTTCGCCGACTTGGCGATGCAGCGGAAGGTGCCGACCAGGTTGATCTGGATGATCATGTTGAAGGCGTCGAGCGGGAAGTGCTTGGTCTCGCCCGTCTGCTTGTCGCGGCTGGCCGTCTTCATGGCGTTGCCGGTGCCGGCGCAGTTGACCAGGATGCGCTCCTGGCCGTGCGCCTGGCGGGCCTTGGCGAAGCCGGCGTCCACGTCCTCTTCGGAGGTGACGTTGACCTTGCAGAAGACGCCGCCGATCTCCTTGGCGACCGCTTCGCCCTTCTGCTCGTTCATGTCGAAGATGGCGACCTTGACGCCCTTGGCCGCGAGCGCGCGCGCCGTGGCTTCGCCGAGGCCCGAGGCGCCGCCGGTGACCACCGCGGCGACGGATGAATTCAGTTCCATGAGCGCTCCGCTCCCCTATGATAAGCCCAACTCGGCGAAGGCTTAGCCCGATGAGCGCCAGCGAAAAAGCGTCACCCCACGTCAATTCCAGCTTCGATCCCCAGGGGCCGATCGCCCGCGACCGCGCGCTCGTTCCGTCAGTGATGAGGCTCAACGAGGAGCGGGTCGCCCGAGGCTTCTGGCCCAAGATCCGCAGGGTCGCCGCCAGCGTGCCCTTCGCGGGGGAGGCGCTCGCGGTGTGGTTCTGCGCGAGGGACGATGAGACGCCCATCGCGGCCAAGGGGATGATGCTGGCGGCCCTCGCCTACTTCGTCCTGCCCACCGACGCGGTGCCCGATTTCATCGCCGGCCTCGGCTACACCGACGATGCGGCTGTGTTCGCGGCGCTGATGAGCATCATCGGCAAGAACCTGAAGCCCCGGCACAAGGAAGCCGCCCGCAGGACCATCAAGCACCTCAGGGCCGACGACTGATCCTCGCGAGCTGCTGCTCGCGCCAGGTGATGAACAGGGTCGAGGCCACCACCACGCCCGCCCCGGCCATGGTCCAGGCCGTGGGGATCTCCTGGAACAGCAGGAAACCGGCGGCCGCCGAGAACACCAGCCGGGTGTAGTCGATGGGCGCCATGGCCGCCGCGTCGCCCCGCTGCATGCCCTTGATGTAGCAGGCCTGGGTGATCGTCCCCATCACGCCCATGGCGCACAGCAGCACCAGGTCCACCGGCTCCGGCCAGCGCCAGGTGAGCACGGCGCCCGGGATCGAGAAGATCAGGCCCAGGGTCATGGCCCACACCAGCAGCACGGTTGGCGAGTGGTCGCGGGTCATCACCTTCATGCCGGTGATGGTCAGGGCGAACAGGAACGAGGAGGCAAGCATGGCCATGGCCGGCAGGCCCATGTCGAACTGGCCGTCCGCCCCCGGGCGGATCATCAGCAGGACCCCGAGGAAGCCGACAAGCGCGGCCCCGATCCGCAACGGCCCGATGGTTTCGCGCACCACCAGCGCCGCCAGCGGCACGAGCCACAGGGTGCGGGTGAACGACAGCGCATTGGCGTCGGCCAGCGGCAGCTTCTGGAAGGCGTAGAAGGACAGGATCATGGCCACCGTCCCGGCCGCCGAGCGGAAGAACAGGATGCCCGGGCGGGTGGTGACGTACGCCGCGCTGCGCAGGCGCAGGATCACCGGCAGCAGGACGGCGAAGCCCGCCGCCTGGCGGTAGAAGGTCTGCAGGGCCGCCGGGTAGTCTTCGCCGAGGAACTTGATCAGGGTCGTCATGACCGTGAATCCCAGCGCCGAGGCCAGCATCCACAGGGCGCCCTCGAGGTTGGGAGTCAGTCCCCGCCGGACCTGCTCGGCGCCGCCGCCGGGCTCGTCGGTCATGCGGGCGGCGCGAAGTCCGCGAACAGCTCCATGAGCGGAGAGGCCGCCGCCTGGTCCCACGAATGGCGCGAGCCGACGGTGATGCCGCCGTCGACCACCAGATGCTGGCCGGTGACGAAGGCGCTGTCGTCGCAGGCCAGGTAGAGCGCCGCCTTGGCGATGTCCTCGGGCAGGCCGGCCTTGGGTATGGGCTGGGCCTTGGGCGCGTTCTCGACCACCCGTGCGGCCATCTGGTCGGCGACCTCGCGGGGCAGGCCCAGGGAAGCGCCGAAGATCGAGGTGGCGATCAGGCCTGGGCAGATGGCGTTGACCCGGATCTTCTGCGGCGACAGCTGGGCCGCCGCGCACCGGCTCATGTGGATCACTGCCGCCTTGGCCGAGGAATAGGCGAGGGGACCCCAGCCGGCCTGAAGGCCGGCGATCGAGGCGGTGTTGATGATCGATCCCCCGCCGCGCTCCAGCATCAGCGGGGTGGCGTGCTTGATGCCGAGCGCCGGGCCGCGGACCAGGATGTCGAACACCCAGTTCCAGCGCTCGGGCTCGATCTCGGCCACGGTGCGCATCATGTCCGAGATGCCGGCGTTGTTGAACAGCACGTCCAGCCCGCCGAATTCGGACGTGGCCAGGGCGAGGGCCGCGGCGATCTCGGCCTCGGAGGTCACGTCGCAGCGGGCGTAGCGCACCGCGCCGCCGAACCGCTGCTCCAGGATTTGGCCCTTCTCATCCTGGATGTCGCAGGCGACCACCTTCGCGCCTTCGGCGACGAACAGCTCGACCGTGCCCAGGCCAATGCCCGAAACCCCGCCGGTGACCACCGCCACCTTGCCGTCCAACCGACCCGCCATGCGCGCCTCCGCCCTGGTTATCGCTGATCAGTTGCATGGCTCCACCCCCGCGGCAACGGGG
>JAEYNH010000023.1 GCA_023412655.1 Pseudomonadota bacterium | reverse complement strand
CCCCCCCCCCCCCGCGCCTCCACCCCCCCCGGGCCCGGGGCCCCCGGCCCCGCCTTTCTTTCGGCGGCTCAGGAGCCGGACGCGGCGAACCTCGCTTGGCGGCCCGCCGGATCCATCACCACCAGCGCGATGACCTTGCCGTCGCCGCCCCGTTCGAACCGCACCCGCGACGGCTGGAACGCGTCTTCCACCGCGAACAGGTCCGCCGAAAGCGGCTTCAACGTGAGCGGCGGGCGCCGGCCCTGCCGCATCCGCAGGCGGCCGTCCTCCACGGCCACTGACCGCACACCATAGGTCCCAGCGTAATCGGCCAGTTCGGCAGGCGCGGCTGGGGCTAAGGCCTCGAGCGCCCATCGCGTCTCCGTCGCCGCCGGCTCCTCGAGGCCACCTTTCAGCACCGCCTCCAGGGCCAGCACCCGCGCCCGGGTCAGCGCCTCGGCCGCGGGGACGGCGACGTCGGGGGCGACGCCAGTTCCCTCCCAGTTCCCGCCGGTGATCGGGTTCACCGGCCGGCCGAAGGGCACGAACACCGAGAAGCCGTCGCCCGCCTGCACGGGGCCGCCCGGGTTGGCCGCCCCGGCGGTGGCCTCGCCGACGATGGTGGCGCGGCCGGCGGCCTTCAGCGTGTAGGCGAACGCCTCGGCCGCCGACGCCGTGCGCGCGCTGACCACCACATAGAGCGGCGTCTCCAGCCGCCGCGCCCCACGGATCTTGGCCGGCGGGGTTTCGTGCTGGTCCGGGCCACGGCCCTTGAAGGTGTTGTAGATCGCCGCGTCCTCAGGGACGAAATGGCTGACCATGTAGCCCACCATGCCGGGCGAGCCGCCGCCGTTGTCCCGCAGGTCGAAGATCACCGCCTCGGTCCCGGCCACCAGCGCCAGGGCCGCATCCGCCGTCGCCTGCGACGCCTGGCCGGCGCCGCTCAGGTCGGCGAAGTACCGCATGTCGATGAGGCCGATGTTGCCCGGCAGCACGCTGACCTGGTGGAAGCCGTGGTTGGCCCGCCGGTCCGCCTCCAACCGACGCGCCGGAACTCCCTGGGGCGCGGCGGTCGGCCTGGGGGTCGGACCGGCCGTCCCCGTCGGCGATGGCGCACGCCAGGACACGGAGAAATGCCCGTCCAGGGGCCGAAGCCGGGCGGTGAGCGCCTGGGCCAGGTCCAGCGGCTCGCGATAGCGGTCGTAGACCCCCTTGGCGGCTTCCGCCTTGAGCTCGGCGGCGATCTCCGCTCCCCGCTTCGGATCGAAGTATTCCGCCGCGATCCGGTCCGCCACCGCCGCGGCCACTATCCGGGGCTCGGCCGCGTGCGTCCCTTGAGCCAGGATCAGCGCCACAGCCGTCGCCAGCAGTATCTTCCGCACGTCGCATCCCCTCCCCACTCAACGGTCGCCGACCATAGCCCTGGCGCAGCCGCTGCGAGGATGAATTCCCGTCCACGTTATGGGCAGGGTTGCAGGCCTTGACCCGGCCCCCCGCCTCGCAGACCTTCCCGCCGAACTCATCGGAGGGCCCGTGGCCGCACCCATCAAGATCGCCATCGCCGGGGCGCTGGGCCGCATGGGCCAGGTGGTCAGCGCGAGCCTTGCGCAGGACGACGCATTCCAGCTGGCCGGGCGTTTCGACCGGCCCGACGCCGTGGGCGAGGGCCTGGTGGGCGCCGAGGAGGCGATCGCGGCGGCCGACGTGGTCATCGACTTCACCATCGCCGCCGCCTCTGCGGAGCTGGCGCCCAAGGTGGCGGCCGCGGGCAAGGCCCTGGTGATCGGCTCCACCGGCTTCGACGAGGCCCAGCTGGCCGTCATCGCCCGGGCCGCACAGACCATCCCGATCGTGCGGGCCGGCAACTTCTCGCTCGGGCTCAACATGCTCATGGGCCTGGTCGCCCGCGCCGCCAGAACCCTGCCCGCCGAGGCCTGGGACATCGAGGTCGTCGAGGCACACCACCGCCGCAAGGTGGACGCCCCCTCCGGCGCGGCCCTCATGCTGGGCGCGGCCGCGGCGGATGGCCGAGGCGTGGCGTTGAGCCAGGTGGGCCGGCGCAGCCGCGAAGGGATTACCGGCGAGCGACCCGTGGGGGAGATCGGCTTTGCCGCCATCCGCGGCGGCGGCATCGTCGGCGAGCACAGCGTGGTCTTCGCCGCCGAGGACGAGATCCTCACGCTCTCCCACTCCGCCCGGGATCGCACCCTCTTCGCCCGCGGCGCCCTGGCCGCCGCACGCTGGGTCGTCGGCCGGCCACCCGGGGAATACGATATGCAGGACGTTCTCGGGATGAAGGACGGCTAGCGGCGCGTCCGGCCGGCCCGTGGGCGCCTAGCTGATCGGCTCACCGGCGGCGAGGGCCGCCTGCTGGCCCTCGCCCCGTCCATCCACGAGGACATTCGCGGCTTCGTGCCGCCGCCGGCGCTCTAGCCAGGCTATTGGCTGCCGGTGGAGCCGAAGCCGCCGGCGCCCCGCGCGGTTTCGTCCAAGGCGGGCACCTCGGTCCAGGTCGCCTGGGTGACAGGCGCGATCACCAGCTGGGCGATGCGATCTCCGCGACGGATGTGAAAATCCTCCTCGCCGAGGTTGGCCAGGATCACCTTCACCTCTCCCCGATAGTCCGCATCGACGGTGCCCGGGGAATTCAGGCAGGTGACGCCCGATTTCAGCGCCAGGCCGGAACGCGGCCGCACCTGGGCCTCATAGCCGGCGGGCAGGGCGAAGGCGAAGCCCGTGGGCACCGCATAGCGGGCGCCCGGCTTGATCGTCAGGGTCTCCCCGTCCGCCACGGCGGCGCGCAGGTCCATCCCCGCCGCCTGGGCGGTTTCGTAGGCCGGCAGCGGCAGGCCATCGGCGTGGGGCAGGCGTTGGATCGGGACGTTCGGCTTCACTTCGACACTTCCTCGGCGATGCGGGCGGCGAGCCTCCGGGCCACCTCGGCCTTGGGCGAGCGCTCCCATCGCTCGATTCCGTCCTTCGAAACTATGGCCACGGCGTTGAAGTCCCCGCCCATGGTGCCTTCGACACCCACGTCATTGGCGACGATCCAGTCGCAACCCTTGCGCTCGAGCTTGGCCATGGCGTGGGCCTCCACGTCATCGGTCTCGGCGGCGAAGCCGACCACCAGCGCCGGCCGGCTCTCCGAACGGCTGAGGGTCGCCAGGATGTCGGGGTTCTCCACCAGGGCGATGGCCGGGGGGGCGCCTCCGTCCTTCTTTATCTTGCCCGACCCGACGTTTTCCGGCCGCCAGTCCGCCACGGCCGCAACGCAGACGGCGACATCGGCCGGCAGAGCCGCCTCGCAGGCGGCCAGCATCTGGCGGGCGGTTTCAACCTCGATGCGGTTCACCCCCGCCGGAGCGGGCAGGGCGACCGGTCCGCTGACCAGGGTGACGTCGGCGCCCAGATCGGCGAGCGCGCGGGCGATGGCGTAGCCCTGCTTTCCCGAGCTGCGATTGGTCAGCACCCGCACAGGATCGATCGGCTCGGCGGTGGGGCCTGCGGTCACGATGGCCCGCTTGCCGGCCAGGGGCCGCGCCGCAGCGCCGGCCAGTGCATCCTGGATCGCCCGGAAGATCGCCTCCGGTTCGGCCATCCGCCCCGGACCGTACTCGCCACAGGCCATCGCCCCCTCGTCGGGACCCACGAACATCACCCCATCGGCCTTCAGGACCGCCAGGTTCCGGCGGGTCGCCGGATGCTCCCACATGCGCACGTTCATGGCGGGGGCCATGAGCACCGGTTTGTCGGTGGCCAGCAGTGTGGTCGAGGCGAGGTCGCCGGCCAGGCCGCCAGCCGCCTTGGCCATCAAATCGGCGGTGGCGGGGGCGACCACCACGAGGTCGGCCGAGCGCGACAGCTCGATGTGGCCCATCTCGGCCTCGTCGGTGAGCGAGAACAGTTCGGAATAGACCTTGTCCTCGGCAAGGGCCGACAACGACAGCGGGGTCACGAACTCCGCCGCCGCCTTTGTCAGGATCGGCCGCACGCCGATGCCGGCCTTTCGCAGCAGCCGCGTCAGCTCGAGCGACTTGTAGGCGGCGATGCCGCCGCCGACGATCAGGAGGATCCGCTTCTCGTCCAAGGCCTCGCCGCCCCTCTGCGTAAGTGGCTTCCATGTAGGCCAAGGCGGGGGACTCGACAAACCCACGGACCTGTGTTCTCAATTCGTTCCAACTCGGCTGTAAGGAGAGGACGAGATGGTTCGGGTGAGGATCGCGCTCGCGGCGGGCGTCGCCGCCCTGGCGCTTTCGGCGTGCGACAACGGCCCCTCTGCGGTGAGCCAGCAGCAGGCGGGGACGCAAATGGCGCTTCCGCAGGATGGGACGGGCGAGGCGCCGCGGGCCGATCGCGATCAGGCGCGGGTCGATCACCGCAACGATCCGGTGGAGCTGGTGGATGGCAAGCCCATGTGGTCGGCCAGCCGCCGCTACTCGGCCGAGGCCAACGCCCAGCGAGCCTTCGAGCGCAACGGCGCCGACTTCGGGGCCGACACCCGCGAGGCGTTCGTGAAGAAGGCCCACGCCTTCGTCGCGCGTCCGCCGCGCGGCACCCTCACGCTGTCCCGTGCGAACGGCGACACCCTCCTCTACGACCCGAAGGGCAATGTCTTCGCCATCGCCACCAAGGACGGGGCGCCTCGCACCATGTTCAAGCCTGACGACGGGGCCGCCTACTGGGATGAGGTGAAGGCGCGGGAGGCCCGCCGCGACCAGAGCCGTCAGGCCAGCCGCAGCGGCGCCGACGAGGACGCCTAACCCAGGGCGACGCCCGCGAGGAAGGCCGCCCCTGAGACGATGGCGCCCAGGGCGAACCACAGGAGCGGGTGGCCTTCCCGCGGTGTCTCGACCACAGCCACCGCCGCCGCGGGCGGCGGCGATTGGGCGAGGCGTGCGAGGTTTCGCACGGCGGCCTCGGCCTCTGCTGCGAAGCGGTGGATGCGGGTGGCGGGCGACAGCTCCCGGGCGATCCAGCGGCGCACCACCGGCTCGGAGGCGGCCCAGATGTCGTGGGCCGGGTCGATCCGGCGCGCTACGCCTTCCACGGTCATCATCGTCTTCTGCAGCAGCACCAGCTCGGGTCGCAGGCGCATGTCGAACAGGGCGGTGATCTCGAACAGCTGGGTCAGCACCCGGCTCATGGGCACGTCGGCGGCGGCCCGGCCGAAGATCGGCTCGCCGACCGCGCGCAGGGCCTGGGCGAAGGCGGAGATGCTATGGCCGGCCGGCACATAGCCGGCTTCGAAATGCACCCGGGCGATCTTTTCGTAGTCCCGGTTCAGGAACCCCCAGAGGATTTCGGCCAGGTACCGCCGCTCGGCCGCGCCCAGCCGCCCGATGATGCCGAAATCCACCGCCGTGATGTGGGCCGGGGCGGCGACGAACAGGTTCCCCTCGTGCAGATCGGCATGAAACACGCCGTGGTCCAGGGCCTGGGCCAGGAAAGCGCGGATCAGGTTGTCGGCCAGGGTCCTGCGGTCGAGGGCCGGGTCGTCGAGCACATCGGGGTCCGAAAGCGGCCGCCCCTTGGCCCACTCCATCGTCAGCACGCGCTTGCCGACGCCGTCCCAGACCACCTTCGGCGCGGTCATGTAGCCGTCCTTGGCCATCACCTCGCCCAGCTCGTCCGCGCCGGCCGCCTCCAGCCGCAGGTCCAGCTCCAGTTCGGTGGCGCGGATCACCGTGGCGGCGAACCCGCGCGGCTCCAGACGGCGGGCGGGCTTCACCCACCGGTCCACCAGCCTGGCCGCCAGGTCCAGGACAGCGGAATCCTCAGCCACCCGCCGGGCGATGGCGGGGCGCAGCACCTTCACCGCCACCCGCCGGCCATCCAGCAGCACGGCCTCGTGCGCCTGGGCCAGGGAGGCCGCCGCCACCGGCTCGCCGAAGCTGGCGAACAGGGTCTCGATGGGACGCCCCAAAGCGTATTCCACCTCGGCCCTGGCCACGGCGGTGGCAAACGGCGGCAATCGGTCTTTCAATCTTGAAAGATCTTCGGCGAACTGCCGGCCGAAGATGTCGGCGCGGGTGGACAGCAACTGCCCCAGCTTGATCGCCACGGGCCCCAGCCGTTCGAGCGACCGGGCCAATCGCTCGCCCGGGCGCCCCTGCCGCGCCTGCGGGCCGCAGAACAGCCGCAGGGCCCTGGCGGCGGCCCGAACACCGGACGAATAGAGACTGTCGAGTTCGCGCGGCAGGAGGGCGTCGTTGCGGACGAGAGTCCAGCCGGCCCCGATCAGCCGCACGAAGGCGCCCGGTCCCGCCATAAGCTAGATAGCCCGCCCGGTGTGGAGCGCCGCAACGCCCGCCGTGAAGTTGGTGTAGCCCACCTGGGAGAAGCCCGCCTCGCCGATCATGGCCGCGAACCGCTTCTGGTCCGGGAAACGGCGGATGCTCTCGACCAGGTACTGGTAGCTGTCGCGGTCGCCCGCCACCCGCGCGCCGATCTCGGGGATCACCTTGAACGAATAGGCGTCGTAGGCCTTGCGAAGCGGCTCGGTGACCGGGTGCGAAAACTCCAGGCACAGGAAGCGGCCGCCGGGCTTCAGCACCCGCCGGGCCTCGCGCAGCGCCGCCGGGATGTCGGTGACGTTGCGGATCCCGAAGCTGATCACATAGGCGTCGGCGCTGGCGTCCGGCACGGGCAGCCGCTGGGCATCGCCCACGGCCCAGGCGATCTCCGGCTCGAAGCCGCGCTCGCGGCCGGCCATGATCATCTCGGCGTTGTAGTCGATGACGAAGACCCTGGCGTCCTGGCCGCCGCGGCGCTCCTGGACCCGGCGGGCCATCTTCGCGAACCGGCGGGCCATGTCGCCGGTCCCGCCGGCCACGTCCAGGATGGTCTCGCCAGGCTGCGGATTGAGCCGGGCCGCCACGGCATCCTTCCAGAGCCGGTGCACGCCCCCGCTCATCAGGTCGTTCATCAGGTCGTAGCGGCGGGCGACGCGGTCGAAAACCCCGCGCACGAGGCCGGCCTTTTCACGGGCGTCCACGTCGCGGAAACCGAAGGTGGCGGTAGGTCCGGTCATGGGCGGGTCTTAGCCGCTCCGCCCTCGACGCGCCAGCGATGCCGTGCCAAGCCAGTGGCATGCCCGAATTGCCCGAAGTCGAAACGGTCCGGGGTGGCCTGGCCCCGGTGCTGGAAGGCCGCCGCCTGGTTCGCGTGGAGGCCCGGCGGCCCGACCTGCGCTTCCCGTTTCCCGACAACTTCGTCCAGGCGCTGACCGGGGCGACGGTGCTCAAGATGGAGCGGCGGGCCAAGTACCTGCTGGCGCGGCTGGATCGCGAGGACACCCTCGTGATGCACCTGGGCATGAGCGGCCGGTTCGAGATCGCCCATCCGGAGGGCCGGATCCGGCCCGGCGACTTTCACTACGCCCCGGACCCCGACCCCAAGCACGCCCACGTGGTCTTCGAGACCGACGCAGGTGTCCGGGTCACCTATTACGACCCGCGGCGGTTCGGCTACATGGCCCTGGTCAACACCGCGACCCTGCACCTGCATCCCTGGTTCGCCGAGCTTGGACCCGAGCCGCTCTCCGAAGCCTTCGACGCGCCCCGGCTGGCGGCGGCCTTCAAGGGCCGCAAACAGGGCCCCAAGACCCTGCTGCTCGACCAGCGGATCGTCGCCGGACTGGGGAACATATACGTCTGTGAGGCCCTGCACCGGGCGCGCATCTCGCCGTTCAAGCCGGCGGGGAAGATCCCGGCGCGCAAGCTCGGGCCCTTGGTGGACGCGATCCGCGAGGTGCTCACGGCGGCGATCCGCGCCGGCGGCTCGACGCTGAGAGACTACGCCCAGGCCGATGGCGCCCTGGGCTATTTCCAGCACAGCTTCCGGGTCTATGACCGCGAGGGTCGGCCGTGCCCGAACGAGGGCTGCAAGGGCGTGATCCATCGCCAGGTTCAGGCCGGACGCTCGACCTTCTATTGCCCCGTTTGCCAGCAATAGCGTGCGCCCGATGATCCGCGTCCTGCTCGGCGCCGCCGCCGCTCTCACCTTCGCCTTGCCCGCCGCCGCCCAGCCGCCCGTGTGGGTGGTGAAGGACGCCGACTCCGAAATGGTTCTGTTCGGCTCGGTGCACGTGCTGCCTCCTGGCCTTGACTGGAAACCGCCGGCCCTGGCCGCCGCGCTGAAGGCGGCGGACGACCTGTGGTTCGAGCTGCCGCCAGGGCCCGACGCCGAGGCGGAGAGCGCCCGCCTGGCCGGCGAGAAGGGGGTGCTGCCGCCCGGCCAGTCGCTGTTCGCCCGCTTGCCCCCCGACGACGCCGCGCGCCTGGTGCGCGTGGCCGAGGCCTATGAAGCCGACAAGACCGTCCTTGATCGTCTGGAACCGTGGCTGGCCGAGCTGGCCCTCGCCGGGGCGGCCTACCGGAGGGCCGGCGCCGGGATCGAGGCGGGCGTCGAGAAGGCCGTCGAGGCCGCGGCCGCTCCCGGCGCCCAGCGCCGCGCGTTCGAGACCGTGGCCGAGCAGCTGGCGATCTTCGACGAGGCGCCCGAGGCCGAGCAACTCGCCTCCCTGCGCCAGACCCTGCGGGAGATGGAGGAAGATCCCGACGCCTTCGACAAGCTGGTGGCGGCGTGGGCCGCGGGCGACATCGCCTGGCTGGATCGCGAGGCGCTGCAGCCTCTGAAAGAGGCCTCGCCGGTACTGTTCCGCCGCCTGGTCGAGGAGCGCAACGCCCGCTGGACGGAGACCCTGGCGGCCCGGCTGAAGGGCCGGGGGCGCACGGTAGTCGTGGTGGGCATGGGCCACCTGATCGGCGAAGGCGGCGTGCCGGCCCGCCTTCGGGCGCTTGGCTATTCGGTCACGGGGCCGTAAGTCGCGGACACATAAAAGGCCGGAGGAGGCGCGCACCATGAGTTTCGAGACCCTCATCGTCGAGACCCCCAGCGCGGGCGTCACCCTGATCCGGCTGAACCGGCCGGAAGCGCTGAACGCACTGAACAGCACCCTGCTGGGAGAGCTCGGCCAGGCCCTCGAGACCGCCGAGGCCGACGAGGCGGTTCGCTGTCTGGTGCTCACCGGTTCGGACCGCGCCTTCGCCGCCGGGGCCGACATCAAGGAGATGTCGGACAAGACCTACGCCCAGATGTTCGCCCTGGACTTCTTCACCGCCGCCGCCCGGCGGATCGAGCAGTTCCGCAAGCCGATCATCGCGGCCGTATCGGGCTACGCCCTGGGCGGCGGCTGCGAACTGGCCATGCTGTGCGATTTCATCATCGCGTCCGAGACGGCCAAGTTCGGCCAGCCCGAGATCAACCTCGGCGTGATGCCCGGCATAGGCGGCACCCAGCGGCTCACCCGGTTCGTGGGGAAGTCCAAGGCCATGGACATGATCCTCACCGCCCGGATGATGGACGCCGCCGAGGCGGAACGCGCGGGTCTCGTCTCGCGGGTGGTTCCCGCCGACAAGCTGCTGGACGAGGCCCTGGCCGCGGCCGCCAAGATCGCCAGCCAGTCGCCGCTCGCCGTGATGATGAACAAGGAACTGGTGGACGCCGCCTACGAGACGACGCTGTCCACCGGGGTCGCCGTCGAACGGCGCCTGTTCCACTCGCTGTTCGCCTTCGAAGACCAGAAGGAGGGCATGGCCGCCTTCGTCGACAAGCGGAAGCCGGACTTCAAGGGGCGATAGGACGCCGAGGCAGGTTGACCCGCAGCCCGCCCTTGCGTATATCCGCGCCTCCAATTTTGCCCGCCCGGCGCTCACGTCGGGCGCGATCCGTTTCGAGAGCTTAGACGAATGGCCAATACGCCCGGCGCCAAGAAGGCGGTCCGCAAGATCGCCCGCCGCACCGAAGTGAACACCGCCCGCCGCTCGCGCGTGCGCACCTTCCTGCGCAAGTTCGAAGAGGCCGTGGCCTCGGGCGACGCCGGCGCCGCGAAGGACGCCTTCGTGAAGGCCCAGTCGGAACTGATGCGCGCCGTCAGCAAGGGCGTGGTCCACAAGAACACCGGCTCGCGCAAGGTCTCGCGCCTGGCCGCCCAGCTGAAGAAGCTGTCGGCAGCCTGAGCCATTCGGAGGGCCGGACCGGCTCTCCGACCCAGCCGAGTTTTTTCGAAACAGCGCCCGGTTTCGGGCGCTGTTTTTTCGTGTCCGGATCACCTCTTCGAGAGCTTTTTTCTGAACTGCGCGACGGCCTCAAGAGGGGACGGCGTGGCAGATCCGCTCAGTCCACGGCCCGTTCTTTTGGCTTTCCCTTGGCCGCAAAAGGCCTCGCTGTGAGTCAACCGAAATATCCGTCGACAGCGCGAAGAATCACCGTTGACCGGCAACCGGCCCCGACTAGTCTCAGCGGTCTTACAGGCGTCTTTTGATGATCTCGCGACTACAGCGGGACGCCGGCCGAGCACATGTGTTCGGCGGATAAGAGCTTGTGTGTGTTGAAAAAAACTGATCGGCCGGGGGTTCGGGGCCCGGTCTTCAGGATCGCTGTTCGATGGGGTTGTGCGGGATGACAAGCAGGGGGGCTGCGGGAGCTATGGCAGGTGCGCCGGCGGGGGCCGTGTGGACGAAAACCTGCCAGGTCCTGAAGCACGAATTGGGAGAAGCCACCTTCGGTTCGTGGCTGGGCCAGGCCGCACTGCGCGAGTTCGGTGACGAGGTCTGCGTCGTGGCCGCCACCGGAGTCGCACGAGACTGGATACGTCGCCACGCTTGGCGCCGTATCGGCGAACTCTGGGCGCAGAACGACCCCCTGGGTCGGCGCCTGGATCTGAAGTCCAGGATGGAGGTGGAATCCGCCGGCATGGCCGCCCATACGCCCATCCCCGCGCCAGCCGCCGCCAACGCCGAGCCTGCGCCGCAGGTCTTCGAGGTGGAGGCCGAGGTCGTGGCGCCCGTCGCCGCCCGTCAGGGACGCCTCCAGGGCCTTCAGGAACGGTTCTCGTTCGAGACCTTCGTCTCAGGCCCCGCCAACGAGTTCGCCTTCGCCGTGGCGCGTCGAGTGGCCTCCTGGTCGGACGGCCACTTCAATCCCGTGCTGTTCCACGGGCCCTACGGCTTCGGGAAGACCCACCTGCTCAACGCCCTCGCCTGGGAGGCCATGCGCAGCGCCCCCGGGAAGCGGGTTGTCTATCTCTCCGCCGAGCGGTTCACGACGACCTTCGTCAAGGCGATCCAGGACCGGCAGACCCAGGCCTTCAAGGATGACCTGCGCAACGCCGACCTGCTGCTGATCGACGACGTCCATTTCGTGGCCGGCAAGACCCAGACCCAGGAAGAGCTCTTCCACACCCTGATCGCCCTGGTCGAGGACGGCCGCCGCGTGGTGCTGACCGCCGACCGGTCGCCCACCGAACTGTCCGAGATGGAGCCGCGCCTGCGCTCGCACCTGCAGGCCGGCCTGGTCTGCGGCATCGAGCCCGCCGACCGCAGCCTTCGCCTGGGCATCCTGGAGCGCAAGCTGCAGACCCTCGCCGCCCAGGGCCGCTTCGTGCCGTCCGCACGGGCCGAGGTGATGCAGTTCCTGGCCGACCGCTTCACCGACAGCGTGCGCGAGCTGGAAGGCGCCCTGAACACCTTGGTGGCCCGCGTGGGCGGCGACATCGCCCGCCTGACCCTCGATGACGCCCAGGGCATTCTGCGGCCCCATCTGTCGGTCACCGAGCGCAAGGTCACCGTGGACATGATCCAGAAGGTCGTGGCCGAGCACTACGCCCTGAAGCAGGCGGACTTGATCTCCGAGCGCCGCGCCCGCGCCGTCGCCCGCCCACGCCAGGTGGCCATGTGGCTCGCCAAGCAGATCACCACCCGCTCCCTGCCCGACATCGGCCGGCGTTTCGGTGGCCGCGATCACACCACCGTGCTGCATGCCGTGCGGCGGATCGAGGCCCTGAAGGCCGAGGACGCCGCCATCGCCCGCGACATCGACGTGCTGCTGCGCAAGCTGCGCGGCTGAGCCGAAGACCTGGAGAGCAGACTGCAAGGCCCGCCAGCGATGGCGGGCCTTTTTGCTATGCGGATTGAGCCGTCCTGGCCGCGGCCCCAGAAAAGATGATCTCCATCATATACTGATCGGCCGGGCCGCACCCCCATCTACCTTGCAGCGGTCGGCGGATGACGACCGGGGAGATGAACCATGGACGACACGACCTATCCTGGAACCGCCCTCATCACCGGCGCGTCGAGCGGCATCGGCGCCACCTATGCGGACCGGCTGGCAAGACGTGGCTACGGGTTGATCCTGGCCGCTCGTGACCTGGACCGCCTCGAGGCCCTGGCCTCAAGGCTGCGCACCGAAGCCGGCGTCGGCGTGGAGGTCGTGAAGGCGGACCTGACCGACAAGGCCGACCTTGATCGGCTGGAGAGCCGGCTGCGCGACGACCCCACGATCACCCTGCTCGTCAACAACGCCGGCGCCGCCCTGAACGGCCCCTTCGCCGAGGCCCACCCGGACAGCCTCGAAAGCCTCATCCGCCTGAACGTGGTGGCGGTGACCCGCCTGGCCAACGCCGCAGCGGCCGGCTTCTCGGTGCGGGGACGCGGAACGATCGTGAACATCGGCTCGGTGATCGGCCTGGCGCCGGAGCGGTTCCCCGGCTCGGTCTACGGCGCGACCAAGGCCTTCGTGCTCTACCTCACCCAATCGCTGGACGCCGAACTGGCCCCGAAGGGTGTCACGCTACAGGCCGTCCTGCCGGGCGCGACGCGAACCGAGATCTGGGATCGCTCCGGCCTTGGCCTTGCCAACGTTCCGGACGCCGCCCTCATGGAGGTGGGCGACCTCGTGGACGCCGCGCTCGCGGGGCTGGACGCCGGCGAATTGGTGACCATCCCATCCCTGCCCGATACGGCCGACTGGGCGGCCCTGGAGGCCGCGCGGCGCAGGCTCGGCCCGAACCTGTCCCTGAAGCGTCCAGCGGACCGCTACGGCCTCCAGATGGCCGCGTCGGCCTGACCCGCAAAGGAAAAGGCGGCCGGATCGCTCCGGCCGCCTTCGAATCCTCACGAGGATGGGGACGCTTAGGCGTCCGCGCCCTCTTCGGTCTTCTCGCTCTTCGACAGGTCCTCACCGGTCTCCTGGTCGACGACCTTCATGGAGAGGCGGGTCTTGCCGCGGTCATCGAAGCCCAGGAGCTTCACCTTGACCGACTGGCCTTCGGTCAGCACGTCCGACACCTTGGCCACGCGCTCGTTTGAGATCTGCGAGACGTGGACCAGGCCGTCCTTGGCGCCGAAGAAGTTCACGAAGGCGCCGAAGTCGACGATCTTCACCACCTTGCCGGTGTAGATCTGGCCGACCTCGGGCTCGGACGCGATCGACTTGATCCAGTCCTTGGCCGCGTCGATCTTCGATTGTTCGGCGGCCGCGATCTTGATCGTGCCGTCTTCGCCGATGTCGATCTTGGCGCCCGTCTTCTCGACGATCTCGCGGATCACCTTGCCGCCCGAACCGATCACTTCCCGGATCTTGTCGACCGGGATCTTGATGGACTCGATCTTCGGCGCGAACTCGCCCAGCTCGGCGCGGGGCGCCTGCATGGCCTTGTTCATCTCGCCGAGGATGTGGTCACGGCCGCCCTTCGCCTGCTCGAGGGCCTTCTTCATGATCTCCTCGGTGATGCCGGCGATCTTGATGTCCATCTGCAGGGACGTGATGCCGTCGGCCGTACCGGCCACCTTGAAGTCCATGTCGCCGAGGTGGTCCTCGTCGCCCAGGATGTCCGAGAGAACGGCGAAGCCGTCGCTCTCCAGGATCAGGCCCATGGCGATGCCCGACACCGGCTTCTTCAGCGGCACGCCGGCGTCCATCAGGGCCAGCGACGAACCGCAGACCGAGGCCATGGAGGACGAGCCGTTGGACTCGAAGATCTCCGAGACCAGGCGGATCGTGTACGGGAATTCCTCATAGGACGGCAGCATCGGGCGGATGGCCCGCCACGCCAGCTTGCCGTGCCCCACTTCACGCCGGCCCGGCGCGCCCATGCGGCCGGTCTCGCCCACCGAGAAGGGCGGGAAGTTGTAGTGCAGCATGAACTTCTCGAAGTACTTGCCTTCGAGGGCGTCGATCAGCTGCTCGTCGTCGCCGGTGCCCAGGGTGGCCACGACCAGCGCCTGGGTCTCGCCGCGGGTGAACAGCGCCGAACCGTGGGCCCGGGGCAGAACGCCCACTTCCGAGACGATCGGGCGGACCTGGTCCACCGAGCGGCCATCGATGCGCTTGCCGGTCTCGAGGATCGAGCGGCGGACGATGTCGGCTTCGAGCTCCTTGAAGACGCCGATCAGCTTCAGCGGATCGATGCCATCCGGATTGGCCTCCGACTTGGCGAAGGTGGCGACGGCCTTTTCCTTGGCGGCGGCCAAGGCGGCCACGCGCTCGGACTTCTTGGTGATCTGGTAGGCGGCCCGCAGGTCGCCGCCGATCACGTCCTTCACCTTGGCCTTCAGGGCGTCGGTGTCTTCCGGCTGGAAGTCGAAGGGCTCCTTGGCCGCGTGTTCGGCCAGCTCGATGATCGCGTCGATCACCGGCTGCATGCCCTTGTGGGCGAAGGTCACGCCGCCCAGGACCACCTCTTCCGAGAGCTCCTGGATTTCGGATTCGACCATCATCACCGCTTCGGCCGTGCCGGCGACGACGAGGTCCATGGCGCTTTCCTTCTGCTCGTCGAGCGTCGGGTTCAGCACGTATTCGCCGTTCACATAGCCGACGCGCGCAGCGCCGATCGGGCCCATGAAGGGCGCGCCCGAGATCACCAGGGCGGCCGAGGCGGCGACCATGGCGACGATGTCCGGATCGTTCTCGAGGTCATGCGCCAGCACGGTGCAGACGACCTGAACCTCGTTCTTGAAGCCCTTCACGAACAGCGGGCGGATCGGACGGTCGATCAGGCGGCTGGTGAGGGTTTCCTTCTGCGAGGGCGCGCCCTCGCGGCGGGGGAAGCTGCCCGGAATCTTACCCGCGGCGTAGAACTTCTCCTGGTAGTTGACGGTCAGGGGGAAGAAGTCCTGACCCGGCTTGGCGCTCTTGGCGTAGACCGCGGTGGCCAGCACCATGGTCTCGCCATAGGTGGCGAGGACGGCGCCGTCGGCCTGGCGGGCCATGCGGCCGGTTTCGAGCGTGAGGGTCTTGCCTCCCCACTCGATCGTCTTGCGCTTGATATCGAACATTTTGGCTTCTTTCTCATCCCGCGGGCGTATTCCCGGCGGGGGCGGACAGGGCGTCGGACTTCCGAGATCCTCTCCAGTCAAACAGGCGGGGCGAGGATTTCGGTCGAACCCTCACGTACGAAAAGAGCGCCCGGCGTCCGGACCGCCCTGGTCCGCCACGATCTCCTCCGGCCTGTCGCGGAGGCATGGCGGGAAATGTGTCGAGGGCCCGGCGGTCTCCCGCGGGCCCTCGATAGAACCAACTAGCGGCGCAGGCCCAGCTTCTCGATCAGGGCCTGATAGCGAGCCACGTCGGACTTCTTCAGGTGATCCAGCAGCGAACGGCGCTGGGAAACCAGCTTCAGCAGGCCGCGGCGCGAGTGATTGTCCTTCTTGTGCGTCTTGAAGTGCTCGGTGAGGTTCGCAATCCGTTCGGAAAGGATCGCCACCTGGACTTCGGCGCTTCCCGTGTCCGCTTCGCCGCGGGCATGGGTCTTGATGAGTTCGGCCTTACGGTCCGCCGTGATCGACATCGGGTTTCTCCGCTCTGGTCAAAGATTGAAGACGCGCGAGGGCTCGAGCCTTCCCGCACGCATCTCGCAGAGCGCCACCACCGAACCGCCCGCCATGGCCGAAACGGTGCGTTCGCCCGGCCTGAGCCTGGCTTTTACCGCTTCCACCTGTCGGGGAACGAGAACGATCGATCGTCCCTGCTTCAATCGGAAGGCGTCTTCGTCGGTCACGGCCAGCGCCGGGATGTCGTCCAGCGCGGTCTCGACCGGAAGCAAGGCCTCCGATTGGCGGGCCTTATGCCCTAAATCCTCAAGGATATCCAGCGTTACGGCGTTGTCCTCGGTAAACGCCCCGACCCGGGTCCGGCGCAGCGCGCTCACGTGACCGCAGGCGCCGAGCATCTCGGCCAGGTCCCGCACGATCGCCCGGACATAGGTTCCCTTGCCGCACTCCACCTCGATGGTGACGTTGTCGGCGTCGGGCGCCTCGACCACCCGGGCCGCGTGGATCAGCACCGGCCGGGCTTCCAGCTCCACCGTCTCGCCGGCCCGCGCCAGGTCGTAGGCGCGCTCGCCGTCCACCTTGATCGCCGAATAGGCGGGCGGCACCTGCAGGATCTCGCCGACGAACCGCGGCAGGACCGCTTCCACGGCGTCCACGGAGGGGCGCACGTCCGAGGTGGAAAGCGTCGCGCCTTCCCGATCGAAGGTGGCGGTGGTGCGCCCCCACTCGATGGTGAAGCGGTAGGCCTTGTCGGCGTCCATCAGGAACGGGACGGTCTTGGTCGCCTCGCCCAGGGCGATGGGCAGGACGCCGGTGGCCAGCGGATCCAGGGTGCCGGCGTGCCCCGCCTTCTGGGCGTCGAAGATCCGCCGCACGCGGCTCACCGCGTGGGTCGACCCGAGGTCGTAGGGCTTGTCCAGGTTGAGCCAGCCAGAGATCGGCTGGCCGCGCTTGCGCCGCGCCATTCAGTCCTCGTCCTTCCAGGAGTCCGATGGCGGCTGCGGCGACAGGTCCTGGCGCACCCGGGGGTCGTCGAAGAGCTTCGCCATCCGTGCGGCCTCGTTGAAGCTCTCGTCGTGCCGGAAATGCAGGTCGGGCGTGAAGCGCAGTTCGATCGAACGTCCGAGATGGCCGCGGATGAAGCGCGAATGCCGGTTCAGCGCCTTCACCACCTCGTCGGCGTTCTCGCCGCCCAGCGGCTCCACGAACACCGTGGCGTGGCGCAGGTCCGGATTGACCCGCACCTCCGTCACCGTGACCGAGACGCCGCTCAGGACCGGATCGTTGATGTCCTCTTCCCGGAAGATCTCCACCAGGGCGTGTCGCACCAGTTCGCCGGCGCGGAGCTGACGCTGCGAAGGACCCTGGGGTCCGCCGCGTCCTTTGGTTTGGGGGCGTTTCATGTCGTCAGAACCTCATGGCCTGAGGGGCGGGTCGGACGCCCCCTGCAGGCGAAGGGCGCGCTTCTAGGCGCGCAGCGGGCGCAAGTCCAGCGTCAGGCGCCGGTGCGCGTCTTGAAGAACGCAATCACCTTTCGCTCGGCTTCCTTGGTGGGGCCGTCTTCGGCCAGGTTGACGGTCAGGACGGAATGAGGGTGCGGCAGGCCGCCGGGCCTGGCGTCGGCCGGATCGATCTCGAGGGGTTCGAACGCAGAGCCGAGCTCCCTCCGGTAGGTCTCGAAGCGTCCGTCCGGGACGAAGGGATCGTTCAGGAAGCGCAGACCCATCACCGTCAGGCCTTCTTCCGCATGGCGCCGCCGGGCGCAGGCGAGCTCGTCCGGTGAGGTGTCGATGCCCCTGGCTCTCCTGCCGTGGAAGGGCAGCGATGGTTGCGAAAGGACCGGGGCCACGACTGCCGACTCGGTCACCATGGCCAGGGCGAAGCCACCGGTGAAGCACATACCCACGGCGCCGACGCCGGTCCCGCCGCATTTGCCGTGCGCCTGCCGCGCGAGGGCCCGCAGCCAGTCGACGATTGGGCTCGAACGTCCCGACCGCCAGACGTTGATCTCCCGCCGCACGCACAGGCCGCCCAGCATGGTGAGCGCGCCGCCGGGATGGCCGGGCGGGCGGCCCGGCACGCCGAACAGCACCGGGCAGAAGACCGTCATGCCTTGCTGCGCCACCCGGTCCGCGAAGCGGATCACGCCCGGATGCAGGCCGGGCATCTCGTGGATGACGATCACCGCGGGCCCTGCGCCCCTGCGATAGACGTCCCGGGTCCAGGGCCCGTGGGTGAAGCGGAACCTGTCGTAGCCGGACAGCGCGGCCTCGTAGCCCATGTGCGTCGGTTCCCGTTGCGGGAACAGGTTAGCGTCTCAGACGCGAAGCTCGAAATCCTTGACCTGCCCCTCGAAGCCCGAGAGCCGCCAGCGGTCGTCGGGCCCCTTGGTGAAGTAGAGCAGGCACGGACCGTTCCTGCTCTTGGTGGCGCAGATCCGCCCATCGTCGAGGGGCTTGAGGAGCTGGGATATGGCGATGGCTCCTGGGATCTTCGTCTGCGGAGTGTAGCCGTAGTGCGCCGCAACCGCCCGGAACACCTCGGGCTGCACCAGCGCCTCACCGGCCAGCTCGGCGAGCCCGGGGGCCAGGATGGCGGCGAGGTCGCCCAGCCGCTTGTCCTTGGCGCCCTCGGCGATCAGCCGCTTCTCGATTTCGGCCTTCAGGGCGTCCCGGTCCACGTGGGAGTCGAAAGCGGCCTGATCGTTGTCCCGGATCGAGATCAGCAGCGCATGGACGTCATTGGCCGCGTCCAGCTTCCGCACCGAAGCGCAGGAGGCGAGGACCAGGGCCATGAGGCTCAGCAGGACGAGGCGCAACCGGAAGCTCCTTCAAACGGCTCTCACTGACATAACGCATGGGGGCCGGTTACAACACGTCCCGATGGGTGAACCGATCCTGAGCACGGCCCGGCTGGTCTTCCATCCGTTCACGCCGGCGGACTACGGCGTGTTGGCCGATCTGCATGCAGACCCCGAGGTGCAGAGGCATATCGGCGGCCTGTGGACGCGCGACGTCATCCAGGCGCGGCTGGACTCCTACGTGGCCGAGCAGGCGCGGTTCGGCTTCAGCAAGTGGAAGGCCTATCTGCACGACGGAACCTTCGTCGGCCGGATGGGGGTGTCCCTCTGGGAGCGGACCGGTGAGTTCGAGATCGGCTATTCCATGAAGCGCCAGGCCTGGGGCTCCGGTCTCGCGACCGAAGGCGCCCGGGCGGTGGCCGAGCACTTCTTCCGGGTCACTGACGAGCGCCGGCTGAACGGTTTCACGGCCGTGGAGAACCACGCCTCCCGGCGGGTCCTCGAGCGCATCGGCATGCGCCATGTGGGCGAGGCAGACCTGGGTTTCGGCGGCCTGACCGCGCTCTATCTGATGACCCGGCCCGAGTAGAGAAGAAGCCCCGGAGTGTCCTCCGGGGCTTCCCATGTCGCTTAGAGCGAGCGCTTCACCTCTTCGAGGTTGAAGCATTCGATGGTGTCGCCCGCCTTGATGTCCTGGAAGCCTTCGAAGGCCATCCCGCACTCCTGGCCAGCCGGCACTTCGTTGACCTCATCCTTGAAGCGCTTGAGCGTCTTGAGGACACCCAGCTCCAGGATGACGACGCCGTCGCGGACGATCCGGACGCGTGCGCCCTTGCGGACCACGCCCTCCGAGACCCGGCAACCGGCGACACGGCCGACCTTGGTGATGTCGAAGGCCTGGAGCACTTCGGCGTTGCCGAGGAAGGTTTCCCGCTGGATCGGCGCAAGCATGCCCGAGAGCACGCCTTTGATGTCGTCCAGGAGGTCGTAGATGATCGCGTAGTAGCGGATCTCCACGCCCTCGCGCTCGGCGAGGTCGCGGGCCTGCTTCGAGGCGCGGACGTTGAAGCCCAGGATGGGAGCTCCGGCGCCCTTGGCCAGCATGACGTCGCTTTCGCTGATCGCCCCGGCGCCCGACAGGATGATGCGCGCGCGGACTTCGTCCGTCGCCATCTTGTCCAGCGAGCCCACGATGGCTTCGGCGGAACCCTGCACGTCGGCCTTGATGATGACCGGCAGCTCCGAGACCTTCTTGTCCGCGAGCTTGGCCATCATGTCGGCCAGGGACGCCCCCTGGACCGGCGCGCCGGCCTTCTCGCGCTTCACCCGCACGCGATACTCGGTGAGTTCGCGGGCCCGGGCCTCGTTCTCCACCACGGCGAAGGGCTCGCCCGGATCGGGCGTGCCGTCCAGGCCGAGGATCTCCACCGGCACCGAAGGACCGGCTTCGGCCAGCTGCTCGCCCCGCTCGTTGAGCAGCGCGCGCACGCGGCCGAAGTTCGGCCCGGCCACGACGATGTCGCCACGCTTCAGCGTGCCGCGCTTCACCAGCACGGTGGCCACGGCGCCCCGGCCCTTGTCGAGCTTGGACTCGATGACCATGCCGTCCGCGGTGCGGTCGGGATTGGCCTTCAGGTCGAGCACTTCGGCCTGCAGCAGGATCGCCTCGATCAGGTCGTCCAGGCCCATCTTCTGGGTGGCCGAGACCTCGATCGCCTGGGTGTCGCCGCCCAGGCTCTCGACCACGATCTCGTGCTGCAGCAGCTCGTTGATCACCCGCGTCGGATCGGCGTCGGGCTTATCGATCTTGTTGATCGCCACGATGATCGGCGCACCGGCCGCCTTGGCGTGATGGATGGCTTCCACCGTCTGCGGCATGACGCCGTCATCCGCCGCCACCACCAGGATGACGATGTCGGTGACATTGGCCCCACGCATCCGCATGGCCGAGAAAGCCGCGTGGCCGGGCGTGTCCAGGAAGGTCACGCGCTGGCCGCTCTCCAGGCGCACCTGGTAGGCGCCGATGTGCTGGGTGATGCCGCCGTGCTCGCCGGACACGACGTCCGTGCTGCGGAGCGCATCCAGAAGGCTCGTCTTGCCGTGGTCGACGTGGCCCATGACGGTGACAACCGGGGGCCGCGGCTCCAGGTGGTCGTCGTGGTCGTCGGCCCCGATGAAGCCCTCTTCGACGTCGGCTTCCGACACGCGCTTTACGGTGTGGCCGAATTCGGTGGCCACCAGCTCGGCGGTGTCGTTGTCGATAACGTCGTTGATCTTCAGCATCACGCCCTGACGCATCAGGAACTTGATGATCTCGACGCCGCGGGTCGCCATCCGGTTGGCCAGTTCGCCCACGGTGATGACGTCGGGGATGACCACTTCGCGGGCGACGCGCGCCTGCTCCTGGACACCGCCCTTGCGCTTCTCGCGCTCACGTTCGCGGGCCCGGCGCACCGATGCGAGCGACCGCATCCGTTCGGCGCCCTCGCTGTCCCCGGCCACGGCCTGGATGGTCAGGCGACCTTCACGGCGGTTGGGTGCGCCCTTGGCGCGGCTGATGGCGCCCTTCCCGGGCTCGTTCGCGCGGCGACGATCGTCGTCGTCACGCCGGTCGATGACCGAGCCGCCCGGACGGGGCGTCTGGCGCGCGGCGCGCTGGATTTCCGGAGTAGCCGGCGGGGCCGCCGCAGCGCCGACG
>JAEYNH010000006.1 GCA_023412655.1 Pseudomonadota bacterium | reverse complement strand
CCCCCGCTCCGCCGCCCTGATCGGCCCGGCTGGGTCCGGCCGGCGATGACGCAGGGGGTTGGGCCCGCGCGGCAAAGGCCTTATTTTCCGCCGGCCATGAGCGCAGATCCGAACCACCACCGGCCCTGGCGGGCGATCCACCGCCGCCCCTCGCGCAAGATCCGGGTCGGCCAGGTCGAGGTCGGCGGCGACGCGCCCATCACCGTCCAGTCGATGACCAACACCGTGACCGCAGACGCCGCGGCCACCCTCGACCAGATCCGCCGCCTCGAGGAGGCCGGCGCCGACATCGTCCGCGTGTCGTGTCCCGATGAGGACTCCACCGCCGCCTTCCGCACCATCGCCCGCGAAGCCAAGGTGCCTCTGGTCGCCGACATCCACTTCCACTACCGCCGCGGCATCGAAGCGGCGGAGGCGGGCGCGGCCTGCCTGAGGATCAACCCCGGCAACATCGGCTCGCCCGACCGTGTCCGCGAGGTGATCCAGGCGGCGCGGGACCACGGCTGCTCCATGCGGATCGGGGTGAACGCCGGCTCGCTCGAGCGCGACCTGCTGGAGAAGTACGGCGAGCCCTGCCCTGACGCCATGGTCGAGAGCGCGCTGAACCACGCCCGCATCCTGCAGGACCACGACTTCCACGAGTTCAAGATCAGCGTGAAGGCGTCCGATCCCTTCATGACTGCGGCGGCCTATCAGCAGCTGGCCGAGGCCATCGACTGCCCGCTGCATCTTGGGGTCACCGAGGCGGGCGCCCTGCGGACCGGAACGGTCAAGAGCGCCATCGGCATCGGCTCGCTGCTGTGGGCCGGCATCGGGGACACCATCCGCGTCAGCCTGGCCGCCGATCCCGTGGAAGAGATCAAGGTCGGCTTCGATATCCTCAAGTCGCTCGGCCTGCGCCACCGGGGCGTCAACATCATCGCCTGCCCGTCCTGCGCCCGGCAGGGCTTCAACGTCATCGAGACGGTGGAAAAGCTGGAGGAGCGCCTGGCGCACATCTCCACCTCCATGAGCCTTTCGATCATCGGCTGCGTGGTGAACGGCCCCGGCGAGGCGCTGATGACCGACGTGGGCTTCACCGGCGGCGGCAAGGGCTCGGGGATGGTCTACCTGGCCGGCAAGCCCGATCACAAGATGGACAACGCCAGGATGGTCGACCACATCGTGGAGCTCGTCGAAGCGCGGGCCGCCGAGATCGAAGCGGCTAGGAAGGCGCCGCTGGCAGCGGAATAGGTGGACTCAGCGACATTCGCTTGAGCGAAACCGCCGTTCCGGCGTTTGCTGTCGTGGATGCAGGAAACCGCGCCGGATAGTTCCCCTTGGCCCATCGGCGTTGGCGAGATGGCGCGCCGCTTGCGCACGTTCGACTGGGCCCGGACCTCACTGGGGCCGTGTGAAAACTGGCCCCAGGCCCTGAAGAGCGCGGTCGACCTGATCCTGCCCTGCGGCTTCCCCATGATCATCCTGTGGGGACCAGACCTCATCCAGATCTACAACGACGGCTATCGGGAGGTGATGGCCGCCAAGCATCCTGGCGGCCTCGGCCAGCCGACCGGGGTTTGCTGGCCTGAGGTGTGGCACATCAACGGTCCGATCTACGCTCGCGTCATGGCCGGCGAGACGGTGACCATCGAGGACGGCCTCTATCCAATCGACCGAGGCGGCGGGGTGGAGGACGCCTGGTTCACTCTGACCTACAGCCCCCTGCGGGACGAAGTGGGGCTCATCTCGGGCGTGCTGGTCACCATGTTCGAGACCACCGAGCGGAAGCGCGCGGAGGCGGCGCGCCTGCGCACCCAGGCGCGCCAGGCGTTCCTGTTGGGGCTCAGCGACGCCCTGCGGCCTCTCAGCGATCCCCTTGAGATACAGGCAGCCGCCTGCCGCCTGGTTACCGAACATCTTCAAGGCGACCGCGGCTATTATGCTCAGTTGGACAACGCGCGTGAGGCCTTCGTCATCCAGCAGGACTATGTAGTCGGCGACGCGCCCAGCCTGGTCGGTGAGCACGCTTTCGCCAACTTCCCGCAGCCCCTTGAAGCGCTGCGACGAGGCGAGGTGGCGGTCTGCGAGGACATCGAGACCTGGGCCGTTCTTTCGCCCGAGTTGAAGGAAGCCTTCCGGGCGATCGGCGTTCGCGCCTTCATCGCAGCGCCGCTGTCCAAGCACGGCCAGCCGATGGCTACGATGGCGGTCGCCTGCACGAGGCCGCATAGATGGTCCCCCTTCGCGGCGCACGACTTGCAGGAAGTGGGGGAGCGCACCTGGGAGGCCGTTGAGCGGGCGCGGGCTGAAATGGCCCTGCGCGAGCGCGAACATTACCAGGGGCTGCTGCTCGCAGAGCTCCAGCACCGCACGCGAAACATGCTGACGATCATTCGCGGCATCGCTTCCCAGACCGCCGACGCCAGCGACGACATCGAGACCTTCATGGCCCACTTCCAGGGCCGCCTTTCGGCCTTGGCGCGCACCCAGAGCGCCCTCAGCCGGAGCCCGGATGTGTCCGTCAGCCTCACGGAAATCCTGCACGATGAGTTCCTGGCCGTCGCGGCCCATGAGGATCAGGTGGAAGTCGACGGTCCTGAGGTCCGGCTGCAGGGGAAGGTCGCCGAGACCCTGAGCCTGAGCCTGCACGAGCTGGCGACCAACGCCCTGAAATACGGGGCTTTCACGACCCATCGCGGACGCGTGTCCGTGCGCTGGCAGGTGGCGCAGGGCGCCTCCCCCGTCCTGAGCCTGATCTGGCAGGAAAGCGGCGTCCCGACCCTGGACCTGCGGCCTCATCGCATGGGTTTCGGGCGGCGGCTGATCGAGACAGCGCTGCCATATGAACTGGGGGCGCAAACCTCCCTGCGGTTCGCCCCCGGCGGCGTCGTCGCCGAGATACGGCTGCCCCTAGGTTCGCCGGCGAGCACGTCGCGCGGAGCCGGGTAAAAGACGCTCGCCTTAACTTTTCACGGAACGAGGCCCTCCGGGCCGTGCTTAGATGCGCCCTCGAGTTCGAGAAGCGGCCCAGGACCGCGAACCGCCTTGATGACCGCCGCCAAGCCTGCCTGCGCACCGCCCGAACTTCTGGCTCGGCGCCTGGCTAGCTTCCAGCCGCTCAAGGCCGCTGACCTGCTTCCGCTGACCCGCATTGGCGGCGAGGAACAGAGCCACGCGCCGGGACAGGAACTGCCGATTGCAGGGGCCGATGTCCGGCTGGTGACGGCTGGCCTGGTCGCAGAGGCGCGGCTGCTGAGCGATGGACGTCGGCAGATCGTCGCCCTGCGCCTGCCAGGCGATGTGCTGCGCGCGCCGCATTGCCCGAGCCATCTCGTAGCCGCGCTTTCGGCCTCCCACACCCTCGAGATCACCCCAGTCATCCAGGATCTGGAGGATGCCAGCGGTACAGCCGCTCACACCGCCTGGGCCCAGGCCATGCGCCTGGAGCAGCGCACCATGCTGGACCATGTGGTGCGCCTCGGCCGTCTCTCGGCCTACGAGCGGACCGCCCACCTCATGCTCGAGTTGCACGAGCGGCTCATGCGCGTAAGGCTCGCCAGCGCCCAGGGGTTCCAACTCCCGATCACCCAGGAGATCCTGGCCGACATGCTGGGCCTCTCGATCGTCCATGTGAACCGCACCCTGCAACAGCTCCGTCGCGAGGGTCTGCTGACCTACCGTTCGGGAGCCGTAGGACTACCCGACCGGGCCCGCCTTGCTGACATCGCCGGCTATCGGCTGGCGGTCCAGCCGCCGAACTCGGCCGAGGCCGTTCGCCGTCGCGCCATCTGAGAGCGCCCCATTGCAAAGTTGACACCTGCGTCACTCTTGCGGCGGAGGGCCAGACGCGCTTAGGTGGCTCTCCATTTTTTGGGAGGGACATCAATGTCCGCTGACGGCAACTGGAAGATCACCATCAACACGCCGATGGGCCCGCAGGAAGTGAACGCCACCATCACCACCAGCGGCGACACCTTCACCGGGAAGACCGAGGGCCGCATGGGCTCCCAGGAGATCACCGGCAAGGTTGATGGGAACACCCTCACCTGGAGCGCCAACATCACAAGCCCGATGCCGATGCAGCTCGACTTCAACGCCACCGTCGACGGCGACAAGATGAGCGGCAACGTGAAGCTCGGCGCTTTCGGCAATGCCCCGCTTTCGGGCGTGCGCGCCTAGCTTCGCCCACAGGTAACGAAAGCCCCGGCCAACGGCCGGGGCTTTTTTGTTGTCTGCTCTTCAGGGTATCAGCGCTCGGCGACGCTCTGCGCCGCGTCACTCACACTGCCGGCTGCGCTGCTCGCGCTTTCGGCCACGGTGGAGGCGGCGCCGGCCACGGCGTCGGTGCGCATGGCGTCGTTACGGCTCGACTGCAAAAGGAAGAAGGCGATGATCGCCACCAGCGCCAGGACGGCGATGCCGATGATCACGCCGCCAACACCCGACCCGCCGCGATCGACGTAGGTCGTGCTGCCGCCGGCGTCGCGTTCGATGACCCGTTCGCGGGTCACACCGTCGCTGGTCTCGGTGACTCGTTCGGTTGCCATTTCATTGTCTCCTCAGGCCATGCCCGCCCAAACGGTCGGAGCGGAGCCGCGTTCCGGACCCCGGGGCGTTTGGCTTCCGCGCGGGGCTCCGCTACAGAGACGGCCCTTCGGATTTGGGATATTCCAGCGTTGCGACTTCCCCAGGCCAGGCTTGATCAGGTTCTCGACCGTTTCCGCGAGATCGAGGCGCGCATGGGCGCGGCCACCGACGGCGCCGAGATCGTCCGCCTGTCCAAGGAGCACGCGGAGCTGAAGCCCGTGGCCGAAGCCGTGGAGACCCTGGAACGGGCCCGCGCCGAGGCTCCCGAACTCGAGGAGATGGCGGGCTCTGGGGACGCCGAGATGGCTGCCCTCGCCCGGGACGAGCTGGACGCCCTGAAGGAGCGCCTGCCAGAACTCGAGCGCGAAGTGGCCTTGCTTCTGGCGCCGAAGGATCGGGACGAGAACGCCTCGGCCATCCTGGAAGTCCGCGCCGGCACCGGTGGCGACGAGGCGGCCCTGTTCGCCGGCGACCTGTTCCGCATGTATCAGCGCTACGCTCAGGGCCGCGGCTGGCGGGTGGAGATCGACAGCATCTCCGAAGGCGACGCCGGCGGCTACAAGGAGATCATCGCCTCGATCACCGGCGAAGGCGTGTTCGGCCGGCTGAAGTTCGAGAGCGGGGTGCACCGGGTGCAGCGGGTGCCGGCGACGGAGGCCCAGGGGCGCATCCACACCTCGGCCGCAACGGTCGCCGTGCTTCCCGAGCCCGAGGACGTGGAGATCGAGATCCGCGACCAGGACCTGCGCATCGACACCTATCGGTCCTCGGGGGCCGGCGGCCAGCACGTCAACAAGACCGACTCCGCAGTCCGGATCACCCACCTGCCCACCGGCGTGGTGGTGACCTCATCGGAGAAGTCCCAGCACCAGAACCGGGCGCGCGCCATGAAGGCGCTGAAGGTCAAGCTGTACGATATGCAGCGGGAGGCCATCGACAGCGCCCGATCCGAGGCCCGCAAGAGCCAGGTGGGCTCAGGTGACCGTTCCGAGCGGATTCGCACCTACAACTATCCGCAGGGCCGGGTCACCGACCACCGGATCAACCTGACGCTCTACAACCTGCCGAAGGTCATGGAAGGCGAGGCGCTCGACGACGTGATTGAGCCGCTGATCGCAGAGGATCAAGCCGCTCGCCTCGCCGCGCTGGAGGAAGAGCTGGGCTAGGTTCGGCGGCCGCGCCGCACCAGGGCCCCTACCTGCCGTCGCGCGCCGCCCCAAAGCATCCGCGCGCCCTTGCGGCCGCCTACGAAGGGTAGGCCGACGCTGTCGGCCATGGCCGCGCCCCGCTCGCCCATGGGCCTCGTCGCGCCTACTGTGGAATCCAACGCGGTCTGATGCTCGATCTCGGCGTTGAGCTCGGCTCCCATCAGCACGATCAGCACCGAGAACCAGACCCACAGCATGAAGCCGATCACCGCGCCCAGCGAGCCGTAGGTGACCTGAATGTGGGCTACATTGTTGATGTACCAAGAGAACCCTGCCGACCCCACCATCCAGATGAGCGCCGCCAGCAAAGCCCCAGGATAGATCCACGACCAGCGCGCACGCCGCCGGCACGGGCCATAGCGATAAGCCCAGCCGAACGAGGCGGCCACCACGGCGAACAGGATCGCCCACCGCACCAGCAGCACCCAGTCCGGCAGGCGCATAGCGCGTGCGACGAGGGGCAGCGCCACCATGATCGCCGTCACCAGCGACAGGAACACCAGAAAGGCGAAGGTGAACCCGTAGGTCAGGGCTGTGCGGTAGAAGAAGTTGCGCCTCTCCACCTCGTCGTAGGCGATGTTCAGCCCCTGGAAGAGGGCCTTCATTCCGGCGTTCGCCGTCCAGGTCGAGAAGACGAAGCTGACGAAGAAGGCGGCCGACAGGTTGAATGAACGCTCGGTAGCCAGCCGCATCATCTGCTCACCCACGATGCGCACCACGTCCGGCGGGAACACCACAGCCATCTGCGCCATCTGCTGCTGGACCGTGCCCACATCGGCGAACAGTCCGTACAGCGAGACGAAGACGCCGAGCGCCGGGAAGATCGCCAGCAGGGTGAAGAAGGTAATGCCGCCCGCCACGTACATCAGGTTGTCCACCTGGAACTCTCGATAGGTTCGCCACAGGATGTCCTTCCAGCCCGGCCAAGGGATGTGGTGCGGCGCAGGCGCGGTGCGGCCCCTGCGCGGCTCGAGTTCCTCGAACCGCTCCGGCGTGGTGACCAGGGCTTCGCTCAGCCCAGGCGGCGCCGGTGGGTCCTGAGACGGCTCAGGGACCGGCAGCCGCCGGGGCTGGGTGGACAGCCAGGCGACCGCGACCGCGGCAGTGACCGCCCACGGCGCGAGCGTCGCGGCCGCGCGGCTCAGTCGTGGGGCTTTGGGTTGCGCTGCGGCCACCGTCGCCAGTTCCTCCACCAGCCAGCCAAGCCTGAACACGGCGGGCGCGACGCCGTTCCGCTTGTCAGGCTGCGGGCTTCTCGCCACAAGACGCCATGACCGGCCAAGTCGCGGCGATCTATCGCCACCCCGTGAAGGGCTTCACGCCCGAGCGCCTGGACCATGTGGATCTCGCTCCGGGAGCAGGCGTCCCCTTCGATCGCATGTACGCCGTCGAGAACGGTCCGTCCGGCTACGATCCGAAGAACCCGGCCTTCCTGCCGAAGACGAAGTTCACCGTGCTGATGAACATTCCGAAGGTGGCCGCCGCCCGCACCCGCTACGACGAAAACACGGCCACCCTGCATGCCGAGGCCGACGGCCTCCCGCCCTTCTCCGGCGCGCTGAACACGGTCGGCGGCCGGGAAGGCTTCGCCGCCTGGCTGGCTGACCTTCTGGGCGAGGATGCGCAAGGGCCGCTGAACGTGGTCGAGGCCGCCAGGGACTTCCGCTTCTTCGACCATCCCCGAGGCGAGGTCTCGATCATCAACCTCGCCAGCGTGCGGGATCTGTCGGCCAAGATGGGCGTGGAGATCGACCCCCTGCGCTTCCGGGCGAATCTCTATGTCGACGGCTGGCCGGCGTGGGTCGAGAACGAATGGGCGGGGCGGCGTCTCATGATGGGCTGGGCCCGGGCCGACGTGTTCAAGCCCATCGTCCGCTGCGCCGCGGTCCATGTCGACCCGGTGAAGGCGGAAAGGGACCTGGAGGTGGTCAAGGCGCTATTCGACAACTATGGGCACATGAACTGCGGCCTGTACGTCCACGTGACCGAGCCGGGCCGAGTGGCCCAGGGTGACGCCGTGAGCGCGCCCGAGGCCGAAACTCCTGTACGGAATCCGGAATGGGCATGAACCTCGTCCAGGCCTGGAGCCAGGCCAAGAAGCAGTTGGAAGCGGCGGGCATTGCCGGCCCCGTCATCGATGCGCGTCTGCTGGTGGAAGCCGCCGCCGACGCCACACGCACCGACATCGTCACCGATCCCTACCGGCCGCTCACCCCCGAGCAGGAAGCGAGGCTCGCCGACTACCTCGCCCGCCGCGAAAAACGCGAGCCCGTCAGCCACATCCTCGGGCGCAAGGGCTTCTGGAAGATCATGCTGCGGGTGACGCCGGATGTGCTGACCCCGCGCCCGGACACCGAGACGGTGGTCGAAGTGGCTCTGCGGGAGTTTCCGGAAAACGCCCCCTGGTCGATCCTGGACCTCGGCGTGGGCTCCGGCGCCATCCTGCTGGCGCTGCTGGCCGAGCGGCCGGCCGCCAAGGGGCTGGGAATCGACGCCTCGAAGGACGCCCTGGCGGTGGCCCGGGACAACGCCGCCGCCTTGGGCCTGGCCGGCCGGACCGCCCTTCTGCGTGGAGACTGGACCGCGGGCCTGGGCGATGAGGCGTTCGACCTGGTGGTGTCCAACCCGCCCTACATCGCCAGCGATGTGCTGGAAACGCTCGAGCCGGAAGTGAAGGACTACGAGCCGCGCCTGGCGCTCGAAGGCGGTCCGGACGGACTCGATGCCTATCGCATCCTGGCGTCGGAGATCCTGCGGGTCCTCAAGCCGGGCGGACGGTTCGCCGTCGAGATCGGCTATGACCAGAAGGACGCCGTCGAGGCGTTGTTCCAGGCGGCCGGCGCGGCGGACGTGCGGACGATCCGGGACCTTTCGGATCGGGACAGGGTTGTCGCGGGCGCAAAGAAACCCCTTGGAAACTAGCACCTGACTCGCTACATCGTTGGATGTCTCCACCCAAATCGCCGGTGTTAAGGCAGACGCGTTCTCATGAAGGACGGCCGCCCGCCCGGCAGGCGCGACGCTTCGCAAAAAGCTCTCGCTGACAGCTCCCGGGCGGAAGACGGGGAAAATAGCGTCATCAACACTCGAGCCGGGCGGATGCCCGTTTCCGAAGGCCAAGGCCGACGAGGGCGCTCAAGGAAGAGCCGAACGGTTTCGACATGAGAGATTTCAAGGGTATGAAGCGTCAACGCGGCCGGAACCGCGGTGGCGGCGGCGGCGGCGGTAACAAGCCGCAGAACGCCAATCGGGCGTTCGATTCGAACGGCCCCGACGGCGTCAAGGTACGGGGCAACGCCCAGCACGTCTTCGAGAAGTACCAACAGCTGGCGCGCGACGCGACCTCCGCGGGCGACCGGGTCCTGGCGGAGAACTATCTCCAGCACGCCGAGCACTATTTCCGCCTGCTGCGCGCCATCCAGCCGCAGCGGCCGGCCGCCGAGATCCTCGGCCGCGACCAGTTCGCTTCTGGCTACGACATCGACTTCGAGGACGAAGGTCTGCAGGCGCAGACCGAGGCGGCTGATGAAGGCGAAGCTCAGGGCGAAGCCCGCGGGGACGGCGAAGGGCGGGACCGCAACCGGGATCGCGACGGACGCGATCGTGACCGCGACCGCGGCGAATGGCAGGGCCGCGACCGCGACCGTGACCGTGACGGTGAACGCCGCGAGGGCGAGGCCCGCCAGGGTGACGGCCGCCAGGCGGACAACCGCCAAGGCGATGGTCGGCAGGGCGAAGGACGTCAGGGCCGCCGCGATCGCGACCGCTGGCGCGACCGGCGGGAGCGGGATGATCGCCCGCGCGCCGAAGCCGATGGCGAGCCGCGTCGCGAGCGTGAGGATCGCCGCGACCGCAGCGAACGTCCCGAGCGCGACCCGCTGGCCGTGATCGAACCGCAAGGCGAAGTCCGCGAGGAGCGCGGCCCCGTGCTGCGGGACGCCGAGGGCGGCGAGAGCCAGGCCCCGGCCTTCCTGCAGGCCCGGACTGAACCCCGCCCGGATCCGGCCGAGGGCGAGGAGCGTCCCGCGCGCCGCCGCCGCCGTCCCCGCAGCTTCGAGAGCGGCGAAGCTCCGAGCGGCGAGAGCGGCGAAGCCTGATTGAGGAACCCTTCCCGCCTCGGGGAGGGACGCTCACCGGCGGTCGGGCGAGCGGCGCTGCCCCCGCGCCCGACGGAGCGGTTGCGGCATTCGCCCTCCAATGAGGGAACAGCGGGCTACGCTCAGAAGCGATATCCCACGCCGACCCGCAGGTTGCGCCCCGGCATCGGGGCGATGTCTTTCAGGAACGAGGCGTGCTCCCGCGCCTCCACGTCGGTGAGGTTCCGCCCCTCCACGAAGACCTTGAAGCTCGGGTCCTTCAGCGGGCGCACGATCAACTGGGCGTTCAGCATGGTGTAGCCGTCGGTGGGCAGTTCGAACGCAGCGACACGGTCCTGGCCACCCACCCGCCGCACTTCGAGCTGGCCGGTCCACCAGCCGGCTTCGAACACGCCCCTCCCTGTGGCCGACCACGGCGGAATCCGGGCGGGCCGCCCAAGGTCGGTCTTGCCGCGCACATAGTCGGCGGTCGCCTCAAGGCGGAAGCTGCGCGCGCCATCCTCCCACATCCGATACGAACCCTCGAGCTCCGCGCCATGGAAGCTGGCATCGGCCTGGACGAACTGATGGATCGGCAGATGCGAATCCGGATCCTCCTGGCCGGTGGGCAGCAGGTCGATGAAGCCGTCGTACTTGGCCGCAAAGAGGTGGGCATCGACGTTCCACGGCCCGCGGCTGTAGTGGCCCGTCAGGTCCAGCGAATACGAGACTTCCGAGCCGAGACTGAGGTCGCCCCGCTCGTACGCCCTGGTGGCCGGATGAGGGCCATCCGCGAACAGCTCCTCCTGTGACGGCGCCCGCTCGGTGCGCGAGCCGCTCAGGGAGAAGAACCACCCTTCCGCCGGGCGGATGAAGCCGCCCAGCGAGCCCGAAACGGCGGTGAAGTCGCGCTTGGTCACGGTGCTGTCGAGCTCTCGCGCCTCAAGCCGCAGGCCACCTTCCACCCCCCAATGGTCGCGGTCGTATCTCTGCAGCGTGAAGACGCCCCATTCGGTCGTGGTCGTGGGCGGCACAAATGCCTCCTCGCCCACCGCCTCGAAATCCCGCTTGAGCCCCTGGACGCCCACGGCGCCCTGCCAGCCATCCCGGTTGGGCTGGATCAGCTCCAGGCGCCCTTCCCAGCCTTCGGAGAAGAAGCGGGTGCCCACCTCGCCGCCTTCCAGCTCCTTGTGGGTGTAATCCGCATAGCCCGCGGCGAGCCGCACTTTCTCGAACGGTCCGAACGCGATCTCATGCTCCCCACGAAGGTCGTAGCGGGTCTGCTTCAGGTCGATCGCGACCGCGCCCTCTTGGAGGTCATGCTCGTGGTCATGCTCGTGGTCGCGATCGCCGTCGAGGCCATCGTGCCCGTGATCGTGGGCATGCCCAGGGACACCGTAGCGGCTTTCCGTTCGCTTGACCGAGGCGCCCAGGTAGCCGCCCTCGCCCACATAGGAGAGGCCGGCGCCATAGGTCTTCAGGTCCGTGAAGCTGTTCTCGACGATGCCGCTCACCGGTCCGCCCCAGGCCTCGCCCTCGGCTTCGGCCTGACGCCGGGATTCCGGCGACGTGGGCACGTCGTAGTCCTGAGTCTTGCGGCGTACGCCGTCCAGGCTGAGCACAAGGCGGCCCAGGCCGGCCCGAAGCGCGGCCGCGCCCTGCCAACCATCGTCCACGGTGGAGCCGGAGACAGTGGCGCGCCCGCGGACGCCGTCCACTGGCGCGACGGCGATGCGATCATCGATGACGTTGACCACCCCGCCGATGGCCGAGCCGCCATAAGCCAGGGCCGAGGGCCCTCGCAGCACCTCGATCCGCTCGGCCTCCTGTGGGTCGGTGGCCACCGCATGGTCGGGGGACAGGGCGCTGGCGTCGACCTGGCCGAGGCCGTTGGATAGCACCAGCACCCGGGGCCCGGACAGGCCGCGGATCACCGGCCGGCTGGCGCCCGGGCCAAAGGCGCTGGAGCGCACTCCGGCCACGCCCGCGAGCACGTCACCCAGGCCACCGGCCGGGGCCTGGTCCAGTTCATCCCGCTTGAGGATGTCGACGCTGGTGGTCGCCGAGTCGAGAGTCACCGCATAGGGGGCGGCGGTCACCACCACCTCCTGGACTTCCCGGGATTGCGCCGACGCCGGCGTGGCAGTCAGGCTCGACAAGGTTGCCGCAGAGGCCGCGGCAAAGAGAACGGCACGCAACATTTGACACCCCGGACTTGCAACCAAGCTGAACTGTTATGAAATAACATAACGGACTGTCAAGGCGTTGCTGGAACGCTGGAACCGGAGTAGCTGGGATGACGATGTCGCATCACTGCCAGCATCACGACGAAGCAGCCCATGCCGGTTTGACGGGCGCCGCCCTGCGCAAGGCGTTGGGGGCCGCGGAAGCTCGTTGCATGGAGACGCAGGAACGCTTGACGGCGCCGAGACGCCGCGTGCTCGAACTGCTTCTGGCTGCAGAAGCGCCGCTCAAGGCGTATGACCTGATCGCCGCCTTTGGCGAGGGCGGCGAGCCGGCGAAGCCGCCCACCGTATACCGCGCCCTCGAGTTCCTCGAGCGGCTGGGGTTCGCCCATCGCATCGAGAGCCTCAACGCCTATGTGCCCTGCCGCATCGAAGGCGGGCATGCGGCGGCGTTCCTGATCTGCGAATGCTGCGGCGAGGCCCAGGAATTCGATCCAGATTTCGGGCCTCAGCTCGAAGCCGCCGCCCGGGCCGGCTATGCCGTGCGGTCGGTCACCCTGGAGGCCCGCGGCCTCTGCGCCGCCTGCCGGGAACACTAGGCGCGGCCGGGCGCGTTCCCCCTTCGGATGCGCAAACAGATCTATCTCGACTGTGACGGCGTGCTGGCCGACTTCGACAAGGGCGCCGAGGCGGTGCTCGGCATGCCGCCGCGGGTCTTCGAGAAGCGCTACAATCCGGGCCTCTTCTGGAAGCGCCTCGCCAGCGCGCCCGACTTCTTCGAGCGCCTGGAGCCGATGCCCGACGCCTTCGAGCTCTATGCGGCGGTGAAGGACCAGAACCCCATCATTCTTACCGGCCTGCCGCGCGGGAACTGGGCCGAACCACAGAAGCGTCGCTGGGTCGAGCGCTGGTTCCCCGGCGTGCCGGTGATCACCACCATGGCGGCGCTGAAGCGCGAGCACTGCCACCCGGGCGATGTGTTGGTGGACGACCGTGACAAGCACCGCCATCTCTGGGAGGCCGCTGGGGGGCGGTTCGTCCTTCACAGGAACGCCCACAGCTCGGTCGCCGAACTGCGGGCGCTTGGTTACATCTAGTCCTCGACTCTAGAGGGCCGTCACCAGAACAGCATCCGGACCACCTGCACGATACGTCCAGTGAACCGATCCACCAGCAGGACGTCAGGCCCGTTCCGAACCCAGTCGTAGCCGGGCGGCGGCCACGGCAGACCGTAGGACCACCAGTCGTTCAGGCGGTAGCTGGCGCCGTACCAGCCCCAAGGCAGGTAGTCGCCCATGGACCAGGTGCGGAAGTAGAAGCCAGGCGGCGGCGCCCAGCCCGGACCGCGATAACGTCGCGGGCTGGAGTAGCTGAACGGATAGCGGCCCTGGCTCCAGTAGGGCCTGTCGCCACGGCGACGGTCGCGGTCGCGGTCGTCCCGGTCCCAGCGAGCCCGGTCCTGATGGCTCCACCGGCCGTCCCAGCCACGGCGATCGTTGTCGCGCGCCCCTGGGCCCCGGCCGCCGCGGTCGCCGTCCCAGCGACCATCGCGGCCCCTGTCGCCCAGATCGCGCCGGTCGTCATTGTCTCGGCGGCCCTGCCAGCGCGGCTCGGGGCGATCGGGCGCGGCTGCGCCGGACGCGGGCC
>JAEYNH010000234.1 GCA_023412655.1 Pseudomonadota bacterium | reverse complement strand
ACGCGGCCCTGCGCAACGCCGCCGGCGCGGCCGACCGCTACCAGCTGATGGCCGCGGGTCGGCTGATGCGCCAGAAGCGGCTGGCCGAGCTGGAGCGGATCATCGCCGGCTGCCGCTAGGCGGATCCGCACAGCCTCAAAAAGAAAACGCCCCGGCGGTGAGGCCGGGGCGCGGGATCGAGGCGCGCCGGGGGCGCGCCTGGAACCTGGGCGGCCCTAGAACCGGTACTGGAACTCGACGCCGTACATCCGCGGCTGGATGAACGAGACGTCCTGGTTCACGAAGTGGTAGTTCGGGCCCGGATTGTTGATCCGGCTGCCGCCCATGACGACCTGACCCTTCACATTGGCGATGTTCTTGGCGAAGCCGATCACCGTGTAGCGGTTGTCGATGTCGGACCAGATCAGACGCGCGTCGATCTGCTCGTAGGCCTTGCCCTTGTTGTAGTACTCGTTGAACACCGAGAAGTAGGTGTCGTCGCGCCACACGTAGCTGGCCGAGGCCGTCAGGCTGCCGGGCTCGAAGTCCCAGGTGTAGTTGGCGTTCAGGCTGACCCGGTGCGGGGTCGTGCCCGAGAGCATGTTGCCCTCGATCTCGCGGATCGTAACGCCGGGGGCGTCCGGGTCCTGGAAGGCCGGGGCCTCGGTGATCTCGCTGTCCAGGTACGAGTAGCTGGCGTTGATCTGCAGGTTGTGGATCGGCTGCCAGATGGTCTCCAGCTCGAAGCCCTGGATCTTGGCCTTCGGCAGGTTGGCGTACTCGGCGACGTTGGTGTTGGTGGTCGGCTCGAAGCGCGACATCACCGCCTGGATGTCCTTGTAGCCGTAGTAGAAGGCCGAGGCGTTCACCTGCAGGTTGCCGTTGAACGTCTTCTTGGCGCCGATTTCGAAGGCGTCGACCGTCTCTTCCTTCGTGGTGACGAAGGTGGTGAGGGTGGTCGAGGCCGAGTTGAAGCCGCCCGCCTTATAGCCGCGGCTGTACTTGGCGTAGACCAGGGTCGAGGAATCCGGCTTCCAGTCGAGGCCGAGGGTGCCGCCCCAGGCCTGCCAGTCGTTCTTCAGCTTGCGGTACCGGATGCCGGTGGCCGGGTCGGTCCACAGGGGGCCGTCGACCGAAGGATCGAGCTGGGCGCCCGCGCCCACCGCGTAGGCGGTGCCGTCGATGGGCATCCCGCTGGCGCGGGAGACCGCGGCCGGGCAGGCGGCGCTGACGGCCATGAAGCAGAGCAGGCGGGCGCCTTCCAGGACGTGCTTCTCGTCGTAGGTGTAGCGCAGGCCCGCGTGCAGCAGGAACGCGTCGCTGATCTCCCAGTCGATCTGACCGAACGCGGCGTAGGATTCGCTGCGGGTCTTGGACGTGGCGATCGAGTAGGCGCGGCCCGGGTTGGGGGCGGCGCGGCCGCCGGTGGGCGTCAGCGGGGTCTCGAAGCGGGCGTCATCCACCGAGCGGGCGTTGACCGGCGTGTAGTTGGACTCTTCCCGGAACTGGTAGAGGCCGAACAGCCACTGCACCGGACCGCTGTGGGTCGAGGCGAAGTTCAGCTCGTTCGAGTACCACAGGGGCTCTTCGTCGTAGTTGTTGACGAGCTTCGGATAGAAGAGCGTGCCGGCGGTCGGGATGATCTGGCCCGCGCCCGTGGCCGTGCCGGGGGCGCCCGGCGTGGTCGGGAACACCCGGAACGGGGTGCTGTAGGACGTGGCGTCCACGTCCGACTGCAGGGTGTAGTGGTACCAGGTGCGGCCGCCGATGTAGCGGATGTCGAAGTTGTCGAGGTGCAGGTTCGCCTGGACGGTGAAGTTCTGGCTCTCGATGGTGATTTCGTTCGGCGTGTCGCTGTCGAAGCAGCGGTCGCAGACGCTGCTGCCGAGCGGCAGGACGCGGTTGAAGTTGGCGAAGGAGCTGGAGGGCGTGAAGCCCGGGACCAGGGTCGTGGCCGTGGCGGGCACGCCCCAGCGGACGCCTTGACGGCCGCCCGCGCCGCGGCCGAGCGCGTCGGTCTTGGAGTGTTCGAACTTGGCCCACCAGTCGAAGACGCCGCCGCCCAGTTCGCCGTCCAGCTGGACTTCGTAGAACCAGACCTCGCCGCGGTTGCCTTCGGACGGGCCGCCCGAGACGTTGCGGAAGAAGCCCTTGCCCTGCTCGGTCCAAGAGCCGCCGACGCGGGCGCGCAGGGCCTCGCCGAGGATCGGGCCGGACAGCGCCCCCTCGATGGTCTTGGTGTCGTAGTTCGCAAGCGAGCCGCGGACTTCGCCGTAGAAGTCGTCGGTGGGACGCTTGGAGATAATGTTCATGGCGCCGCCGATGGCGTTGCGCCCGTAGAGGGTGCCCTGCGGCCCGCGGAGGACCTCGGTGCGGTCGATGAACAGCGACGACTTGTTAAACGAGTAGACCGACGAGGTGTACAGGTTGTCGTTGTACAGGGCCACGCCGCCGTCGGACGAGCGGTTGTTGGTCAGGCGGCCGATGCCCCGCATGGTCATGCGGTCGTTGCCGGTGTTGTAGTTCAGGCCCGGGGTGAAGTTGGTGAGGTCCTGGGCGTTGTTGATGCCCAGCACTTCACGACGCTCGTCGGTGAAGGCGGTGACGGCGACCGGCACGTCCTGCAGCGATTGCTCGCGCTTCTCGGCGGTGACCACCAGCTCTTCGATCTGGTTGACGGGGCCGGCCTGGGCGAACGCCTGGCCGGCGAGGGCTGTCGACGCGAAAACGCAGGACAGCAAAAGAGTCTTTCTGGAATTCATGAGCGTTCCCCCAAAGCCGGTTTCTCGGTTGCGCCTTCCCAGCGCTTAGATTCGAAAATCGAGCATGGCGCACGCCGCGTCAATGGAATTTGCCTTGGCCTTGGGCGAAAGGGGGCGCGGCCCGGTTGAGCCCGGCGCCCGCAAAACGGGAATTGAATCGTCGGTACGCCCAGTCCGTGTCCCGGCGCCGGCGCAACCGTGAACGCCGTCTGACCGTTCGGCTCATCGCCCTGTTCAGCCGCCCCGCGCGAGGCTGCGCGGCCGAGAAGGAGCGAAGGATCAAGGAGATGAGCTGTTTCCGCCCCGAACTGCGCCGGCCGGTGCTGATGGCCGCGGCCGCTGTGGTCGTGGGGCTTTCAGTGGCGGGCTGCGGCCAGGAGAAGGCCGCGCGGCCGGTGGTGGCCGAAGCCCCGCCCGCCGAGCTGCTGCCCGAGCCGATGGCGCTGCCCTATGCGGAGGCCGCGGTCGTGAAATGGGCCGGACCCCAGGCCGGCTACCGCTCCGCGGAGCGCGCCTACGGCCTGGAGCAGGCGTTTCACGGCGCGCCACCAGACTACAGTTTCGAACATGGAGGGGTGTCGCCCTGGGCCTGGGAGAGCGCCGACGGCTGGGTGATGTACGCCGAACCGTGGGAGACGGGATACCGCTACTACTATTACCAGCCGGGCGCGGCCTATCCGTACTTCGTGCGTGACGGCCTGTACGGCTACGGCTTCGACGGGGACGGGGCGCTCACCACCCTGGTGGACGCGGCCGGGCGCTATCTGCCGGCCGAGCGCTACCGGGACGCCGCCCCGCTGGCCGGGCGCTATTACCTGCACGGCCGGGACC
>JAEYNH010000229.1 GCA_023412655.1 Pseudomonadota bacterium | reverse complement strand
ACAAAAAGGGGGGCCCGTTGGGGGGGCCCGCCTCGCTCTCGGCTGAGAGGCCAGATGGGCCGTCAGGCCGCCTTCTCGCCCTCGATCAGCTTGGAGGGGCCGGTCGTGATCTCGACGGTCCGCGGCTTGAGCGCCTCGGGCAGCTCGCGCCGGAGCGAGATCGAGAGCAGGCCGTCGGCCAGGTTCGCGTCGGTCACAACGACGTAGTCGGCCAGCTGGAAGCGGCGCTCGAAGTTGCGCTCGGCAAGGCCGCGATGCAGATACTGCCGGGTCTCGTCGTTGGCCGCCTTGCGGCCGGTCACGGTGAGGAGGTTCTCCTTCACCTCGACGTTCAGTTCTTCCGGACGGAAGCCGGCCACCGCGATATCGATGCGGTAGGCGTTCTCATCGGTCCGCTCGATGTTGTACGGCGGATAGCCCGTGGCGGCGTCGGCGGCGGCGGTCTCGAGCAGGGAGGCCAGCCGGTCGAAGCCCACGACGGAGCGATACAGGGGGGAGAAATCGATCGTACGCATGCGGTCACATCCTTCTTGTCTAAGCAAGGTTGCGTGTTGTTTCGGGCGCGCGGCCGAACCTCGAAAGCGTCCGTAGGCGCGCCGGAAAGCCCGGATATCCAGCGCCTTCCGCCGAATGAGGTAGGACGGCGAAAACCGCGTTCAAGGCCTTGCGCCGCCAGCTTGGCCACGTAGGGTCTGCGGCGACGTAATCTGACTTGGGAGGGTCACCCGAAATGCTTCGCTCGCTTCTCGCCGCCACCGTCGCCGTGACGATCGCGGCTCCGGCTTTCGCCGCCGACGCCCAGCTGCAGGCGGCCGTGGCCGGTTCTCAGCGCAGCGAGGCGCACAAGGCCCGTGACGCGCATCGCCATCCGGTCGAGACCCTGACGTTCTGGGGCCTGAAACCCAATCAGACCGTGATCGAGGTCAGCCCCGGTTCCGGCTACTGGACCGAGATCCTCGCGCCCTACGCCAAGGCTACCGGCGGGACCTATGTCGCCACCGCCGCCGATCTGAACAATCCGCAGCTTTCCGAGGCGGCGAAGAAGGGGCGGGCGGCCTTCGAGCAGCGCTATGCCGACGAGGCCAAGTTCGGGAAGATCACCTACGTGGGCTTCGGGCCCAACTCGGGTCCACTGGGCGCGGCCGGTTCGGCCGACATGGTCATCACCGCCCGCAACATCCACAACTGGGCGCCCAATCCGCCCATGCTCGAGAAGGTGATGAAGGACTTCCACGCCGTGCTGAAGCCGGGCGGCGTCCTGGCCGTGGAAGAGCACCGCAAGGATCCCAAGCCCGAGGCCCCCAACTGGTCGGACGGCTACATGTCCGAGGCCACCGTCATCGCCGCGGCCGAGAAGGCGGGCTTCAAGCTGGCCGCCAGGTCCGAAGTCAACGCCAATCCCAAGGACACCAAGGACCATCCCTTCGGCGTCTGGACTCTGCCGCCCACCCGCCAGAGCGCGGCCCGCGGCCAACCCGCCGATCCGGCCTTCGATCGCGCCAAATACGACGCCATCGGCGAGAGCGACCGTATGACGCTCCGGTTCGTCAAGGCCGGCTGACGCATCGTGTTTTGACCCCCGGCGGCGATCCGGTTAAGCCCGGGCGAGACCGGCTGCCGGGGGGCGGACGAAACAGGTTGCAGGGCCTATGATGCTGATTTCCCGCCGCCTCGTGCTGGCGAGCGCCGCGGCGGCGCTTGCCGCCTGCGGGCCGAAACAACCCGCCGCGCCCGAGGGCGCGGCCAAGCCGGCGGCGGCCAGCCCCAAGACCCTGGAAGGCGCCGTGGCCGGCAGCTGGCGCCTGCCCGCGGACAGCGCCCGGGACGCCTTCCGCCATCCCGTTGAGAGCTTGAAATTCTGGGGCCTCAAGCCCGGGGACACCGTCGTCGAGTTCTGGCCCGGGGCGGGCTGGTACAGCGACATCCTGGCGCCCTATCTGGCCGCCACCGGCGGGAAGCTCTACGCGGCCCAGCAACAGCTGGTCGACCCGTCCGACACCGCCACCCAGACCATCTCCGAGGCCTACGCCCGCCGTTTCACCGGCAACCCGAAGCTGTACGGCAAGGTCGAGCTCACCACCTTTGGCCCCACCAGCGGCCCGGTGGCGCCCGAGGGAAGCGCGGACATGGTCCTGTTCCTGCGCAACCTGCACAACTGGATGGCGGCGGGCGTGGCCGAAAAGGCCTTCCGGGACGCCTTCCTGGCGCTCAAGCCCGGTGGCGTGTTGGGCGTCGAGGAGCACCGGGCCAACCCGGGCGGCGTGCCGGACCTGCTGGCCTCGAACGGCTATGTTGAGCAGGCCTACGCCATCAAGCTGGCCGAGGAGGCCGGCTTCCGGCTCGAGGCGGCTAGCGAGATCAACGCCAATCCGAAGGACACCAAGGACCATCCCTTCGGCGTCTGGACCTTGCCGCCGGTGCGCCGCACCTCCCCCTTCGGCGAGCCGGCCGACCCGGCCTTCGACCGCTCGAAGTACGACGCCATCGGCGAGAGCGACCGGATGACGCTCAAGTTCGTCAAGCCCGCGAATCCGGCGCCCAAGCCCGCCTAGGCGGCTTTGCCGCGTGGCAGGTCAAATAACGTCGGTCACAGGCCGTTTACACTTCTCCCGCCTAAGGCGAAGCTCGGATGGTGAGTCGGGGCAGCGCAGCGGGGGCGCATGGCGACGCTTGAGGAACTGACGGAACGAATCCGCGGCGCAGCCACGGCCAGCGGCGGGCTCTCGCGCACCCTCAAGCTGGACCTCAAGGGCGAGGGCTTCATCCATGTGGCCGGGGCTGAGGTGACCAATGAGGACCGCCCGGCCGACCTTACCGTCCGCATCAGCCGCGCCGACCTCACCGCCCTTGGGAAGGGCGAGCTCGATCCCATGCGCGCCATGATGACCGGCCGCATGAAACTCTCGGACATGGGGCTGGCCATGAAGCTCCAGCCCGAGATTCAGGCTCTGTTTTCAAAGGCCGTGTAAGCGGCCCTATCAAATGACAGAGTCCGCGCCCCTTCTCGATATCGCCGAGGACCCGGTCCCCGCCGGCGGCGTCGCCCGCTGGTATGCCGGCGCCGACGGCGCGCGCCTGCGCGCGGCCCTATTCCGGCCGGCGGGCGCGGTGCGTGGATCGGTGGTGCTGTCGGGGGGGCGGACCGAGCCTATCGAGAAGTATTTCGAGACCATCCGGGATTTCACCGGCCGCGGCTTCGTGGTGCTGGCTCACGACTGGCGGGGGCAGGGCCTGTCCGCCCGGGCGCTCCCCGACCGGCTCAAGGGCCACGCCGCAGGTTACGAAAGCTTCCTCGACGATTACCGGCGCCTGCTCGAGGGCCACGAGCACCAGCTGCCCAGGCCATGGATCGCCGTGGGCCACTCCATGGGCGGCGCCCTGATCCTCCTGGCTCTGGTCCATGGGGAGAAACGCTTCGCCGGCGCGGTGCTCTCGGCGCCCATGCTGGGCATCCAGTTCGGCAAGGTCTCGCCGGCCACCGCCCGGCTCCTGACCCAGCTGAACGTCGCCCTCGGTCGGAGCGGGGCCTATACGCTCGGCCAGGCGGGCAAGCCGTTCGACGATGCGTTCGAGGGCAACGCCCTCACCCATGACCGGCGCCGCTTCATGCGCCACCGCGCCCAGATCGCCGCTATGCCCGAACTGGCGTTGGGCGGTCCCACCTGGGGCTGGCTCCACTTCGCGCTCCGCGCCACCGCCCTTCTCGCCCGGCCCGAGCGGCTGCGCGGGGTGGACATCCCGGTGGAGATCGTCTCGGCGGCCGAAGACCGGCTCGTCGACAACGCGGCCCAGGCCGCGGCCGCTCGCAACCTACCGCAGGGACGGCTCGTGACCGTTCCCGGCGCCTACCACGAAATCCTGATGGAGACGGACGACATGCGTAACATCTTCCTGAAGGTCTTTGACGCGCTCACCGGCAAGACTGCGCCGAAGCCCG
>JAEYNH010000228.1 GCA_023412655.1 Pseudomonadota bacterium | reverse complement strand
CCCCCCCCCCCCCCCCCCCCCGGCAGCGCGGTTTCGGCCCTAACCGAACCGCGCCTGCAAGGCCGGGGCGCCGTCGGCGGCCCGGGCCAGGGCGTCGGGGTCGCCGTCGCGGACGTAGGCTTCCATGGCGCGGGCCAACGCCGCATAGGCCAGCCGGAACGGACTGGTGGCCGCCGACAGCCGCCGCACGCCCAGGGCCTGCAGCCGCTTGGCGTCGGGCACGCCCGTCCAGCCCATGATGTTCAACGGCAGCCGGATTTCCCCGGCCAGCCGCCCGATAAGGTCGGGATCGGCGGCGCCCGGCACGAAGATTCCATCGGCTCCGGCGGCGCGGTACCGCTCGGCGCGGGCGATGGTCTCGGCATAGGCGGCGTGGCCTTCGGCCAGGCCGCGCAGGTAGACGTCGGTGCGCGCGTTGACGAACACCCGGTCGCCGAGGGCGGTCTTGATCGCCTCGATCTTGGCCGCGTGCAGCTCAGGCGCGCGGGCGCCATCCTCCAGGTTGACGCCCACCGCCCCGGCTTCCACCACCCGGGTGACGTTCTCCACCAGTTCACCGAGGTCGTCGGTGTAGCCGCCTTCGAAGTCGGCGGTGACCGGGACATCCACCACCCTGGCGATCTCGGCCACCGACAGCACCGCCTTGTCCACAGGCAGGAGGTCGCCGTCCGCATAGCCGTGCGCCCAGGCGACCGCCGCCGAGGAGGTGGCCACCGCCTTCGCCCCCGCGTCGGCCATCACAGCGGCGCTCGCCGCGTCCCAGGCGTTCGGCAGAACGAGAATCTCAGCGCCGCGGTGCAGGTTGCGGAAGGCTTCGGCCTTGCCGGTCTGGGTCATCTTTTTCCGTCCCCTATCCATGGTTCAGCTTCGGTGGACGCTGATATGGGAAGCTTTGCGGCGCGATGCTCGCGGAAATCGGACGCGAACGGCGCGTTACCGTCCAGCGCCGACGGTGGGCGCTGACGGGAGATTACCATGGCGACGGGCCTCGTTGCGCTGCTGGACGATGTCGCCGCCATCGCCAAGGTCGCGGCGACTTCCCTGGACGACGTCACGGCGGCGGCCGGCAAGGCCGGCGCCAAGGCGGTGGGCGTGGTGGTGGACGACACGGCGGTCACGCCCAGCTACGCCACCGGCTTCACGCCCGACCGCGAGCTGCCGATCGTCTGGAAGATCTCGCTCGGCTCGCTGCGCAACAAGTTCCTGTTCCTGCTGCCCGGCGCCCTGCTGCTGAGCGCCTTCGCCCCCTGGGCGGTGACCCCGATCCTGATGCTGGGCGGGACCTATCTGTCCTTCGAGGCGGCCGAAAAGATCCTGGAGGCGATCCGGCACGAAAACACCTCCGACGAGGCGGACGAACTGGCCCTGAGTTCGGCCGAACTGGAAAAGGAGAAGGTCTCCGGCGCCATCCGCACGGACCTGATCCTCTCGGCCGAGATCACCGCCATCGCCCTCTCCAGCGTCACCGACCGCCCGCTGCTCGTGCAAGCCGCCGCCCTGGCCATCGTCAGCCTGCTGATCACCGCCGGCGTCTACGGCGTGGTGGCCCTGATCGTGAAGATGGATGACATCGGCCTGCACCTGGCCAAGAGCGAGCGCGCCGGCTCACGGCGGCTGGGTCGCGGGCTGGTCGGAGCGATGCCGGCGGTCCTTGACGGCCTCTCCGGCATAGGAACCGTGGCCATGCTCTGGGTCGGCGGGGGAATCCTGCTGCACGGGTTGGAGCAGTACCATGCGCCCCTGATCCCGGAGCTGACCCACGCCTTGACCGAGCCCGCCTCGCAGCTGCCGGTGATCGGGGCGGCGGCAGGCTGGCTGGTGTTCGCCCTGCTTTCGGCGGCGCTGGGCCTTCTCGTGGGCTTCCTGGTGGCCGGCGTCGTCCATCTGGCGTCGGCGGGGCGCCACGACTAAGAACCCGGGGTGCGCACGGCCATCACCCGCCTGACCCTGACGGACTTCCGGTCCTATGCCGCGGCGGAACTGGCGCTGGATCGGCGGCCGGTGTGGCTGGCCGGGCCGAATGGCGCGGGCAAGACCAACCTTCTGGAGGCGCTCAGCTTCCTCATCCCGGGCCGTGGCCTGCGGGGGGCGAGCATTGCGGAAGTGGGCCGCCGCCTGCCCGGCGAGGCGGTCGGGCGGGCCTGGGCGGTTTCCGCGATCCTGTCCGCCGACGGCGACGAGACCCGGCTGGGCACCGGCGTTGAGCTGGCGGGGGCCTCGCGGCGGGTGGTGCGGGTGGACGGCGATCCCGCCCCGCCCGGCCGCCTGGCCGAGCATGTGCGGCAGGTGTGGCTGACGCCCGCCCAGGACCGGCTGTTCCTGGAAGGGGCCGGCGACCGCCGGCGCTTCCTGGACCGGCTGGTGTTCGCCGCCGACCCCGGCCATGCCCCGCGGGTGCAGGCCTATGAGAAGGCGCTGCGCGAGCGGATGCGGCTGCTGGCCGACGGTCCCGCAGACGTCGCCTGGCTTGACGCCCTGGAGGCCCGGATGGCGGAAGCCGGAACCCTGATGGCCGAGGCGCGCGCCCGCACCGTGGCCGCCCTGCAGACCGAGATCGACACCCGCGGCGAGCGGCCGTTCCCACAAGCGCGCTTGGCGCTCACCGGAGAGTGGGAGCGCATGGCCGGCGACGGAGCTTCCTTCGCCGATATCGAAGCCGCGCTCGCCCGGGCGCTGGCCGCCAGCCGCGACCGCGACGCCGCTGCCGGCCGGGGCCTGACCGGTCCCCATCGAGGCGACCTGTCGGTGATCCACGCCGAGAAGGACCGACCGGCGGCGGAATGCTCCACGGGCGAACAGAAGGCTTTGATCCTCAACCTGGTGCTGGCCCAGGCCGCCCGCCTGGCGCGCGCCGAGAGCCAGCCGGCGCCCATCCTCTTGCTGGACGAGGTGGCGGCGCACCTGGACCGAACGCGGCGGGCGGCCCTGTTCGACGAGATCGAAGTGCTGGGCCTGCAGGCGTTCCTGACCGGCACCGACGATCACCTGTTCGAGGCCCTGGCGGGCCGGGCGCTGGGCTTCCGCTTCGAGGACGACCGACTCGAGCCCGCCTGACCAGCCGCCCATTGCCGAGCCTGCCATTGCCGAGCGTCCAGGGGCCGGGTAACGACGGATAACACAGACACCGGAGCTAGCATGACCACCGGTATCCGGAAGGCCCCGACGGGGATCGACGGCTTCGACGACCTGACCCTGGGCGGGCTTCCGGCGGGCAGGCCCACCCTGGTCTGTGGCTCCGCCGGCTGCGGCAAGACCCTGTTCGCCTCGACCTTCCTGATCAACGGCGCCCGGGAATTCAACGAGCCCGGCGTGTTCGTGACCTTCGAGGAACGGCCCGTCGACATCATCGACAACGTGGCCTCCCTCGATTTTGGCCTCGACGAGCTGATCGAGCAGGGAAAGGTCTATTTCGAGCACATCGCCATCGATCCCAGCCAGCTGGCCGAGGTGGGCGACTTCGACCTCGAAGCCCTGTTCCTGCGCCTCGAGCTGGCCATCGACGCAGTGGGCGCCAAGCGCATCGTCCTGGACACCATCGAGAGCCTGTTCTCCGCCTTCACCAACGAGGCGATCCTGCGGGCCGAGATCCGCCGGCTGTTCGACTGGCTGAAGGAGCGCGGCGTCACCGCGGTGATAACCGGCGAACGCGGCGAGGGCGCCCTGACCCGGCAGGGGCTGGAGGAATACGTTTCCGACTGCGTGATCCTGCTGGATCACCGGGTGCACAATCAGGTCTCCACCCGTCGGCTGCGGATCGTGAAGTACCGGGGCACCGCCCACGGCACGAACGAGTACCCGTTCCTGATCGGCCGGGACGGGTTCAGCGTGCTGCCGGTCAGCTCCATCGGGCTCGAGCACAAGGTGTTCGACGAGCGCATCTCGTCCGGCGTGCCCGACCTCGACGGCATGTTGTCGGGCGGCGGCTTCCACCGGGGCAGCAGCATCCTGGTCAGCGGGGTGGCCGGCTCGGGCAAGAGCTCGCTCGCCGCCTCGTTCATGGCGGCGGCGTGCCGCGCCGGCCAGCGGGCGCTCTACTTCTCGTTCGAGGAGTCGCCGGAACAGACCGTTCGCAACATGCGGTCCATCGGCATCGAGCTGCAGGACTGCATCGACGCCGGCACGCTGAAGATGATGGCCTCACGGCCAACCTTCTACAGCCTCGAGATGCACCTGGCGGTCATGCTGCGCGAGGTGGCCCGCTTCAAGCCGGACGTTGTGATCATGGATCCCATCTCGGCCTTCGTCGACAGCGGCGATGCGCAGGAGGTGCAGGCCATGCTGCTGCGCATGATCGACTATCTGAAGAGCCATGGCGTGACGGGCATCTTCACGCACCTGGCGCACATCCAGGGCGAGACCAAGACCGACGCCGGCCTGTCGTCGCTGATGGATGCCTGGATCCTGCTGCTGAACCGGGAGACGAATGGGGAGTTCAATCGCGAGCTCTACCTCCTCAAGGCGCGGGGCATCGCCCATTCGAACCAGGTCCGGGAATTCGTGATGGACAGCCACGGCATCCGCCTGCTGGAGCCGTTCCTGGGCGAGCAGGGCGCCCTCACCGGCACCGCGCGCCGGGCCGAAGAGGCGCGGCTACGGCGCGAGGAGTCCCGTCGGGTGGCCGATGTGGAGCTGTCGCAGCGGCGACTTGAGCACAAGCGGCGCCGCACTGAGGCCCAGATCGCCGCCTTGAATGCGGAACTTGCGGCCGACGAGGCCGAGTTCCAGAACGCCGCGCAGGCGGAAGAGCAGTATCTTGAACAGGCGCGCCAGGATCTGGCGGCCATGGCAAGGTCGAGAGGGGCCTGACGCGAAATGAGCAACGCCACGGGCCCCGGGGGCGAGAACGAAGAGACGCTCAGGCTGACACTGTACGTGGCCGGCCAGACCCCCAAGTCCGTGGCCGCCATCCGTAACCTGGAAGCCATCTGCTCAGGACACCTGAGCGAGGGCCGCTACGTCATAGAGGTGGTGGACCTGCGGCAGGCGCCGCATCTGGCGCGGGAGCACAACATCGTCGCCATCCCGACGCTGGTGCGCCAGCTGCCGATCCCGATCCAGAAGATCATCGGCGACCTTTCCGACACCCAGAAGGTCCTGGTGAACCTGCAGTTGGACAACATCTCGTGAGTTCGGCCGCGGAGGCCGACCTCCGCCAGCGGCTCGCCGAAGCCGAGGAGACCCTGCGCGCCATCCGCGAGGGCGAGATCGACGCCCTGCTGGTCCGGGGCGCGGAGAGCGACGAGGTCTTCCACCTGGGCGGCGGCGGCGACTCCTACCGCGCGTTCATGGAGGCGATGGACCTGGGCGCAGCGGCCATCGACGCCGAGGGCGGGCTGATCTACGCCAACGCCAGCTTGGCCGCGCTGCTCGGCCGCCCGTTCGAGGAGCTGCAGCGGGACGGGCTGAAGAACGCCATGGGCGCGGCGGCGGGGCTGGTGTCGGACCTGATGGCCAAGGCGGCGGCGGGCCGGCATTCGGCGCAGGTGGTGCTCGGCCCCGAGGAACGCCGGCGTCATGTGGTGGTCACCGCCGCCCGGCTGCCGCTGAGCTTCGGCGACGGGGTGGCCCTGACCTTCACCGACATCACCGAGCGGGTCGAAGCCGCGGCCATGGACGAGGCCGAGCGGCTCGGGCGGGCGATCATGGCCTCGGCCAACGAGGCGGTGGTGGTCTGCGACCGCCGGGGTGTGATCACCCACGCCAACGCCGCCGCCCAGGAACTGCTGGAAACCTCGCCGGTGGGGCAGCGCTTCGACGAGGCGTTCGCCCTGTCCTTCGCCCCGGGCGCCGGGGTCATGGAAGCCGGCGACGTGCTGGCGGTGGCGCTGGCGGGCAGTTCGCTGCGCGGACTGGAAGCGGCGGTGCTTTCCAAGGCCAGGGTGGAGGACCTGCTGATCAGCGCCGCGCCCCTGCGCCAGGCCGGCGGCGCCATCGGCGGCTGCGTCATCACCCTGGTGGACCTGTCCGAGCGCAAGGCGCTGGAAAAGCGCCAGGCCCTGGTGCTTCGGGAACTGGACCACCGGATCAAGAACATGCTGACCCTGGTGCTCTCGATAAGCGCCCGGACGCTCTCGACCTCGGAGAGCATGGCTGAGTTCAACGAGCGGTTCACCAACCGGATCTCCGCCCTGGCGGCCACCCAGAACCTGCTCGCCGAGCGCGCCGGCGCGGGGCTGGTGGTGCAGGACCTGCTGCAGATGGAGGTGGAGCCCTATCTGGGGCCCCAGAGCGGCCGACTGGCCCTCAGCGGCCTGGAGACGCCGGTCTCCCGCGAAGCGGCCACCGCCATCGGGTTGGTGTTCCACGAGCTCGTCACCAACGCCGTGAAATACGGCGCGCTCTCGAACGAGGCCGGCCAGGTGGAGGTCCGGGGCCGCCGCACGCCGCTCGGCCTCGAGATCGTCTGGCGCGAGGTGGGCGGGCCGGCCGTGACGCCGCCGCAGCACCGCGGGTTTGGCCACACGGTGATCGCCCGGGGTCTCGGGCATTCCGCCGGCGCGCCGACCCGCCTGGAATTCCCGCCGCAGGGCGTCGTCTGCGTCATGGTGATCTCGGACCGGGACCTAGCCTGAACTTCCGCGAAAAACGTGCAGAATCAGGCTGCAGTCCCTATATAAGGGATCCTAATCCGCAGGCCGTTCGCGCCTGCAAGACGGGCGCATCCAAGGCCCTCACCAGACCGGGCCAAACCGCGTGATCCCCGCCCCATCGGACGAAGAATGAGCGAAGAAACCGAAACCAACGGCAACGGCGCCGCCGACTATGGCGCGGAGTCGATCAAGGTCCTCAAGGGCCTGGATGCGGTGCGCAAGCGGCCGGGCATGTACATCGGCGACACCGACGACGGCTCGGGCCTGCACCACATGGTCTATGAGGTGGTGGACAACGCCATCGACGAGGCCCTGGCGGGCTACGCCAGCCGGGTGGAGGTGATCCTCAACGCCGACGGTTCGTGCACGGTCACCGACGACGGCCGGGGCATTCCCACCGACATCCACGAGGGCGAGGGCGTTTCGGCCGCCGAGGTCATCATGACCCAGCTGCACGCCGGCGGTAAGTTCGACCAGAACAGCTACAAGGTCTCGGGCGGCCTGCACGGCGTGGGCGTGTCGGTGGTGAACGCGCTCTCCGACTTTCTGCGGCTGAAGATCCACCGCAACGGCGATCAGCACGAGATGGAGTTCCGTCGCGGCGATGCGGTCTCGCCGCTGGTGATCACCGGCAAGTCGCCGATGCGCGAGAACGGCCAGCCGCTGACCGGCACCGAGGTCACCTTCCTGCCCTCGCTGGACACCTTCCGCTTCATCGACTTCGACCTGAAGACCCTGGAGCACCGCCTGCGGGAATTGGCGTTCCTGAACTCGGGCGTCACCATCTGGCTCAAGGACCACCGGGGCGCCGAGCCCTTCGAAGAGGTGATGAGCTACGAAGGCGGCATCGAGGCCTTCGTCCGCCACCTGGACAAGGCCAAGCACCCGCTGCTCAAGGCGCCGATCGTCGTGCGCGGCCGCAAGGACACCGTCGAGGTGGACATGGCCATGTGGTGGAACGACGGCTACCACGAGAACGTCCTCTGCTTCACCAACAACATCCCGCAGCGTGACGGCGGCACCCACCTGGCCGCCTTCCGCTCGGCCCTGACGCGCATCATCACCGGCTATGCCGAGAGCTCGGGCGCGGCGAAGCGCGAGAAGGTCAATGTCTCCGGCGAAGACGCCCGGGAAGGCCTGACTTGCGTACTGTCGGTGAAGGTGCCGGACCCGAAGTTCTCGTCCCAGACGAAGGACAAGCTGGTCAGTTCCGAAGTGCGGCCGGCGGTGGAGAACCTCGTCAGCGAGGGCCTGTCGACCTGGTTCGAGGAGCACCCGAACGAAGCCAAGATGATCGTCCAGAAGATCGCCGAGGCCGCGGCCGCCCGTGAAGCGGCGCGGAAAGCCCGCGAACTGACGCGCCGGAAGTCGGCCCTGGACATCACCTCCCTGCCCGGCAAGCTCGCCGACTGTTCCGAGAAGGACCCGTCCAAGTCCGAGATCTTCCTGGTGGAGGGCGACTCGGCCGGCGGCTCGGCCAAGCAGGCCCGCAACCGCGAGAACCAGGCCATCCTGCCCCTGCGCGGCAAGATCCTGAACGTGGAGCGCGCGCGGTTCGACAAGATGCTGTCGTCGGACCAGGTGGGCACGCTGATCACCGCCCTAGGCGCCGGCATCGGCCGCGACGACTTCGACATCGAGAAGCTGCGCTACCACAAGATCGTCATCATGACGGACGCCGACGTGGACGGCGCCCACATCCGGACGCTGCTGCTCACCTTCTTCTACCGGCAGATGCCGGAGGTGATCGAGCGCGGATACCTCTATATCGCCCAGCCGCCCCTCTATAAGGCGGCCAAGGGCAAGTCCTCGCGCTACCTCAAGGACGACAGCGAGCTGGAAGCCTATCTCGTGGACGAAGGCACGGACGGCGCCGTCCTGCAGCTTGCGTCCGGCGAACGGCTGGCCGGCCAGGATCTCCTGCGGCTGGTGAACAGCTCGCGCGGCGCCCGCGCCAACATCGAGCGCCTCTCCGCCCGGGCCCCGGCCTTCGCCATCGAGCAGGGCGCCCTTGCCGGCCTGTTCCAGGAGGGCGGCGCCGATCCGTCCGCCACGGCCAGCCGCCTCGACCTCTACGCCGAGGAAGGCGACGGCCCCTGGTCCGGCGTGCGCGAGCAGTCCAGCTATGTGTTCAGCCGCACCAAGCGCGGCGTGTCCGAGCGGATCGTCCTGGACGACATCCTGCTGCAGGCCGCCGACGCACGGCGCCTCGCCGAGCGCGCCAAGGAACTGGCCGAAGTGTTCCCCGCCCCCGCCACCTTCACCCGCAAGGACAAGACCACCACCGTCCGCGGGCCGCTGGACCTGGTGGGCGCGGTGATGGACGCCGGCCGCAAGGGCCTGTCGATCCAGCGCTACAAGGGCCTGGGCGAGATGAACCCGGACCAGCTGTGGGAAACCACCCTGGATGCCGACGCCCGCACCCTGCTGCAGGTGAAGGTCGCCCATGCGGACGACGCCGACGACATGTTCACCCGCCTGATGGGCGACCTGGTCGAGCCGCGCCGCGAGTTCATCCAGGAGAACGCCCTGGACGCCGAGGTGGACGTCTAGCGTCGGAGCCGCCGCCGGTCCGCGTCACAGAGCAGCTCGACCCCTGATGTGGGACGCCAGGCCTGCGGGAAGCGGGCCCGGCGCACGTCGGCTATGGGTGGGTTGCGAACCTTGCCCGTCGGTTCTGGAGATGGTTCGATCAGACGTCCCGAGAGAAAGAGCGGGAGGTCGAGAATGAAGCGCGTGCTCATTGTTGGCGAAGAGCCGGAGTTGGTCGATTTCTCCGATCCAGCCATTCCGCCGGGCATGGACGCCGCGAAGGTCCGCGCGGGCCTCGATGCGGCGATGGCAGCCTTGAGAGACAGTGGGTTTGAAGCCGACATGGTGCTGACAACGTCGGCGGATGCGGCCGCGGATGAGGTCAAGGCGGCTCTCGCGGACAAGGATTTCGATTGCGTCGTGGTGGGGGCCGGCTTGCGGATCGTGCCCAAGATGACGCCGACGTTCGAAGCGGTCATGAACGCCATCCACGAGCACGCGCCAAGTGCCCGGCTCGCCTTCAACCTGAGCCCTGACGACTCCGCCGACGCTGCCAGACGGCAGCTGCGGGAAGGGGATTGAGGCCGTTGGTCTGACCGGGGTCGCCGCTCGAATGGGTCGGAGGAGACGCATGGGGCTACGGCGCAAGGGGAAGAAGCCATGGGGCCGGTGCATGCCACGTTCACCGGGCGCTTCCACTGGAAGGCAAAAAGCGAAGGGCGAGGAGCAATCCGCCGCGTCGCACCGCGGCGACCGGTCCTGCGGTCTTCGCTGATGGGCGAATGCCGCTTCCTTATCGCTCTGCCCGGCGGGTGTTCCTCATGATCCACCAGGTGACGCCGGAGAGCGTGGCGGCGCCCGCGGCGGCGCACCAGAGGCTGGCGTTGGGGGACCAGAGGAAGACGCGCGCGCCCGCGACGCCGCCGGCGACGAGGGCGAGCCAGAGCAGGAAGAACGGCAGCCATTGCGTGTCGCGCGATCCGCGCAGGACATCGGCAAGGCGATGACCAAGCTTCACCAGCGTGCCGGTCATATAGGTCACTCCGATACCCACCTCGCCCTCGCGCCGGAAGATCGCATTGGCGCCGCCCATCGCCAGGCACAGCAAGCCGATCGCCGGGACATGCAGGCCGAAGCTGTCGGACACGGCGGCCGCCAAGAGCAGGGCTGAGACGATGAGCGTGGCGACAACCTTGCGGTGGCCGGTGGGCGCGCTTTCGCTGACGATGACGTTGAGGATCACGCCCGAGACGAACAGCGCGATGAGGCCGCTCGCCGCCGCGGCCACCGTGAGGGTTTCGGCGACGCCGATGGCGAAGCGGGTCGAATTGCCGCTCATGAACGAGACGAACAGGCCGCCGGACTTCAGGAAGCCGATCGCATCCACGGCGCCGGCGAGGGCCGCATAGCCCATCGCCAGGGTGCGCAGGTTTCGACCGTATTGCAGCATCGCCGCCCTCCGTTCCGGCCCCGGCGCATCACGCCGTCGCGGTGTGTCCCGGCCAGAAGAGTTGATACGCCACCGAGGGGCAACCGCGGGCCTCTACGACAGCCTCTGGGGATGGCCGCGGACCGATCACTCAAGGTCGTGCGTAGGCGATTGTCACGGGTGACCCTGATGGCCCGGCGCACTATCTTCCCGACATGACCGACACGCTCGACGCCGCGCCCGACGCCCCGATCGAAACCCCGATCGAAACACTGGGCGACATCCCCCGCGAACCGACCCAGGACGGGCCCAAGGTCCGCCTCTACCTCGTCGACGGCTCGGGCTACATCTTCCGCGCCTTCCACGCCCTTCCGCCGCTCACGCGCAAGTCCGACGGCCTGCCCATCGGCGCCGTGTCCGGCTTCTGCAACATGATCTGGAAGCTGTTGGTGGAGATGCGCAGCCAGGCGGACGCGCCGACCCACCTGGCGGTGGTCTTCGACCATTCGGAAGAGACGTTCCGCAACAAGCTGTACGACCAGTACAAGGCTCACCGGCCGCCTCCGCCCGAGGACCTGGTGCCGCAATTTCCCCTGGTGCGCGAGGCCACCCAGGCGTTCGGTGTGCCCAGCCTGGAGCTGCCCGGCTATGAGGCCGACGACCTGATCGCCGCCTACGCCTGCAAGGTGCGGGACATGGGCGGTGAGGTGACGATCATCTCGTCCGACAAGGACCTCATGCAGCTGGTGGGGCCGCAGGTCTTCATGCTCGACACCATGAAGAACGTCCGGATCGGCATCGAGCAGGTTGTCGAGAAGTTCGGCGTAACGCCGGACAAGGTCGTCGATGTGCAGGCCCTATGCGGCGATTCGGTCGACAACGTGCCCGGCGCGCCGGGGATCGGCATCAAGACCGCCTCGGCCCTGATCAACGAGTACGGCGACCTCGACACGCTCCTGGCGCGGGCGTCCGAGATCAAGCAGCCCAAGCGCCGCGACACCCTGATCCAGTACGCCGACCAGATCCGCCTCTCGCGCGAGCTGGTCCGGCTGGACTGCGACACGCCCCTGCCCAACCCGATCGACGAACTGGCGGTGGACGATCCCGACCCGGAGGTGCTGGCCGCCTTCCTCGAGAAGATGGAATTCCGGACGCTGGCCCGCCGGATCGGGGACGGCAAGGTTCCGGCCGGCGACAAGCCGCCGCTGGGCGCGCGCCCGGCCGAGACGCCGAGGGCCCGCACCGGACCGACCCACCCGGCTGTGGACGTCAACGCCTATGCCTGCGTTCGGGACGAGGCCACCCTCGACGCCTGGATCGAGCGGGCCTTCGCCGCCGGCGTTGTGGGCTTCGACACCGAGACGGACGCCCTGTCGGCCACGGCCGCCAACCTCTGCGGCATCTCCCTGGCCGTGGCCCCGGGGGAGGCCTGCTATATCCCCGTGGGCCACGCCGAGGCCGACGGCCTGGCGCTGGAGGCCGCCGAAGACCTGACCCAGATCCCGCTCGAGACGGTGATCGCCAGGCTGAAGCCGCTGCTGGAGGATCCGGCGGTGCTGAAGGTGGCTCAGAACGCCAAGTACGACATGGCCGTCCTCAAGCGCCACGGCGTCGAGGTCGGGCCGATCGACGACACCATGCTGATCAGCTTCACGCTGGAGGGCGGCCTGCGGAAGGGCCACGGCATGGACGAGCTGTCCAAGACCTGGCTGGACCACGAGCCGATCAGCTTCAAGACCGTCGCCGGCTCGGGCAAGGCCCAGAAGAGCTTCAAGCACGTGGGGCTCAGCGAGGCGACCTGCTACGCCGCCGAGGACGCCGACGTCACCCTGCGCCTGTGGGAACACCTCAAGCCGCGCCTGGCCCACGAAGGCCTGGCCACGATCTACGAAACCGTCGAGCGGCCCCTGCCCCGGGTGCTGGTGGACATGGAGTTGGCCGGGGTGAAGGTCGACCCGCAGCGGCTGCGGGAACTGTCCAACGATTTCGGCGTGCGTATGGCCGAGCTGGAGGCCGAAGCCCACCGCCTGGCCGGCCGGCCCTTCAACCTCGGCAGCCCCAAGCAGATCGGCGAGATCCTCTATCAGGAGATGGGGCTGTCGGCCGGCAAGGCCACGGGAACCGGCGCGGCCTCCACCGACGCCTCGGTGCTGGAAGACCTGGCGGCCCAGGGTCACGAGCTGCCGCGCACCCTCCTGGATTGGCGTCAGCTCTCCAAGTTGAAGGGCACCTACACCGACAACCTGGTCGAGGCGATCAACCCGAGGACCGGCCGGGTGCACACCTCCTTCAAGATGGCGGCGGCGACCACGGGCCGGCTGGCGTCCGAAGACCCCAACCTGCAGAACATCCCGATCCGGACGGAGGAAGGCCGCAAGATCCGGCGTTGCTTCATCGCCGAGCCCGGCCATGTGCTGATCAGCGCCGACTACAGCCAGATCGAGCTGCGCCTGCTGGCCCACATCGGCGACATCCCTCAGCTGAAGCGGGCCTTCGCCGAAGGTTTGGACATCCACGCCATGACGGCCTCCGAGATGTTCGGCGTGCCCATCGAAGGCATGCCGGCCGAGACCCGCCGGCGGGCGAAGGCGATCAACTTCGGCATCGTCTACGGCATCTCGGCCTTCGGCCTGGCCAATCAGCTGTCGATCCCGCGGGAGGAGGCGGGCGCCTACATCAAGACCTACTTCGAACGCTTCCCGGGTATCCGCTCCTACATGGATCGCATGCAGCAGCAGGTGCGCAGCCAGGCGTTCGTCACCACCATCTTCGGCCGCAAGGTCCACATCCCCGCCGCCCGCGGCAAGAGCCAGGCCGAGCGCAGCTTCGCCGACCGGGCCGCGATCAACGCCCCGATCCAGGGCGCAGCGGCCGATGTGATCCGCCGGGCCATGATCCGGATGCCCGGCGCACTGAAGGACGCCGGCCTGTCGGCCCGGATGCTGCTGCAGGTGCACGACGAACTGGTGTTCGAAGCGCCGGAAGCCGAGGCGGAGGCGGTGATCGCCCTCGCCAAGCGGGTGATGGAAACTGCGCCTGAGCCGGCCCTGCAGCTGTCGGTGCCGCTGGTGGTTGAGGCCCGTGCCGCCGCCAACTGGGACGACGCCCACTAGCCGGGCTTCTCAGGCGGCCACTGGCCGCTTGGCTCGCTGCTGGATCAGGCGCTGATCCTCGCCTTCGAGGCGGACGGCGGTCAGCACCCCGGTGGCGTAGGCCCCGGTGTCGACCCCGAGGCGGTTCGGCAGCAACTGGGCCTCCTCGGTCGGCGTGTGGCCGTGGACGATCACCTTGCCGAAGGATTGGGTGGCCTGAAGGAACTCCTGGCGGATCCACAGCAGGTCGCGCTCGGACTGGTCCGCCAGGCCGACGCCGGGCCGCACGCCCGCGTGGACGAAGGCGTAGTCGCCCGCCTCAACCATCAGCTCAAGGCGTGCGTAGAAGGCCGCGTGCTTCGTCGGCATGGCTTCCGCGAAAGCGTCGCGCGCCGCGCGCCAAGCCTCGGTGTCCGTGCGCGTCGCCGGCGGCTGCACGCCATATGAGGCCAGTGTCGCCCCGCCGCCGTTGTCCAGCCAGGTCGGGCCGAAGGCGGCATCGTCCAGGAAACGCAGCAGGGCCTCCTCGTGGTTGCCCTTCAGCGTCCGGGTCTCGAAGCGCGCATCGCCCTGCATCTGCAGCAGAAGGTCGACAACCCCCTTGGATTCAGGACCCCGATCCACATAGTCGCCCAGCATGACCAGCAAGGGCGGCTCCGCCGGCCGCGAGCTCAGCGCATCCTCAAAGATGTCGTGCAGCAGCGGCGTAAGGAGGTCGAGGCGGCCATGGACGTCGCCCACAGCATAGACCAGCCGGCCGCCTGTGGAAGGGCGCCCCCTGGGGGCTTTCTTGCGGAAAAGGCCGAACATGCCCGAAAGGATAGGGCCCGAAGCCGCGGCGGACAACGAACGCCGGCAAGGTTCCTGGTGGAGCCGAGGGGAGTCGAACCCCTGACCTCCTCATTGCGAACGAGGCGCTCTACCAACTGAGCTACGGCCCCAGGAAGGCGCGGAATAAGGCGATTGGCGGGGGTGCTGTCAAGCGTGGGATTCGACTGCGCCTTGCCTGCGCCCAAAAGGCCGCTAAACGGAGGGCATGGCCAGCTTCGCCCACTTCATCCTCGACGCCCTCCTGGGCCTGCTGATCCTGGCGATCATCGTCAGCGCGATCCTGTCGTGGCTCGTCGCCTTTGGTGTGATCAACCTGCGCAACCAGTTCGTCTATGGGGTTGTCCGCTTCCTGGACGCGGTGACCCGGCCGGTGCTGGCGCCCTTCCAGAGGATCATCCCGCCGCTGGGCGGGGTCGATATCAGTCCGATCATCGCCATCCTGGTGCTGCAGGGCATCAAGATCTACCTGCTGCCGATGGTGATGAACCCGCTGAAGGGTTTCCTGGGCTGAGCCTGCGTCTCGCCGTCCGGGTGACGCCCAAGGGCGGCCGGGACGCCCTCGACGGATGGACCTGCGATGAGGCCGGACGCCCGGTGCTGAAGGTCCGGGTGAGCGCCGCTCCAGCCGACGGCGCGGCCAACGACGCCGTCGTCACCCTCATCGCCAAGGCGCTGAAACGACCTCGCTCCGCCGTGCGGATCGTCGCCGGGGAAACCGCGCGGCTCAAGCGACTGGAGATCGAAGGCGCTGCGTCGGCCGACCTTGACCGCGCCTTCGGAGTCCCCCCGGCTCAAGCCGATTGAAAGCCCGCGCGACCGTTGACGCACATTTTTTTCCACGGGCGGAACTTGCCTTTTGACAAACGGTTTACTCGGCGACCGCCCAACGACTTGCCTGTCGGAAACGGACGGTCCAGATCGGCCCGGCCCAACACCCCTGGCATCCCCCCGACCGCGGCCGGGCCGATCTCCCCTCCAGCCCGAGCTTCCGGTCCGCCGCCTGCCCAGGTAGCCTTGCGCCATGTCCCGCGCCGAACTCACCCGGATGATCGCCGACGCCCGCCGAATGGTGGTGTTCACCGGGGCGGGGATCTCCACCGAATCCGGCATCCCGGACTTCCGCAGCCCGGACGGCGTCTGGTCGAAGATGAAGCCGATCTACTTCCAGGAGTTCGTGGCCCGCGAAGACAAGCGCCGCGAGGCCTGGGAGCGGGCCTTCTCCGGCCGCGCCGGCTGGGTGGGCCGCAAGCCCAATGCCGGCCACATGGCGGTGGCCCGCCTCGTGGCCCAGGGCCGGTGCAGCGCGGTGATCACCCAGAACGTCGACAACCTGCACCAGGCCTCCGGGGTCCCGCCGGAGAAGGTGATCGAGCTGCACGGCAACGCCAGCTACGCCACTTGCCTGGAATGCGGGCTGCGGCACGAACTCGAGGATCTCAAGGCGCTGTACGAGGCCACGGGCGATCTGCCCGCCTGCCGCGCCTGCGGCGGGCTCGTGAAGACGGCCACCATCTCATTCGGCCAGTCGATGCCTGCCGATCCGATGGCCAAGGCCGAGGCCGAGACCCTGGCGTGCGACCTGTTCCTGGTGCTGGGCTCATCCCTGGTGGTCTATCCAGCCGCCGGCTTCCCGCTGCTCGCCAAGCAGGCCGGGGCGAAGCTGGCGATCGTCAACCGGGAGGCCACCGAGCTCGATCCTTACGCAGACCTCGTACTGCACGATGAGATCGGCCCGGTGATGACCGCGGTGGCGCCGGCGAACTAAACCCGCGTTCGCGGACGTTTCGTCACACCGGCGCCTTCATCCGCGCGTTATGCGCTTGCCGTCGTTCGATTTCCGGAGTCCCGTCCTTGCTGTTTCGTCCCGCCGCCGCCATCGCCGGCCTCCTGCTTCTCTCCGCCTGCAGCTCCGGTGAAGGCAGCGCCGCTTCGAGTGACCCGAACGCCGGGTTCGACGCCCAGATCCCCGCCTGGCGCACAGAGATCGAGAACACCAACGCCGCCTGCGCGACGAAGAACAACGGCAAGGGTTGCGAAAGCTTCGAGGTGACCTGCAAGGGCGCCATGCCCCTCACCACCGAGGACACCGCCAAGGGCGTGACGGCCAAGGTGGTCGCGGCGATGCGTTTCTCGGCCACCAGCCCCGACGGCTCCACCGGCAAGCCGGCCATGGCCTATGCCGAGTTCACCAAGGTGGGCGATCAGTGGACGCGCGCGGCGACCGGTCCGCTCAATCCGACCACCTGCGCGCCCCTGTAGGGCCTCATCGCCCGGTGGCCGTCAGCCGGGCTTCGGTCTAATTCTTGGCGATGATCCACGCCATGAAAGCCGGGCGCCCCGCCCGGCCGAACCGCAGCCAGCTTTCCGTCCCCGGCTCGTCCGTCCGATTCATCGAGAAGGCGGCCGCGTCGGCCGCCGACATCGTCATGCTGGACCTGGAAGACGCGGTCGCCCCGCCCGACAAGGCGGCCGCGCGCCGGACGGTGATCGAGGCGTTGCGCGACATCGACTGGGGCGAGCGCACGGTCTCGGTGCGCATCAACGCTCTCGACACCCCGTTCATGTACCGCGACCTGATCGAGGTGGCCGAGCAAGCCCCCCGGGCCGACCTGATCATGGTCCCCAAGATCGATACGGCGGCCGACGTCCACCTGCTGGACGTGCTGCTCTCGCAGATTGAGGCCGCCACTGGGCGCGGCCGCATCGGCCTTGAGCTGCAGATCGAGACCGCCAGGGGCCTCCAGAACGTCGACGCCATCGCCGCCGCCAGCCCGCGGGTGGAGAGCCTGCACTTCGGCCCGGGCGACTACGCGGCCTCCATCGGCGCCCGGACCGTCTCCATCGGCGGGCCGGTGCCCGACTATGCGGTGCTCGCCGAGCCCGAGGCTGACGGGGCGCGGCCGCCCTACTACGGCGATGCCTGGCACTACGCCCTGGCGCGGATCGTCATCGCCTGCCGGGCGGCGGGGATCCGGCCGGTGGACGGCCCCTACGCAGATTTCCGCGATCCCGACGGTCTGCGCTGGAGCGCCCGCCGGGCCTCGGCCCTAGGCTTCGAGGGCAAGTGGGCGATCCATCCCGATCAGATCGAGGTCCTGAACGAGGTGTTCAGTCCGACCCCTGAAGAGGTGGCGCGGGCCCGGCGCATCCTGCAGGCGCTGGCCGAGGGCGAACGCGAGAACCGCGGCGCCGTGGCCATCGATGGTCGCATGGTGGACGCCGCCTCGATCCGCCAGGCCCAGCTTTTGGTGGCCAAGGCGGAACGGCTGGGGATCAGCTAGGCCGCTCAGGCCCTGCACCCGCGGGGTCGCTCCACGCTTGACAGGTTGTTTGCCGGCTAACATATCTTGTTAGATGGCTAACAAATCCCCACCTCATGCCCTGGTCGGCAGTTGGGCCAAGCGCTGTTACCTGGCGGGACGCTCGGTGATGGACAGCGCGCTCCGGCCGCACGGCCTTGGGGCCACGCAATGGTATGTGCTGCATCAGCTCGCCGAGGCTGGGCCGACGATGCAGCGCGACCTTGTAAGCCTGCTTCAGATTGAACGCGCCACCTTGAGCATCGTGGTCGCGTCCCTGGTCCGAAAGGGCCTCGTGCAGCAAGCGGCCGACACGGCCGACCTGCGCCAGAAGCAGCTGTGCCTGACGCCCGCCGGCCGGGCGCTCTGGGCCCAGTTGCCCGACCTAACCTTCATTCAGGATGTAGCGTTCGAAGGATTTTCGGAAAGCGATCTCGAAACAACGGGGCGGGTCCTTAAGCAGGCCACCGAGCGCCTCCAGCAGCTATCGAAAGGCGGCAAGGCATGAAGGTTCTTTTGACCGGCGCGACCGGACTTGTCGGCGAACGCCTGGCCCCGCGTCTCGTGGCGGCCGGACTGGATTGTCACGCGCTGACGCGGCCGGGCCGGAAGGCTCCGCCCGGCCTGACGGCGGTTGAGGGCGACCTGTTCGATCCGCCGTCGCTGGCCAGGGCGGTCGAGGGCATGGAGGGCATCGTCCACCTGGCCGCGGTGTTCCGCACCCAAGACGCCGACCTGATCTGGAAGAGCAATTTGGACGGCACGCGAAACCTGATCTCGGCGGCGCAGGCGCGTGCCGAAGGCGCGCGCGTCATCCTGGCCAGCACCAGCAATGTCTATGATCGCAAGGGGCCCCACCCCGCCCGCGAGGCTGACCACGTTGAGCCAGAGCCGGCCTATCCGGCCAGCAAGGTCGCGGCGGAAAAGGCGTTGCAGCAGAGCGGCCTCAACTGGTCGGTCGTCCGCTTCCCCTTCGTGTACGGAGACGCCGACGGCCATCTGGAGATGCTGCCGGACCATGTAGAACCGTTCGGCTTCCATCCGGCGCACCGCATGAGCACGATTCACCACCGCGACATCGCCACGGCGATGGAGATGGCGCTCGCCGGCGCGTTCGACAGGCGCATCGTCAACATCGCCGACGACGCGCCGCTTTCGATCTACGAACTGGTCCGCCTTACGGGCGGGACGATGGAGGGGTCAGCCGAGCCGACCCCGGACCCCTGGTTCCTGCACGTGGACGCCTCGCTCTCCCGCAGCCTCGGCTTCCAACCGCAGGTCAGGACCGTCTACCAGGCGGCGGAGGCAGGCATCCTCTAGGAAAGGCCCATACGAAAGGCCGTGGGCGCTCAGCTCCGGCCCAGCAGGCCCCGGGCGATCACCTGCGCCTGGATTTCGGCGGCGCCCTCGAAGATGTTGAGGATGCGCGCGTCGCACAGCACCCGGCTCATCTCGAACTCCAGGGCATAGCCGTTGCCGCCATGCACCTGGACGCCGGCGTCGGCGTTGGCCCAGGCCACCCGCGCGGCCAGCAGCTTGGCCATGCCCGCCTCGATGTCGCAGCGCTCGCCCCGATCCTTGGTGCGGGCGGCGAAATAGCTGAGCTCCCGGGCGACCACGGTCTCCACCAGGGAAAGCGCCAGCTTGTCGGAAACCCGGGGAAACTCGATCAGCGGGCGATCGAATTGACGCCGCTCCTGGGCGTAACGGAAGGCGAGGTCGAAGGCGTTCCAGGCCACGCCCACCGCCCGGGCCGCCGTCTGGATGCGGGCCGCCTCGAAGGTGCGCATCAGCTGCTTGAAGCCCAGGCCTTCCGCCTGGCCCAGCAGACCTTCGGGCGGCGCGACGAAGTCCTCGAAGGCCAGGACGTATTCCTTCATCCCCCGATAGCCGAGGACGCCGATCTCGCTTCCCGACAGCCCTTTGTCAGGGAACGGATCGTCGGCGGTCCCGCGTGTCTTTTCAGCCAGGATCATCGACAGACCGCCGTGGCCGCGGTTGTCGAGGTCGGTGCGGACCAGCACCGTCATCAGGTCGCTGCGCGCGGCGTGGGTGATCCAGGTCTTGGCGCCAGTGATCCGCCAAGAGCCGTCGGAGCCCTTCACGGCGCGGGCCTTCAGCGCGGCGAGGTCCGAGCCGTTGTCGGGCTCGGTGAAGACGGCGGTGGGCAGCACCTGGCCCGAGGCGATCTTTGGCAGCCAGCGCCGCTTCTGGTCGGGCGTACCGGCGGTGGCGATCAGCTCGCCGGCGATCTCGGACCGGGTGCCGAGGGAGCCGGCGGCGATCCAGCCGCGGGACAGTTCCTCGGAAACCACGCACATGGCCAGCTTGCCCAGTCCGAGGCCGCCATAGGCGGGATCGATACAGACGCCGAAAACGCCAAGCTCGCCCATCTCGCGGACGATCTCGTCGGGGATAAGCGCATCATCGAGGTGCCAGCGTTGGGCGGAGGGTGCGATCCGCTCCGCCGCGAAACGGCGGAACTGGTGGCGGATCGCGTCCAGGGTCTCATCGCCCAGCCCTTCATAGGGCCGCCAGCCCTCCGTCAGTTTCCGCACCAGGGCCTTGCGGGTCCCAAGGGTGTTGCCGTTGGCGAGAAACCAGCCGGCGCCCGCGTCGCGCGCCAGGGCGGAGGCGGCCTCCTCCGCGCCGAAATCCCACGGCCTGGCGAGCTCGTTCTGGCTCATCGGCAGCCCGCCCAGCAGCTGGGCGAGGTATTCGCCGAAGGCGATCCGCAGGACGAGTTGCTCGCCCTCACCGAACGCGCCGGCCGCCTGCGCGCGCTGGGCCCAGCTGTGCAGCTGGGTCAGCGCCTCCGCGGTCGTCGCCGCCCAGGCGAAGGCGTGGACCCCACGCTGGGCGGCATCGAGCTTGGCCGGATCGGGCGCGCCGCCTGGCGCCACGGCGCCGGCCACCCCCTCGCGCGCAGAGCCCACGAAGCGCCGCAGGGCCGCCACGGCGCTCCCGGCGCGGATCAGCAGGTCGGCCATAGGATATCCTCCAGGCTTTTGGCGAGGCCGGTCATGGCCCGGTCGCCCTGGGGAAGACAAGCCGAAGAAGGAAGGGGTGGTGCCGCCTAGGTGACTCGAACACCTGACCTACGCATTACGAATGCGCCGCTCTACCAGCTGAGCTAAGGCGGCCCGGGAAGGGCTTCCGCGGTTCCGAACCAGAGGTCCAGCCTCGCGAGGTGGGGCTATTTAGCGGCTCGCGGGCCGTTCGCCAAGCGCCGGCGCGCAGGGCCGCGTCGGCCGCCGCCGGACGGGGGCGGATCGAGAGCGGACGGCGGATCGGCGCCGTAGTCCTCGCCGTCCACCGGATAGAGCACCGGCTCGGTCAGCATGGGCTCTGATTCGTAGGCCAGCGGGAGTTCCGGCAGCTCACGCAGGGTGCGCTCGGACCGCTCATGGCGCGGGTGGATGAGCTCGCCGGTCTCGGCGTAGGTGATGACGAGCCGGCCCCAGTCCCGGGCGTGGTAGGCGAAGGCGCGGCCTTCCGGGTCGAGGTCGGACCAATCCGCTTCGTGCGGGGCGTTGATCCCCCGGGCCAGCCAGACCCGGGCCTCGTCCGGGCTGCCCGCCGCGAAGGCCGCTCTGGCCATCAGGCCACAGATGCGGGCGGTGACCGGCTCGGCCTGCAGGGCCAAGGCCGCCTCGCGGGCGGCGGCGGGATCGCCGGCGATGAGCGCCCGCTCCACATGCAGGATCAGGCTCTCGCGATGGGTGGGATTGACCGCGGCCAGTTCGGACAGCCGCTGGGCCCGTTCACGCGGGGTCTCGTCGGTGCGCAGGTCCCGGTAAGCCAGCCACAGGGCCGGGTGCGGCGCGACGCGCCAAGCGTTCTCCACAGTGGCCGCCGCGCGGCCGACCTTGCCGCCTCCGGCCAGCAGGCGGGCGGCCATGACCACGCCGGGTGCGAAACCGGGCTGCAGCTTGGCGGCCTCTACGGCATGTTCCAGGGCCAGCGCCCGAGCCTTGGCATCCGGGGCGTGCTCCAGCTGCGCGGCCGACGCGGCCAGGAGAGCGGCCTTTGCCCGCTCGGCCACCACCGGGGGCACGATGCGGCGATCCAGCGCGTCCTTCACCAGCGCAAGGCCGCCGGCCCAGTCTCCAGCCTCGAGCTCGGCCTCGAGCAGCGCCCGCCACGCCCAGCGGGCGGTGCGCGCCTCCTGATAGGCCTCCTGGGCATGGCGCAGAGCGGTCTCGCGCTGACCCTGCTGCACGGCGAGGTGCATGAGCCCCTTGTGGCCGGCCAAGCGCATCTCGGGGAAGCCGAGCATGGCCGTATAGGCGGCCCGCGCCTCGTCCAGGTCGCCGGCCGCCTCCGCCGCCTGGGCGGCGAGCACGCGCACGAGGCCCGGCGATTCCGAGGCCAGTTCGGCGGCCTTGCGGGCAAGCCGGCGCGCTTCCGAGCCGTCGCCGCCGGAAGCCGCCAGGAAGCCGCGGCCGAGGACGTCGCTTGCCTGCCGCCGCCGGACCTCTGCCCGGACTTGGTCGGCGCGCCGGGGCGCGTCCAGGATCCAAAGCACCGTGCGCCAGAGCACCGCCGCCACCAGGCTGGCCAGCAGGGCCAGCAGCAGGCCCGCGGCCGCGGTGGTGTCGGCCCGCCAACCCAGCCACTCGACGCTCGCCCGCCCGGGCTCGCCGGTGAAGGCGAGGACCGCGACGGCCACCGCCGCCACCAGGAAGAAAACGATCGCCGCCCGGATCATGCCGCCCCGTCCCGGACCGCGCCGGTCGCCCGCAGGTCGCGCAAGGCGCGCGCCTTGAGGCGCGCAGCGGCCCGGTCGATCTCGGCCCGTCGTTCGGCCTGGAAGCGCCAGGCCGCCAGGCTTTCCCGGGCCGGCTCCGGCAGGCCTTCCAGGGCCGCCAGCGCCGCGGGGATGTCGCCCTCGGCGAGGGCTGCTTCGGCCCGGGCCAGCCGGGCGTCGGGGCTATCGCTCCGCGTGTCGCTGGTGCGCCGCACGCTGATCACCCGGGACAGGGCGTAGATCATCCGGGCGTCCAGCTTCGCGTCGGGACCGGGGATGCGGGCGGCGCTGGCGGCGCGGGCGGCATAGGCGGGGAATTGGGCGGCCAGGGCGGCGCGGGTCGGCGCGCCCTCGGCGGCGATGCGGGACAGCGGCGTCAGCTCGGGCAGTTCGGGGGCCGCAGCCCTCAGGGCCGCCAGCTCGGCGGCGAACGGGCGGGAGCTTTGGCTGGCCTCGATCAGCGCGGCCGCAGCCACCACGGCGGCGGCGGCCTCGGTCGTCCGGGCTCCCTGGCTCTCAAGGGCGGCGATTCGGGCGCGCAGCCGCTGTACCTCCGCGGTGTCCGCGCCGGGCCCATCGATGGGCGGATCGAGCGGTGAGGCCGGCGCTCGATCCGTCCGGGCCACGGCCTGCAAGGGCGCCGGTGGCGGCGGGGCGTCGGGCAGGAAGCGCGGCAGGAGACCGGCGACCCCAGCGCCGGCCAGGACACAGAGCAGGCACAGGGCGAGCAGCGTCCACAGGCCAAGACCCAGCGGCCGCCGGCGGTAGTCGGCGGGATCGTTGGGCAGGCCGGGGGCCGTGACGGGGTCGGGACTGACGCTCATGGGCGGCGATCTATGAGGTTGAGCAAGGCCGCTTCCAGCGGGAAAGGCGGATAGGCCTTGGCGGCCAGCGGCGTGCGCTGCAGCGGTTTGATGACGGCTTTGGATAGCCCTAACGCCCGCAGATGCGGCGCGGGATGCGCCTTCAGCACCTTGGCGAGCACCTGGGAGGCCCGGGGCGAATGCAGCAGGGCGGCGTCGGCCGACGTCAGGGCTTCGGCCTCGGCATCGGACAGCGAGACCGGGGCGGTCTCGTAGAGCACCAGCCGCCGGGCCTCGACGCCGTGCCTCTGCAGGGAGCCGGCTAGGTCGCCCGCAGGCTCGGCGGCGCCGGGATGCAGCACCACGCCCTTCAGCTCGGCCCGGCGGATGCCGATGCCTTCGGCCAGGGCCTCCACGTCGCCATCGGCGGACAGCACCGACTTGAAGCCGGCCCGCCGGGCCGCCTGAGCTGTCGCCGCACCCACGGCGAAGACCCGCAGCGACCGCTCCCCGCTCGCGTCCGCGAACGCACGCACGCCATTGGCGGAGGTGAAGGCCAGGGCGGCGACCCCCGACAGGTCGACCTGCACATCAGGCAGGATGCGTACGGCCAGCAGCGGGGCCACCACCGCCTCGTGGCCGAGGGCCCGAACCCGCTCGGCGGTAGCCTCAGCGCCCGGCTGGGCCCGTGTGATCCAGATCCTCTGCCGTCGCGCGGCCATGCTCTCCCGTCCCCCCGGACAAATCGGCGTTTCCGAACGACGTTAAGCCAGGCGCAGGCCCGCGCAATCCCAGCGCGATCGCCGCCCGAACAACCGAAGCCCGCGTGACCTTAAAGTGACGCCCGTTAGAGGACGATGGCGTCGCCCGCCTCGGCCTTGATGGCTTCGCCGAGCGAGAGGCCGAGGTCATGGGCGGAGGCCTGCGGATCGGCGAGCTGCGAGAGCTCGGCCTCGCCCACATGGCGGAACCGCCGGCCGCCGTCCGGGGTCAGCGCCTCGACAATCAGCTTGCACGTGCCCCCTTCGAACCAGGCATGGGCGCCGATGGGCGTCTTGCACGAGGCTTCCAGGGCGGTCAGCGCTCCGCGTTCGGCGGCCACCGTCAGGGTGGTGGCCTCGCAGCGAAGCGCCTGCACCCAGGGCAGGTGGCGATCGGCGGCCCGGGTTTCGATGGCCAGGGCGCCCTGGCCGGGCGCCGGGGGCGCTTGCTTGGGATCGATCAGGCTGGTGGGCAGGTGGCCAAGGCCCAGGCGTCGCAGCCCGGCATAGGCCAGGAGGATGGCGTCGGCCTCGCCCGCCGCGAGCTTTGCCAGCCGCGTATCGACATTGCCGCGCAGCAGCTGGACCCGCAGGTCGGGCCGGCGGTGCAGGCACTGGGCCTGGCGGCGGAGGCTGGCCGTGCCAAGGATCGCGCCCTCCGGCAGATCCTCCAGCCGCTCGGGCCCTCGCGAAAGGAAGGCGTCCCGCGGGTCCTCTCGCTCCGGGATCGCGCCGATGCACAGGCCGTCCGGCAGCACCGCCGGGACATCCTTCATCGAATGCACCGCGCAGTCGATGCGGCCCTCCAGCAGGGCGTCCTCGATCTCCTTGGTGAACAGGCCCTTGCCGCCGATCTCCAGCAGACGCCGGTCCTGGATGCGGTCGCCGGTGGTGGTGATCACCACCAGGGGGGCGACGCGCTCAACCTCCGCCTGGTCTGTGGGGTCCACGCCCAGGGCCGCGGCGATCCGGCGCTGGATCGTCCCGCTCTGCGCCAGGCTCAGCTTGGAACCGCGCGCCCCGATGCGGATGGGGCCGGCTGCAGGTTGCGTGGACACGGTGGGCGGTCTACCTCGAAGCCTTCAAAGAGAAGCGTCTCGCTACAGGAGCGGACCGCCCCCGGCAACCGGATGACCGACACCCTCACAGTCCTCGGCCTCGAGACGAGCTGCGACGAGACCGCCGCCGCCGTGGTCCGCCTGACCGGCGACCGGGCCGAGGTGCTCTCCTCGGTGGTCGGGAGCCAGATCGCCGCCCACGCCCCGTTCGGCGGCGTGGTGCCCGAGATCGCGGCCCGGGCGCATGTGGAGAGCATCGACGCCATCGCCGCCCAGGCCATGGCCGAGGCGGGCGTGGCCTACGATCGCCTCAGCGGCGTGGCGGCCACTGCCGGGCCCGGCCTGGTCGGCGGGGTGATGGTGGGCCTGTCGTTCGGCAAGGCCGTGGCCCTCGCCCGCGGCCTTCCGCTGGTGGCGGTGAACCACCTCGAGGGTCACGCCGTATCGGCCCGACTTGGGGCCGAGATCCCGTATCCGTTCCTGCTGCTACTGGTGTCGGGCGGCCACTGCCAGCTGCTGGAAGTAGCCGGGGTGGGCGCCTGCCGCCGGCTAGGCTCCACCATCGACGATGCGGCCGGCGAGGCGTTCGACAAGATCGCCAAGACCCTGGGCCTGCCCTATCCCGGCGGCCCGGCCCTGGAGCGGTTGGCGGCGGGCGGCGATGCCGGCCGGTTCACCCTTCCGCGCATGCTGCTGGGCCGGAAGGACTGCGACTTCTCCTTCTCGGGCCTGAAGACCGCCGCGGCGCGCCTCGCCGAGCGCGTGACGTCCGATGAGGAGCGCCGCGACCTGGCCGCCGCCGTGCAGGCCGCGATCGCGGCGCAGTTGGCCGAGCGGACGGACCGGGCGATGAAAGCCTATGCGGTGGAGCACGAGGGCCGCGATCTGCGCTTCGTGGTGGCAGGCGGCGTTGCGGCGAACGCCGCCGTGCGCGAGCGGCTGACGGAGACGGCCCGGGCGCGCGGCTTCAGCTTCCACGCCCCGCCGCTCGCCTACTGCACCGACAATGCCGCCATGATCGCCCTGGCCGGCGCCGAACGCCTGGCGCTGGGGCTTTCCGATCCGCTGGACGCCATCGCCCGGCCGCGATGGCCCCTGGACGAGGCCGCCGCCGCCGCCAGCCCCACCCACGTTCCAGGCCGAAAAGGCGCGAAGGCATGAAGCATGCGGGAGTGATCGGCGGCGGCGCCTGGGGCACGGCCCTCGCGCAGGTTTGCGCGCGCGCCGGACGCGAGGTGACGCTTTGGGCCCGCGAGCCCGAGGTGGTGGAGGCGGTGAACGCCCGGCACGAGAACGCCACCTTCCTGCCCGGCGTGGCGCTGGATCCGACCATCCGGGCCACCGGGAACCTCGCCGAGCTCGCCGCCGCCGACTTCATACTCGCGGTGCCGCCGGCCCAGCATATGCGCGCCACCCTGGCCGCCCTCGCGCCGCACGCCCGGGACGGCCTGCCGGTGATGCTCTGCTCCAAGGGCGTCGAGCAGGGGTCGCTCAAGCTGATGACCGATGTCCTGGCCGAGACACTGCCCCAGGCACGGCCGGCGGTGCTGTCTGGACCGAGCTTCGCCGGCGAAGTCGCCCGCGGCCTGCCCACAGCGGTCACTCTGGCCTGCCCCGACGACGTGCTGGGCGAGGTGCTGGGCATGGCCGTCGCCACCCCGAACTTCCGACCCTACTTCGCCACCGACATGATCGGCGCCGAGGCCGGCGGGGCGGTGAAGAACGTCCTGGCCATCGCCTGCGGCATTGTCGAAGGCCGCGGCCTTGGGCGCTCGGCCCATGCGGCGCTGATCACCCGCGGCTTCGCCGAACTCACCCGCCTCGCCGTGGCCCTCGGAGCCCGCGCCGAGACCCTCGCCGGCCTGTGCGGCCTGGGAGATCTGGTGCTCACCTGTTCCAGCCCCCAGTCGCGCAACATGAGCGTCGGCCTGGCGCTTGGCGGAGGTCAGACCCTGGAACAGGCCCTGGCCGGCAAGCTGTCGGTGGCGGAGGGCGTCGCCTCGGCCCCGGCGGTGCGGCAGCTGGCCCGCCAGCTTGGCGTCGAGACCCCCATCTGCGAAGCCACCGCGGCCGTCCTGGCGGGCGAGGTGGACGTGGACTCCGCGATCCGTGGCCTGCTGGCCCGGCCCCTCAAGGACGAACAGGACTGAACCACCCATGCCGCTCTTTGCCCTCATGTGCCTGGACAAACCCGACGGGCTGGAACTGCGGATGGCCACCCGCGAGCGGCACCTGGCCTATGTTCGCGAGAACGCCGCCAAGGTCCGCCTGGCCGGACCGATCCTGGACGACGCCGATCAGATGGCCGGCTCGTTCTTCATCCTCGACGTGCCGGACAAGGCCGCGGCCGAGGCGTTCAACGCCGAGGATCCTTACACCCAGGCCGGGGTGTTCGAGGCAGTGACCCTGCGCCACTTCAAGGCCACCCTTGGACAGATCTGAACCGGGCAATCCGGCGCGTCCCGCGGCCGGCGCCCGCCTGTGCGCCCTCGCCGACCTTGAAGATCCAGGGTCGAAGGGCTTCCGCTTCCGCCAAGGCTCGCATCTGTTCGCGGGCTTCGTGCTGAGGCAGGGCGAGGTCGTCCGCGGCTTCGTCGATTCCTGCCCTCACGCGGGCTGGCCCCTGTCGGCGCTGCCCGATCGCTACCTCACGCGGGACGCGCGGCACATCCTCTGCGCGGGGCATGGCGCCCTGTTCAGCCTGGAGGGGCGATGCGTGGCGGGCCCCTGCCTGGGCGATAGTCTTCCGGAATGGCGGGTGGAGCTCCGCGACGGGCAGATTTTCGCGGCCTGAGCTAAGCTTTTGGGCCGGCTGGCGAAATGGCCTACGACCCCGCTTCACCCTTAACCATCTGTTAAAATTAGGACTCGCATCACGAGGTTCTTCCGTTTAGACGGTCGCGCTCCGAACGGCAGAAGGGCTCCGGGGGCGTGCTTCTCGCTCTGCGCACGATCTGGCTGAAGGATCAGGCGACGCATCTGGCGGGCCTGCAGCTCGCCCTGGCGGTCGTAGTGACCGCAGGGCTGGCGATCGCGGGCGCGCCGCAGCGCCGGGACCAGAGGGCTCCCACCTCGAAGATCGCGGCACTGGCGCATGTCCAGCCGATCTCCAGCCCGGCCGGGAGCGAGGGAGAGTTCGTTCGCCTCCAGGACCTTACGCCGGACGAGGCCCGCCGCTGGAATGCGGCCAATCCGGTTTCCACCCTCCCGAACCCGGCAGCAAAGCCCTTCCGGCTGAAGGCGCAGAGCGTCATCGACGAGACCCGGGCCATGGAGTGCATGACGGCCGCGATCTACTACGAGGCCGCCTGGGAAAGCCTGGAGGGCCAGCGCGCGGTGGCCCAGGTGGTGCTCAACCGGCTGCGCCATCCCGCCTATCCCAAGACGGTGTGCGGCGTGGTCTTTCAGGGCTCCGAACGCCGCACCGGCTGTCAGTTCACCTTCACCTGCGACGGCTCCCTGGCCCGGGCGCCCCAGCCCGCCGCCTGGAGCCGCGCGCGCAGGGTCGCCGAAGCAGCCCTGAACGGCCATGTGGCCAAGACGGTAGGTAACGCCACCCACTACCATGCCGACTACGTGGCCCCCTATTGGAGCCCGAACCTCGTCAAGGTCGCCCAGGTGGGCGCGCACATCTTCTATCGCTGGACCGGCGGCTGGGGGCTGCCGCCGGCGTTCGGCGGCCGGTACCAGGGCGGCGAGGGGACGCTGCAGATGGCCAAGCTCGAGGGGCTGCCCAGCGAGGCGGCCCAGCTGAAGCTGGCCGCCGCTACGGAGGAGGTGCCCGCGCCCCTTCAAACCCCGGCGGTGGAACCTGCGCCGGCCGCTGAGATCGCCGCGGCGCCCGCCGAGCCGCTGGTTGTGGCCGCCGAGGTGGTCGCCCAGGACGCCGACGCCCTGGTGCCCGCCGAGGAGCTGGATTGGGCCGGCCGGCCCAAACCGAAGGCTCCGGCCCGGCTGGCCATGCCGAACCAGGGCCGGCCCCATCTGGGTGGGCTTTCGTACTAAGGGCGCCCTTCGGCGTCGAAGGCGGCCACATCCTCGAGCAGGGCTGCGGCGGCGGTGCGCACCAGCTCACCGCCCTTTTCCGGCGTGGCTTGGCCGGGGTCCGAGCCCATGCGGCCGTCGGCGTAACGGGCGCGGAAGTCGTTCGCCTCGCGAATCGGACCGGTGGGGGCGACCTGCGGGGCGTAGTTGGCCGACTTGATGGACTGCGGATAGGCCCACTGGGTGACCGCGATCTCGGACGGTGTGGCGTGGCTGCCGTGGCCGGTGGGGAACTGGCGGTTGGCCAGGGCCGTGACGCCGGCAAGGTCCCACCAGTTCTTCAGCTTGCACGCGAAACCCCGGTTGCGGCCGGCGTAACTCGCCTCGGCGTAGAGCTCTGAGAAGGCGGCCTCGATGGTCGCCACATTCCCGCCGTGGCCGTTCAGGAAATACAGCTTCTCGAAGCCCGAGTGCGCCAGGCTGCGGCACCAGTCGCCGATGGCCAGCATGAACGTGGAGGGCCGCAACGCGATCGTGCCCGGAAAGTCCAGGTGATGCTGGGCCATGCCGATGTTGAAAGTCGGCGCCACCAGGATATCGCCCGCCTTCCCGGCCTCATGGGCGATGATCTCGGGACACAGCCAGTCGGTTCCCAGAAGCCCGGTGGGGCCGTGTTGCTCGTTGGAGCCGATGGGGATCACCACCGTCTTCGAACGGCCGAGGAAGCCCTCGATCTCGCCCCAGGTGGACAGGTGCAGCAGCATGGTCGGGGCTCCTTGGCGGTCACAGGGTCTGGATCGCAGATGCGACTTCGCGGCCGGCTTTGCTAGTCGCCGGCGTCTGCGACCTGCACGGTGAGGCCCATGGCCTGCATGCCGACCAGACGCCAGCGTTTGTCGCTCTTGCCGAAGGTGAGCAGGCAGTGCTGGGCGCCTTCGTCCGAGGGCAGGCAGACCTTTCCGTCCTGCAGCTTCATCCTCTCCTTCAGCGGCGCGGCGCCGCCGGCGCGGACCACGCGCACGGCCTCCGGCGAGATCATCCGGTCGAGGGCGAACTCGGAGGGGCCGCCGTCCACCTCAAGCCCCTGCTCGCGGGCGAGCTCCACCATTTGTCGCCGCACGTCCTCGCGCACCGCTTCGCGGTCGATCTCGGCCTCGAAGGCGATGCGATCGCCAGCCTCGGCGGCCCTGAACAGGCGTTCGGCGCTGGCCGCCGCATCCGTCCTGGCGGCGCCGTCGCAGCCTCCCAGACTCAAACCCAGCGCCAACAGCGCCACGACCGCACCCGTCCGAAGCATGGCGGGAAAATGCCGAGGCGGCTGAGTCCCCGCAAGCGGCGCCATGGCCGCAGGTTGCGCACCGGCGGCTCTACGCCTACTCGTGCGGAACGGCCGAGAAGTTGAGGAGCATCGCGCATGTCGGACGGCGAGGTTTTCCCGGTTCCCGCGGAATGGGCCGAGCGGGCCCATCTGGACGCCGCCGCCTATGACGCCGCCTGCCGCAGGGCCGAAGAGGATCCGGAAGGCTTCTGGACCGAGATCGGTCGCCGGCTCGACTGGATGACGCCCTTCACCCAGGTGAAGGATGTCTCGTTCGACAAGGACGACTTCCGTATCAGCTGGTACGGCGACGGCGTCCTGAACGTCTCGGTCAACTGCCTGGACCGACACATCGCCGCCCGCGGCGATCAGGTGGCCCTGATCTGGGAGAACGACGACGGCAGCGCCTCGGACGCCCTGACATACCGCCAGCTGCTGGCCGAGGTCTGTCGCTGGGCCAACGTCCTCAAGGCGAAGGGCGTCAGGAAGGGCGACCGCGTCACCATCTACCTGCCGATGATTCCCGCGGCGGCGGCGGCCATGCTGGCCTGCGCGCGCATCGGGGCCGTGCATTCGGTGGTGTTCGGCGGCTTCTCGCCGGACAGCCTCGCCGGCCGCATCCAGGACTGCGACTCGAAGGTGGTGATCACCGCCAACGAAGGCCTGCGCGGCGGCAAGGTCGTGCCGCTGAAGGCCAATGTCGATGAGGCCCTGAAGTCCTGCCCGGGCGTGACCGACGTCATCGTCGTGCGGCGGACCCCGGCCGAAGTCCCGATGACGGCGGGCCGCGACCACTGGTTCGGCGAGCTGAAGAAGACCGTCCCCGACACCTGCGACCCCGAGCCGATGAACGCCGAGGACCCGCTCTTCATCCTCTACACCTCGGGATCCACCGGGAAGCCCAAGGGCGTGCTGCACACCACCGGCGGCTACCTGGCCTGGGCCAGCTACACCCACGAGATCGTCTTCGACTATCGGCCGGGCGAGGTGTTCTGGTGCACCGCGGACGTCGGATGGGTCACGGGCCACAGCTATGTGGTTTACGGCCCTCTGGCCAACGCCGCCACCAGCCTGATCTTCGAGGGCGTGCCGAACTTCCCGACCGCGTCGCGATTCTGGGACGTCTGCGACAAGCATCAGGTCGAGATCTTCTACACCGCCCCCACCGCCATCCGCGCGCTGATGCGCGAGGGCGATGAGCCGGTGCAGCGCACCTCGCGCCAATCCATCCGGCTGCTCGGGACGGTGGGCGAGCCGATCAATCCCGAGGCCTGGCTCTGGTACCACCGGGTGGTGGGGGAAGGACGCTGCCCGATCGTGGACACCTGGTGGCAGACCGAAACCGGCGCCTGCCTCATGAGCCCGCTGCCCGGGGCCACGCCGCTGAAGCCGGGATCATGCACCCGGCCCCTGCCGGGGGTTACACCGCAGCTGGTGGACGCCGAGGGCAAGCTCCTGGACGGCGCCGTCTCGGGCAACCTCTGCCTGACCGACAGCTGGCCGGGCCAGATGCGCACCGTGTACGGCGACCATCAGCGTTTCATCGACACCTATTTCTCGACCTATCCCGGCAAGTACTTCACCGGCGACGGGGCGCGCCGCGACGAGGACGGCTACTACTGGATCACCGGCCGGGTGGATGACGTGATCAACGTTTCGGGCCATCGCCTGGGCACCGCCGAGATCGAGAGCGCCCTTGTGGAGCACGACGCCGTCGCCGAGGCCGCGGTGGTCGGCTATCCGCACGACATCAAGGGCCAGGGCATCTACTGCTTCGTGACGCTGAAGGTCGGCTTCGAATCCAACGAGGCCCTGCTGGCCGATCTGCGCGGCTTCGTTCGCCGCGAGATCGGCCCGTTCGCCGCGCCGGACGTGATCCAGTTCGCCCCCGGCCTGCCCAAGACCCGCTCGGGCAAGATCATGCGGCGCATCCTGCGCAAGATCGCCGAGGATGATCTGGGCAACCTGGGCGACACCTCGACCCTCGCCGACCCAGCCGTGGTGGACGACCTGGTGAAGAACCGTGCGGCGCGGACCCATGTCGATGTGCTCTATCTGGGCGGCAAGGTGATCCAGGCGGCCGAGCTCGAGGCCCTGCTGGTCAAGAACGCGCCGGTGGCCGAGGCCGTGGCGGCGGACGGCGGCAAGGCTGGCCTGGCGCTGTTCCTCACCCTGGAGCCCGGTTTCAAGCCCAGCGACATCCTGAGGGCCGACATCCGCGCCATCCTTCGCCGGGAGCTTGGCGAGGCCGTGGCCCCCGGTCTGATCCACTTCGGCGCCCTGCCGCGCACGCAGGCCGGCGAAGTGGTGCGGACGATCCTGCAGCGGATCGCCGAGCGCCAGTCGCCGGGCGACCTCACCGGCGTTGCGGACCCCGCCGTCGTCGAAGCCATCCTGAAGAGCCAGGCCGAAGCTGTCGCCTGATCTGCCGCCACCGTTGAGGTCCGCCATCGCGCGCGAACTGGAAGGGGTGTCCCGCAAAGGGCTCGCCCTTCGCGCCGCTGCGACCACCACCGCCTATCGCTCGGGCGGCACCTCGGCCACGGCCATCCGGTCGGCCGAGGACGCCCTGGCCTATGCCCTGGCTCGCCTGCCCGCCACCTACGCCGCCTGCGCCGCCGTGTTCGCGGAAGCGCAGCGGATGGCCCCCGACTTCCTCCCTGAGCGTCTGCTGGACGCGGGGTCCGGCCCCGGCGGCGGCAGCTGGGCTGCGCTCGAGACCTTCACCAGCCTGTCAGCCGTCGCATGGCTCGACGCCAGCAGGCCCTTCCTGGAGCTGGCCGCCCGCCTCGCCGCGGAGGGGCCCGCCCCGCTGAAAGCGGCAAGGTCCGAGCGGACGGATCTCACGGCGACGGGCGAGCTGCCGGCGGCGGACCTGGTGATGGCCAGCTACGCCCTGGCCGAGATCCCCACGGCGGAGCAGGCGCCGCTAGTCCGCCGGCTGTGGAGCGCGAGCCAGGGGATGCTGGTGCTGGTGGAGCCCGGCACGCCCGGAGGTTATGCCCGCATCCTCGCGGCGCGGGAGACCCTGATCGCCGAGGGCGCATCGGTCCTCGCGCCCTGCCCGCACCATGCAAGCTGTCCGCTGCCCCCGGGCGACTGGTGCCACTTCAGCGTCCGCCTGCCCCGCTCCCGCGACCACCGCCTGGCCAAGGGCGCCGAGGTCCCGTTCGAGGACGAAAAGTTCAGCTACCTCATCGCCGCCCGGCCGCAGGTGACGGCCGCCCAGCGCCGCCCGCGTGTCCTCGCTCCGCCGCGGGCGGGCAAGCCCGGCATCGAGCTGCGCCTGTGCGGCGCCCAAGGCGTCGAGACGCGCTTCATCCCCCGGCGTGACAAGGCGGGCCATGCGCAGGCCCGGCGGCTCGACTGGGGCGACGCGTTCGAGGCCTGACGTCCGTCAGGGGGCCGCCTCGCCATAGCCGGACGCGATGGCGTCGTTGGCGGGGGCGTCCGGGGCGAACAGCCTGGCCCGTTGGGCGCGGATGCGGCCCATCTCCTGCAGGTAGGGCACGAAGAAGTCGATGAAGGCCCGCACCCGCGGCGTCTCCTTCAGCTCGCGGCGCGTCATGATCCACGACGAGCTGCGCGCCTCATCGATCACCTCGGAACAGCGGATCAGGTCCGGCTCCAGCGCCGCCGCCTGACAGGCCATGGGGCCCACGCCCAGGCCGGCCCTTATGGCGTGCAGAAGGCTGGTCATGGTGTTCGAGCGGTTCACCGGGGCCTTGCCCCCAGCCATGCGGAACATCCACGCCAGGCCGGGGCCGTCGGCCATCTCCAGTTCGCCGCCCAGCAGATCGTGGTCCTTGAGCGTCTCGGGCGTGGGAAGTCCCCGGCGGGTCACGTACTCGCGGCTGCAGTAGAGGGCGAACTCATGGTCGCCGAGCTTGCGGGCGATGAGGTCGGACGTGGCCAGCGCCGCGCCCGAGCGGATCGCCACGTCCGCTTCCCCGGCCTGGATGTCCAGCGGACGGTCGGTGATGATCAGGTCGGTGTGGATCTCGGGATGCGTCTTCCGGAACTCCACGATGCCGGGCATCAGCATAAGGTTGGCGATCATCTCCGTGGCGGTGACACGGATCACCCCCGCAAGGCCGCGGCGGTGGCCGGCGGCGCGATTGCCGAACCGGTCGGCCGCCTGCTCGACACGCTCGGCCTCTGCGACGAGGTCGTGACCGGCCTCGGTGAGCCGGCTTCCGGCCTGCCCGCGCTCGAAGAGCTTCAGTCCCAGGGCGGCCTCCAGGCTCTCGACCCGCCGCGCGACGGTGGTCTGGTTGACGCCCAGCGCCTTGGCCGCCGCCAGGGTTGAGCCGCCTCGGGACACGGCGAGGAAGGCCTTAAGGTCGTTCCAGTCGTACATGTCTGGCCTCCGCCCCTCGCGCAGATGCCGGCCGGCAAGGACGCAACGCCGCGCCCAACCCTGACATAGGTACTTCGCCGCGATCGCAACAGAACCTTGTTATCGCTTCGCCATCATCTGAAGAGGCTCGCCTGCGGCTTGGCGCCGCCGGCCGGGGGCCTGTGACAATCTCTTAAGCTTCCGGGCAGGCCCTGGAATGCTAGGTGTGCGGGAAAGTCATCCCCAATCGGGAACGTTCATGCTCCGCATCTTCCGCGCCACGCTTCCAGCCGCCGGCATCGGCCTGTTGCTGGCCACCTCCGCGCTCGCGCCGGTGGCATCGGCCCAGACGACCAGGCCGGCGGCCGCCGCCTCGGAGGTTCCGCCCATCGTCTTCAAGGAGCGGACGCTGGCGAACGGGATGAAGGTCTTCACCTCCCTGGACCGGAGCACGCCGAACGTGACGGTCCAGGTCTGGTACGGCGTCGGCGCAAAGGACGACCCTCAGGGGCGCTCGGGCTTCGCCCACCTCTTCGAGCACATGATGTTCAAGGCGACACGAAACCTGCCCCCCGAGAGTCTCGACCGCATGACCGAGGACGTGGGCGGCTTCAACAACGCCTCCACCTGGGACGACTTCACCAACTACTACGAGGTGGTTCCGGCCAACCACCTGCAGCGCCTGCTGTGGGCCGAGGCGGAGCGGCTCTCCTCGCTCGTGGTCGATGAGGCCACCTTCAAATCCGAACGCGACGTGGTGAAGGAGGAGTTCCGGCAGAACTATCTCAGCCAGCCCTACGGCCGCCTGTTCGGCCTCTACATTCCGGAGGCCAGCTATACGGTCCATCCCTACCGCCGCCCGGGGATCGGCAATATCGAGGAGCTGGACGCGGCCACGGTCGACGACGTGCGCGCCTTCCATCAGACCTGGTACCGGCCGGACAACGCGGCCCTGATCGTCGTCGGCAATTTCGACGAGGCTCAGCTGAACGCCTGGGTCGACGAGTATTTCGGCCCGCTGAAGGCGCCGCCCTCGCCCATGCCGCGGGTGACGGCGAAGGAACCCGCGCGCACCAAGCCGGGCGTGTTCGAAGGTTATGGGCCGAACGTGCCGCTGCCGGCCGTGGTCATCACCTGGCAGGCGACCACCGCCGCAGATCCGGACGCGGCCGCGCTGATGGTGCTGGACGCCATCCTGTCCAGCGGCAAGTCATCCCGGCTCTACAACAGCCTGGTCTATGAGAAGCAGATCGCCGCAGAGGCGATGTCCAGCGCCGACCTGCCACAGGATCCGGGGCTGTTCATGGTCGGGGCGGTGATGGCCAGCGGCCACGGCCTGCAGGAAGGCGAGACGGCGCTGCTGGCCGAGGTGAAGCGCCTGCGGGACGCGCCGCCGTCCGCGGCCGAGCTGGCCGAGGCGAAGAACGAGCTCATCACCGGCCGCCTGCGCGAGCGTGAGACCATCGACGGCCGCGCCTTCGCCCTGGGCCAGGCGCTGATGCTCACCGGCGATCCGAGGCGGGCGAACTCGGTGCTGGCCGACCTCCAGGCCGTGACCGCCGCCGACGTGCAACGGGTGGCCCGCAAGTACCTGGCGGACGATCGCCGGATGACCATCCGCTACCGTGCCGAAAGCGAGAGGCCGCCGGGTCAGGTCCAGGCGGCCAAGCCGCCGCCGCCGAAGACCGTGGCCCGGTACGACGGCCCGGTGGTCAGCCTGGCGCCGGAAGCCGAGCGCCTGGAGCCGCCGCCGATCGGCGAGCCGCTGCAGCCCAGCTTGCCGAAGCCTGCCGAGCGCACGCTCCCGAACGGCCTGCGCGTGATTGTCGCCCGCTCCTCGGACCTGCCGCTGATCACCGCCGACCTGACCGTAAAGACCGGGGCCTGGGCCGATCCGAAGGGCCTGGCCGGCGCGGCGGCCATGACCGCCGGAATGCTGACGGAGGGCACGAAGACCCGGACAGCGCAGGAGATCGCCAGCCAGACCGAGGCTCTCGGCGCGGCCCTCTCCTCGGGCGCAGGCCTGGAGACCTCGTCGGTGACGATGAGCGTCATGCCTGACAAGGCGCCGGCGGCCCTGGCCATCATGGCGGACGTGGCGAAAAACCCAGCCTTCGCCGCCGAGGAGTTGGAGCGCCAGCGGCAGCAGGCTCTGGACGGCCTGCAGGTCGCCTACCAGCAGCCCGGCAGCCTGGCCGCCTTCGCCACCTCGCCGGTGATCTTCGGCGGCACGCCCTTCGGGCACCCGTCCCAGGGCTCGCGCGAGTCGCTGCCCCGGCTGACCCCAGAGGCCCTCGCGGCCATCCACCAGGCCTACTACCGTCCCGACAACGCGGTGCTGGTGCTCACGGGCGACATCACACCTGAGCAAGGGTTCGCCCTGGCCGAGCAGGCGTTCGGCGACTGGGCGCGGCCCGCCACGCCGCTTCCGGAGCAGCCGCGGATCACTCCGGCCGCCAAGCCCCGGGCGGTCGCCATCGACCTGCCGGGCACAGGCCAGGCCTCGGTGAACGTCGTCAAACCGGCCATCCCGCGCACCGCCCCCGACTATTACCCCGGCATCGTCGCCACCACGGTGCTGGGCGGCGGCTTCTCGGCGCGCCTGAACCAGGAGATCCGCATCAAGCGCGGCCTGTCCTATAACGCCCGCGCAGGCCTCTCCACCGCACGCACCACCGGCTCGTTCCGGGCCAGCGCCCAGACCAAGAACGAGTCCGCGCCCGAGGTCCTGGACCTGATCAAGGCCGAGATGGCCAAGCTGGCCGCCGAGCCCGCGTCGGCCGACGAGCTGAAGGCCCGCAAGTCGGTGCTGGTGGGCGGTTTCGGTCGGCAACTGGCCACCTCCGGCGGCCTGGCCGACATCCTCGGCGAACTTGCGCTCTACGACATCCCCCTGGACGAGGTGAGCCTTTACACCCGCAAGGTGGAGGCGGTGGACGCGGCCCAGGTGCAGGACTTCGCAAGGCGGGCCTTCGATCCGGCCGAGGCCAGCGTCATCGTCGCCGGCGACGCCAAGGCCTTCTCCGATGGCCTGAGGACCCGCCTCCCGAACCTCGAGGTGGTTCCGGCCGCCGACCTCGACCTGGAAAGCGCGAGCCTGCGCAAGGCCAGATAGGCTCTGGCGCGGCTGGCCTCAGGCCGCGCGCATGGTCCAGCCGGCGAGATCGCGTTCGCGGCCCATCAGCGACAGGCCGGCCGCGATGGACTCCAGCTCCGCGCCGGTCTCGATCCGCTCGCGCGGGAAGCGCCGGTGGAAGATGTCCCGCACCGCCGGCACCAGGGAGGATCCGCCGGTGAGGAACACGCGATCGATCCCCCGTGCATCCAGTCCGGCCGCCGCCAGCGCCTCGTCCACGGCCCGCTCGATGAGGCGCAGTTCCGGTTCGATCCAGGCTTCGAAGTCCGCGCGCGGCACGTCCGCGCCGATGTCGATAGAGCCTGCCTGGAAGCGGAACTCGGCCCGCTCTTCGAACGACAACGCCTCCTTCAGCCGGGAAACGGAGCGGTAGAGTTGGTAGCCATGGTTCTCGTCGAGCACTTCGATCAGCCGCTCGATCTTCTCCGGCTCGACGGCCTCCCGCGCCAGCTTGCGGATGTCGCGCATGTCGCGGCCCGCGCGCATCAGGGCCAGCTGGTCCCACCGGGCGAAGGTGGAGTACCAGCGGTTCGGCACCGGCAGCACCTTGCCCATGGAGGTGTAGCTGGAGCCCTTGCCGAGCTCGGGTGAAACCAGGCTGTCGATGATCCGGTAGTCGAAGGCGTCCCCTGCGACGCCGACCCCGGCGCGTCCGAGGGGTGTGGCCCGCAGCTCGCCCGCCGCCCGCTCGAAGCGGATGATCGAGAAGTCCGAGGTGCCGCCGCCGAAATCGCCCACCAGGACCGTCGCATCGTGGTCGAGCTCGCGGGCGAAGAAGAAGGCCGCGCCCACGGGCTCGTAGGCGTAGAGCACCTCTTCCACGCCCATCCGGCGGAAGGCCGTCTCATAGCGCGACAGGGCGAGGGCCTCGTCCGGGTGGGCGCCGACGAAACTCACGGGGCGGCCGACGATGACCCGCTGCGGCATCTGACCGAGCCGCTCGTCCGCGTAGTCCCGCACCTTCAGCAGGAAGGTGGAGAGCAGGTCCTCGAAGCGATAGCGGCGCCCGAGGATCTGGGTTTCGGTGAAGCTCGCCTGGGCGGCGAAGCTCTTGAAGCTCTGGATGAACCGGGTCTCGGCCGGATCCTCCACATAGGCCTCGATGGCCCACGGCCCCGCGGCCACCTGCCGTTCCGCGGGCCGTTCGGGCGGGGCGTAGAACGCCAGGCAGGAGCGAAAGGCGAACAGCTCGCCCTCGGGCGCCGCGAACCTGACGAGCTCGGCCGGCCCGTCGTCGCCCGCCAGCGACAGGACGCTGTTGGTGGTGCCGAAGTCGATGCCGAGAGTGCGGCCGGCGCCGGTCATTGGAACGCTCCTTCGGGGACGGACGACGGACCGCCCGTTCCCCGCCGGCGCGATCGCTCAGAGGCTCGGACGCGACGCCGGGCCCATTACGCCTCGACCTCGGCGAGCGGCCGGTCATAGGCGCAGAGGGTGGCCTGCTGCAGGATGCGCGACACCGAGGCCGAGAGCGGACAGATCTGCACCGACTTGGAAAGGCCAAGCAGGATCGGGCCGATCACCGTGGCGCCGCCCAGCGACTTCAGCAGCTGGGTCGAGATCGCCGCCGAATGGATGGCCGGCATGATCAGGACATTGGCCGGGCCCGAGAGGCGCATGAACGGATAGTTGCCGCGCCGTTCCGGGTCGAGAGCGATTTCCGGGGGCATCTCGCCCTCGTACTCGAACTCCACGCCGTCCATCTCGTCGAGCATGGCCACCGCCTGCCGCACCTTCTCCTGACGCTCGCCCATCGGGCTGCCGAAGGTCGAATAGCTCATGAAGGCCACCCGAGGCTTGTAGCCCAGGGTCTTCACGGCCCGGGCCGCCTCGATGGCGATCTCCACAAGGTCCTCGGAGTCCGGCATCTCGGTGACGTTGGTGTCGGCGATGAACAGGGTCCGGCCCTTGGTGAGCACGAGGCTCATGCCGATCACGCGGCCGTCGGGGGCCGGATCGATCACCCGCAGGACCTCTTCCAGCACCTGGTCGTAGGCCCGGGTGACGCCGGTGACCACGCCGTCGGCGTGGCCGTGGGCGACCATGGACGCGGCGAAGGCGTTTCGGTCCTGGTTGATCAGGCGCTGGACGTCGCGCCGCAGATAGCCTTCACGCTGCAGGCGCTTGTAGAGGCTCTCGGTGAAGTCATCGTTCCAGGGCGAGAGACGCGCGTTGATGATCGAGAGCTTGGCTTCCGCCGGATCGATCCCGGCCAGTCGCATGTTCTCGTGCACCAGCTCCTCGCGGCCGACCAGGATAGCCTCGCCCAGGCCGCTGGTCTGGAAGGCGTAGGCGGCGCGGATGACGCTCGGCTCCTCGCCCTCGGCGAAGACGATCTTCTTCTTCGGGCCGGCGAGCACCGCGCCTTGCAGCTTCTGCAGGAAGGCGGCGGTGGGATCGAGCCGTTGGGCCAGGGACGCGCGGTAGGCGTCCATGTCCTCGATCGGCCGGCGGGCCACGCCGGTGTCCATGGCCGCCTGGGCCACGAACGGCGGGATGTACCAGATGAGCCGCGGATCGAACGGCGTCGGGATGATATACTCGGGTCCGAACTTCAGCGTGGCGCCGTGGTAGGCGGCGGCGACTTCGTCGGGCACGTCTTCCCGGGCCAGCATCGCCAGCGCGTTGGCGCAGGCGATCTTCATTTCCATGTTCACCCGCCGCGCGCGCACGTCGAGGGCGCCGCGGAAGATGTAGGGGAAGCCCAGGACGTTGTTCACCTGGTTCGGGTAGTCGCTGCGTCCCGTGGCGACGATGGCGTCCGGACGCACGGCATAGACTTCTTCCGGCGTGATCTCGGGGTCGGGGTTGGCCATGGCGAAGATGATCGGCTGGGGCGCCATCTTCTTCACCAGTTCGCCCGAGAGCGCGCCCTTGGCGGACAGGCCGATGAACACGTCGGCGCCCTCAAGGGCCTCGGCAAGGGTCCGCCTGTCGGTGTCGACGGCGTGCGCCGACTTCCACTGGTTCATGTCCTCCGTGCGGCCGCGGTACAGGACGCCCTTCCGGTCGACGGCGATGACGTTCTCGTGCGGGACCCCCATGGCCTTGATCAGTTCCAGCGTGGCGATGCCCGCGGCGCCGGGGCCGTTCAGCACCACCTTCACGTCCTTCAGGTCGCGACCCGTGATGTGACAGGCGTTGATGAGGCCGGCGGCCGAGATGATGGCCGTGCCGTGCTGGTCGTCGTGGAAGACCGGGATGTCGAGCAGTTCCTGCAGCTCGGTCTCGATCCGGAAGCACTCGGGGCTCTTGATGTCCTCGAGGTTGATTCCGCCGTAGGTCAGTCCGATGTTCTTGACGACCGTGATGATCTCGTCAGCGTCCTTGGAGGCCACCTCGACGTCGATGGCGTCGACATCGGCGAAACGTTTGAAGAGGACGCCCTTGCCCTCCATCACCGGCTTCGACGCCAGCGCTCCGAGGTCCCCCAGGCCAAGGATCGCGGTCCCGTTGGAGATCACGGCCACGAGATTGCCCTTGGACGTGTAGTCGTAGGCCGCTTCCGGATCCTCGGCGATCTTCAGCACGGGCACAGCGACGCCCGGCGAATAGGCGAGCGAGAGGTCCCGCTGGGTGGCCATCGGCTTGGTCGCCGCGATGGCGATTTTCCCGGGGCGGGGCAGGCGGTGGAAGTTGAGGGCTTCCTCGTCGGTGAAGGTGCGTTTTTCGGCGTCGCTCATGCGCGCGTCGGGACCCCTCGGTTGGGCACGGCTACAGGGAGGCCGGCAACCTATAGACCGGCAGCGCCACAAACAACCTTCCCCTGGGGAAGATTGGTCCGCCACGGGCCACCCCTCGAATAAAATTGCGGCCCCGTCCGGAACCGGAGGCGCTGTTGTGCAGTTTCGGTTCTGCAGGGGCGCGTGGGGGCGCGCAGGGAACATGCCTTATGAGACAAGTCCTTTCCGCCGCCGCGGCGGTCGCCGCGATTAGCTTCGCCGTTCCGGCGTTCGCCCAGACCACCTCGTCTGGCTCCACCTCGCCGGCCGATCAACCGCCCGCGGATGCGACGGCGGGCTCCACCGGAACCACCAGTGGCGACGTCACAGGCTCGGCCGCCGGCTCCGCGGCAAGCGCCGACGCCCCGGGCGCCGCCAGCGCGCCGGGGTCGGGCGCCAACGCCAGCGTCACTGCCGGCATGACCGTCAAGGACAAGACCGGCGCGAGCATCGGTCAGGTCAGCGACGTGAAGTCGGACGGCGGCAAGACCATGGCTACGATCCGCATGGGCGCAGAAACCTTCGCCGTCGACGCCGCGAACCTCGGCGTCGCCAATGGTTCGGCCACGATCAACGCCAGCCAGGCCGAAATCCAGCAGATGCTGAAGAAGTAACGCCCTCGCGCCCGAGGGACGATTCACGAAGGCGGCCGCGG
>JAEYNH010000204.1 GCA_023412655.1 Pseudomonadota bacterium | reverse complement strand
GGGGCGGGGGTGGTTTTGGGGGCGGCGCGGCGCCCCCGCTTCCAGCGCGCGAAGGGCGAAGAAGGGCGGCAGCCTGACCATGGATAATTGTTAGCTCAGGTAACAACCTTCCGCAAAAACTATCGTTCGCGGAACCGACATCTCGCGGCCACCTCCGAAGTCACGCCGCGTGGCGACGACATGAAGGAGACGATCGATGCGGGACCTCATCGCCATGGCCGTCGCGAGCGGCCTCTTCCTCAGCCTGGCCGCCGCGGCCACGGCCTCGCGCAGCGTTCAGGGCTATCTGGACCGGGCGCATGTGGCGCTGCAGACCTACCCTGCGGCGGGGACCGCCAGATGAGCCTCGTCGACCTTCGCAGGCTCGCGGCGAAGGTGACCACCGCCTACGACAACCAGGTGGTGGCGAGGATCAACGATCACGTGGTCCGCCTCAGCGTGATGACCGAGGCCTATCCCTGGCATCGCCACCCTGGCAGCGACGAGATGTTCCTGGTGCTGGAGGGCGGCTTGCGGATCGAACTGCCAGACCGTGCGGTGGATCTTTGCGAGGGCCAGGGCTTCACCGTGCCTGCAGGCCTCGCCCACCGGACTCGTCCGCTCGGCGCGCGGTCGGTCAATCTGACCGTTGAGAGCGCCGACGCCGAGACCGTGCGCCTGGAGGCCGGCGGCTAGGGAGGCTCGGGAGGCAGGCAAGGAAAAGGGGCGGCCCCGCCAGGAGCCGCCCCCTTGTGTCCTTGGACTTGCCGGTCGGGCTTACTTGCCGACCTTGGACAGCTCGTCCATCAGCTCCGGCACCGCCGACTTGTAGTCGGCGACCAGGCCGTAGTCCGCCACCTGGAAGATCGGCGCGTCCGGATCCTTGTTGATCGCGACGATCACCTTGGAGTCCTTCATGCCGGCCAGGTGCTGGATGGCGCCGGAGATGCCGACGGCGACGTACAGCTCGGGGGCGACCACCTTGCCGGTCTGCCCCACCTGATAGTCGTTCGGCGCATAGCCGGCATCCACCGCGGCGCGCGAGGCGCCCACGGCCGCGCCGAGCTTGTCGGCCAGCGGCTCGATGACCTTCTGGAACTCTTCGGCCGAGCCCAGGGCGCGGCCGCCGGAGACCACGATCTTGGCGCCGCCGAGGTCCGGACGGGCCGACTTGACGATCTCCTGGCCGACGAACTTGGTCTTGGCCGGGGCCGCGGGGGCCGCGATCGTCTCGACCGGCGCCGAGCCGCCTTCCGCAGCCGCCTTGAAGACGGTCGGGCGGACGGTGACCACCTTCTTGCCATCGGAAGAGGTGACGGTTTCCAGGGCGTTGCCGGCGTAGATCGGGCGCACGAAGGTCGACGGATCGACGATGTCCACCACGTCGGAGATCTGCGCCACGTCCAGCTTGGCGGCGATCCGGGGGCTGATGTTCTTGCCCTGCGAGGTCGCCGGGGTCAGCACCGCGTCGTAGTTGGCGGCCAGCGGGACCACCAGGGCCTCATAGGCCTCGGCCAGGCCCTGGCCGAGTTCGGCGCTCTCGGCGGCCAGCACCTTGCGGACGCCGGCGATCTTGGCGGCTTCCGCGGCTACGGCGGCGGTGTTGGTCCCGGCCACCAGCACGTCGATGTCGCCCGACAGCTTCTGGGCGGCGGTGACGGTCTTGTGGGTGGCGTCGCGGAGCGTCTGGTTGTCGTGATCGGCGATGACGAGAACGGCCATTAGAGGACCCCCGCTTCGTTCTTCAGCTTCATGACGAGATCGGCGGCGCTTTCCACCTTCACGCCACCGGCGCGCTTCGGCGGCTCGGTGACCTTAACCACCTTGAGGCGCGGAGCCGTGTCGACGCCGAGGGAGCCCAGCTCCTTCACGTCGAGCGGCTTCTTCTTGGCCTTCATGATGTTGGGAAGGCTGGCGTAGCGCGGCTCGTTCAGGCGCAGGTCGGCGGTGACGATCGCCGGCAGGCTGACCTCGATGGTCTGCAGGCCGCCGTCCACTTCACGGGTGACCTTGGCCGAACCGCCCGAGACTTCCACGGCGCTGGCGAAGGTCGCCTGCGGCCAGTCGAGGATCGCGGCGAGCATCTGGCCGGTCGCGGCGTTGTCGCCGTCGATGGCCTGCTTGCCCATCACCACCAGCTCGGGGTTTTCCTCGCCGATCAGCGCCTTGAGCACCTTGGCGACGGCCAGCGGCTCGAGGTCCTGGTCGGTCTGGACGAGGATGGCGCGGTCCGCGCCCATGGCCAAGGCGGTCCGCAGGGTTTCCTGCGCCTGGGTCGGGCCGACCGACACGGCGACCACTTCGGTGGCGGCGCCCTTTTCCTTCAGGCGGACGGCCTCTTCGACGGCGATTTCGTCGAAGGGGTTCATCGACATCTTGACGTTCGCGAGGTCGACACCCGTCTGGTCGGCTTTCACCCGAGCCTTGACGTTGTAGTCGATCACCCGCTTGACCGGGACCAACACCTTCATGGGTTGTAGCGCCTCAAATTTGCATTGCGAAAAAATGGGACGCCCGGGGCAATAAAGCTTCCAGAGCGCTTTGCAAACCCGCGGCGGCGCGGCGCAACTTCGCGGGCGCCGCAATTCAGGCCACGGGGCCGGCTAGCGGACACCGCTCAAGTTTTCTAGAAGGCCCCGCATGAACCCGACGATCGAGCGCCTCAAGCTGATCTTCCTCGGCGTCTTCGGCCTGGCGGTCGTCGGCGTCCTGGTCTGGACCTTCGGCTGGGCGATCCCCGGCAAGAAGTGCGCGGAGGCCAACAAGTGGTGGGACCCGGGCGAGCGCGTCTGCGCCCAGCCTGTGCTGATCTCCGACATCACCGGGCGCACCATCCAGGACAAGGAGGCCGAGGCCGCAGCCCGCGCGGCCGTCGGCCAGTCCGCGCCGCCCGGCCAGGCCGGTCCGGAAGCTCAGGCCGCAGCGGCCAACTAGCGCGTCGCGCCCGACTGCCAGAAGACTTCCGCTCGGCCCCGGTCGTTGGCGATCCTCGCCGCGACGAACAGCAGGTCCGACAGGCGGTTCAGGTAACGCATCGCCGGCCCGCTGACCGGCTCCCCGGCTTCCAGAAGACGCACGGCCTCCCGCTCGGCCCTGCGGCAGACGGTGCGCGCCAGGTGCAGGGCCGCCGCCGCCGGCGCGCCGGCCGGCAGGATGAAGGACTTCAGTTCCGGCAGTTCGGCGTTCAGCGCGTCGATCTCCGACTCCAGCCGCGCCACCTGAGCGTCCGAGATGCGCAGCGCCTGGCCCTCGACCTCATCCGGGCGCGGCGGCGTGGACAGGTCCGCGCCCAGGTCGAAGAGCTCGTTCTGGATTCGCGCCAGCATTGCGTCGAATCCAGAGAAGGCCTCGACGTCTGGGCCTTCGGGCTGGGCGCTCGTGTGGACCCGCGCCAGCCCCACACAGGCGTTGGTCTCGTCGACCGCGCCATAGGCCTCGACCCGCCGGTGGCTCTTGCTGACCGGCTGGCCGGTGGCCAGTCGAGTGATCCCGCCATCGCCCGTACGGGTGTAGATTCGGTTGAGCGTCACCATGTCGCAGCCGTTACGATTGGGTCCGCCACCAGATGGCGACGGCGAGGACAACGATGGCCAATGCCTGCACCACGATCCGCAGGCGCATCAGCTTGTTCGAGTACGAACGCCCGAAGTCTCCCCCTCGGAAAAGCGCGTAAATTCCGATCGCGAGAACGATCGCCACGGCGCCCAGGGCCACCGGGATCAAGAAGTCGAACAGGTCCATGGAGCCAATCTAGGCGCGCCGCGCGGCTCGAGCCACTGCAAACCCAGGCCCTGCCTGCGGCTTGGTTTCGGCTTGACTTCCGATCCGTTGATCATGTTCAACGACCCGCGATCCCAGTCGAACTGCAGATTTGACGGGTGTTTTTCGACACTACCACATAGGGTTGCGCAGGGTGGTGCGACGCGAAAAAGCGTCAGCGAAAAACCGCGAAGGCCGACAATTTCGCGGACATAAAACACGTTATTTGAACATGTTCACCGAGCTTCCGTCCCCCGACGGCTGCTCATCGAGAAAAGAACCCCCGGTCCCTCCCCGGACAGCCCACGAGAACGATGAAACACATCTCCCCGAACCAAGTCGCCGCAGAGTCGCCCGTCCGCGCCCCCACCCGCCGCGCCCTGGCCAAGCAGCAGACGCGCGTGAAGGTCCTGGCCGCCGCCCGTAAGCTCTTCTCGGAAGAAGGTTACGAAGGCGCGACCATCCGCGACATCGCCGCCGCCGCCGGCATGTCGACGGGCGCGGTGTTCGCCAACTTCACCGACAAGTCGGACCTGTTCCGCGAGATCATCACGGCGGACTGCGAGGCCCTGCTGGACGCCATGCGCGAAGCCGCGGGCCGCGGTCGCGGCGTCGAGGACGCCTTGCTGAAGGTCTTCATGGCGGGCTACTCGTTCTACAAGAGCCGCTTGCCCCTGGCCCGCGCCGCGTTCGGCGTCGCCTGGACCAACGACAGCGGCCCGATGCTGCGCGGCCTGCCGCCCATTCAGGCCATGCACGAGCTGTTCGTCGAGCAACTGACCCTCGCCGTCGAGCGCGGCGAGCTGCGCCAGGAGGCAGAGGCCAAGCTGCGCGGCCAAATGCTGTTCGACGCCTATCTTTCCAACTTCTCTCAGGCGATATTCGAAGGCTGGAGCCTCGATGCGCTGCAGGCCCGGGCCCGGGACCAGATCCGGATCCTTCTGGCCGGCGCGCGTCGCGGCTAAGCCCACGACCTGGGGGGGTCATGAAGGCTGACGCCGGAACCGAGGCGAGGCGGGCGGCCGCTCGGCGATCGCAAAAGGAAGCGACTCGCCAGCGGGTGCTCGCCGCCGCCCGGGAACTGTTCGACACCCACGGCTACCAAGGCGCGACGATCCGGGATATCGCCCGGCACGCTGGCGTGGCCGTGGGGAGCGTCTTCACCACCTTCGCCTCCAAGGGGGAAATCCTCTCAGAGGTGATGCAGAGCCGTCTCGACGGCCTCTACAGCGAACTCTACCGGGTGATGCCTCACCTGCGCGGGTCCACCGCCGACCGGCTGCGGACCATGTTCGCCATCCATTTCAACTTCGAGGCGCAGCATGTGCGCCTCTTCCTTTCCCATATCGCGGCCGCCTACGACTGGACCCTGCCTGCGGGTGCGAAGCCCTACGGCCGGACTCCCGGGCTTCAGGAGATCATCTACGGCGTACTGGCCAAAGGCGTGGACGATGGGGATGTCCGCAAGGACACCGACCTGCAGGAGATCGTCGATCTGCTCATGGCGGCCTATGCCTGGACCTATCGCCTGGTGGTCACCAAGGGACTTGACGCCAAGGGCTGCACGGCGGTCATGGATCGGCAGATCGGCCTGGTGTGCGAGGGCTTCCGGCCCCGCTGAGCGGTTGCGCAGGGCCCGCCGCCGACCTTTACTCCGTAAACCACGGAGGCCCCATGATCCTCGTCCATCACCTGAACGACTCCCGCTCCCAGCGCATCCTCTGGCTGCTGGAGGAACTGGACCTTCCCTACGGGATCCGACGCTACGAGCGCGATGCGGTCACCCGGCTGGCGCCGCCAGAGCTGAAGGCCATTCACCCCTTGGGCAAGAGCCCCGTGATCACCGACGACGGGCGCACCGTCCATGAATCGGGGGCGATCATCGACCACATCGTCCGCCGCCCGGGCGGCGGCCGGCTCGCGCCCCCGGCGGAAAGCGACGCCTACCCGACCTACCAGCAATGGATGCACTACGCCGAGGGCTCGGCCATGCTGCCGCTGATGCTGCAGCTCTACGTGGGCCGCCTGGGCGAGGCCGGTGCGCCCCTGCAGCCGCGGATCGACAGCGAGATCGCCAACCACCTCGACTATGTGGAACAGGCGCTGGGCGGCCGCGAGTGGCTGATGGGCGAGTTCAGCGCCGCCGACATCCAGATGAGCTTCGTGGGCGAGGTGGCGCGGGCGTTCGGACGGCTGCAGGACCGCCCGAACCTCGCGGCCTGGGTCGCGCGCTTCCAGGCGCGGCCGGCCTACCGCAAGGCCCTGGAAGCGGGCGGCGCCTACAACCTGGCCGGCGGCTAGGCCATCGCGCCGAGTGCGGAGCGGCGGCCCGGCCTAGGCGAGGCGTGGTTACGCCTGTAGCGCAACGCCCGGAGCCTGCAATCGTAGGGTAGCCATCGATCAACAGCATGGGCCCCGATCGACCTGACGCGTCGATAGAGGGCCGCCGCCGATCGCCTTCACTTGCCAGAGACCGCGGACCGCAGGGCTCGGCGGCGGGTGAGGTTCGAGGCGTGCGCTTCGCCTGCCCGGCCAAGGAGAAGGCCGAAGACATGAAGATGGTGGAAGTCGCGCCGCCCGCGCAGCGCATGATGGAGATGATCGCGGGGTACTGGATCACGCAGATCGTGCACGGCGCTGCGGTGGCTGGATATGCCGACCATCTGCACGAAGGGCCGGCCACGGCCGAGGCCCTTTCGGCCAGGGCCCGCATGGAGCCCGCCGCGGTGTTGCGGCACCTGCGCGCCTGCGCCAGCCTGGGCCTCGTCACCTTCAACGGCGAGACATTCGCCACGACACCGCTCCTCGACACGCTGCGGCGCGAGCATCCTCAGTCCATGCGCGGTTTTGCGCTGTCCCAACCGGCGCCGGGCCACTGGCAGCCGTGGGGGCGCTTCATCGACGCCCTTCGCACCGGGACCCACCAGACGGAGGCGACCCTGGGGGCGGGCGTCTTCGACTACTACAAGCACCACCCAGCGGAGGCCGACGCCTTCACCGAGGCTATGGAAGGGCTGACCATGGTGCTCGCGAGGGAGGCGGCCCTGGTGATCGACACCGGCGGGATCAGCCGCGTCGTCGACGTCGGCGGCGCCTCCGGCGCGCTGCTGGCGCCGTTACTTGAGGCCAACCCCGAGCTGAAGGGGACGTTGTTCGACCTTCCCAATGTCATCGAGGGGCAGGCCTTCACCAACATCCCGGCCCCGATCCGCAACCGGATGGACAAGGTCGGCGGCGACTTCTTCCAGAGTGTTCCTGAGGCTGACCTCTATCTGCTGAAGTTCATCCTTCACGATTGGGACGACGATGAGTGCGTCGCCATCCTGCGAAACTGCCGCAAGGCCATCGCACCAGGCGGCCGCATCGCGATCATCGAACTGGTGCTGGGCGAGATCGGCGATCCCGGCTTCGCACCGCTCATGGACCTCAACATGCTGGTGATGACCGGCGGCCGGGAGCGTTCCTTCGCCGAATATGCTGCGCTGCTGGCCAGGGCCGGCTTTGGAGAGGCGGCGCTTACCCCGACCGCTACGGCGATGTCGGCCATCACCGCAACAGCGGTCGACTAGGCGCAGCTTCAGGATCGGACGCCTAGAAGCTCGGCGGGAAGGGATCGTCCAGCAGGCCGTCCAGGAAATCGAAGACGGCGGCCTTGGTCAGGGCGTGCGGGATGGCCGAGAAGTGGTCGCATCCGACCACCGACACTGCACGCCCCATGGGGAAGGCCTGGGCCAGATCCTCGGGATCGCCTGCGATCTCGTCCCGCTGACCGGCGACCACCAGCACGGGCATCGGCAGGGTAGCGAGCTCATCGGGCGTGAACGTGGGGCTGCGCGCCCGGGCGAAGGCGGCGAGGGCCTGCCGGTCTTCGCCCTGCTCGTCCGCGAAGTGCCGAAAGCTGCGCAGCAGCGAGTGGCTGATGGTTTCCGGATCCTCCGCCAGCATCGCTGCGGCGAGGGCGTCGGACTGGGCCTCGTCCCGGGACTCGAAGAACCGGCCGCCGACGCCGCCAAGGACCAGATTGTCTACCCGCTCGGGCGCGCGGAGCGCCACCTGCAGCGCCGTGCGCGTGCCCATGGAATAGCCGATCAGGTCGACCCGCCGCACGTCCAGGGCGTCCAACAGCGCCAGCACATCGCCCGCCACGGCCTCCCTGCGGTAGGCGTCAGGCTCGTGGGGCTTGGCGCTCTGCCCATGGCCGCGCTGGTCCAGCGCGATGACCCGGGCGCCGCGCCGTTCGAACGCCGCGTACCAGCCTGTGCGCCGCCAGCCCTCCGCCCGGTTGGAGGCATAGCCGTGGAGGAAGACCACGGTGCGCGCGGCCGGTCCCGGCGGCGCAATATCGTCATAGGCGATCTCGACGCTATTCAAGGTCAGGCTTGGCATAGGAGCGAACCTAGAAGCGCCACCTGGACGCTTGCAACACAAGTTGCGGTTCTGATGAGGGCAGCCGGCCCGCCAGGCTAGGGGCGTTCGCCGGTCCACTCCCAATGCCAGGGCTCGAAAGGATAGTTCACGAAGCCAAAGCGGCCGGCGTTGGCCAGCATCCAGCCATAGGCGGCGGTCTTGCTCATGAACAGCCGGTTCGGATCAGCGGAGGAGTCCGGGCCATAGCCGGGCGCCTGTCCCACGTAGATGTCCAGGGCCAGGCCTGTGCGATGGGGCGAGCAGCGGGCCCGGGCGATCCCGTCGCAGTTGCCCTCGGCAGCGCAGCGGGCGGCGTCGGCGGCGGGCGAGCGGTAGCCTGAGAAGATGGTGAGGTTGCGGGGATCGGCGGCGATCTCGGGGACCTGAGCACGGGCCTCCGCCACCATCCGGCGATAGGCGGCCAGGGCGCCCGGGCGCAGCCACACCTGCTTTCCCATGTAGCCCTCGTGCGGCCGCGCTGCGGCGATCTCGTCGGCCGTGTCGGGGCAGACGCCGTCGGCCGCAAGCTTCACCACATCGCGCCGCAGCTGGACCTCGTTCTTGACCAGATGGAAGTCGGCCTCCTCCACCACGCCGTCTGCGGGCAGGTTCCGTTGCGCCTGCCAGGCGGCGAAGGCGGCGGCGAAGCCCTCGGAGTCCGGCGGGCATGTGGTGCCCACCTCGCGCTGGATGAGCGGAGCATAGGTTTCCCAGCCGATCTCGACCCGGCCGAACGGCGTCCAGGGCAGCTGGCGCAGGGTGTTGGCGTTGGCCTGCGCGGCCTGGCCGAAGGCCGGGCTCCTGCAACCTGGCGGATCTGGCCGACGCTCGACGGTCTGCACCGGGCCGCCGGGTCCGGGCTGCACCTTGGGCGCGGGCGAGCAGCCGGTCACCCGCAGCACCAGCAGGAGCAGCAGGGCGATGGCCGCCACGAGGGCGCCCAGGAACTTCAGCGCGTCTGAAACCTTCACCATCCGCCGCAGCAAACGCGCGGCGCAGTTTTGAGGTCCAGCATGACTAGGTCGAAGGCTCTGTTCCTGGCGAGCGCGGCGGCCCTGACCCTTTCGGCCTGTGGCGAGACCACCCCCGGCCAGCAGGCGGCGAACCCGCCGCAGCCGGCGCCCGCTCTCCCGGCCGCGCCGCCACCCGTGACGCCTTCGTCCTCCCCGATCGCCCAGGCGGTGGACAACGCCCAGTTCGCGCCCGGCCAGGCCATGGCTCCGGTGGCGCAGCGGGCGGTGCTGATCCGCGCACAGGTGCTGCTGGACCGGGCTCACTTCTCTCCCGGGGTGATCGACGGGGCAGACGGGGACAACTTCCGCAACGCCGTGGCGGCCTTCGAACGCGCAAAGAGCCTGCCGGAGGACGGTGTGCTGGACCCCCAGGTGTGGGCCCTGTTGACCAAGGACACTCAGCCCGTGCTGACCGACTACGTCATAACCCAGGCCGACGTGGCAGGCCCGTTCGTCGATGCCATCCCCAAGGACTACAGGGAGATGGCCAAGCTGGACGAGCTGGGCTTCACCACTCCACTGGAGGCCCTGGCCGAGAAGTTCCACATGGATGAGGCGTTGCTCTCCTCGCTCAATCCGGGGGCGGACTTCGGCAAGGCTGGCGCGCGGATCGTTGTCACCGCCCCGGGCCCCGAGACTCTGGGCGCCGAGGTGACCCGGGTGGAGGTGGACAAGGCCCGCAATCAGGTTCGCGCGTACGGCGCCGATGGGGCCCTGCTGGCCTCATACCCGGCGACAGTGGGCTCGTCCGACATGCCGACGCCAAACGGAGAGTGGGAAGTGCTGCGGGTGGCTCATGACCCGACCTGGAACTACGACCCCAAGAAGCTGAACTTCGGCGACAAGTCCGCGGGGAAGCTCGACATCAAGGCCGGCCCGAACAATCCGGTGGGGTCAACCTGGATCGACATCTCCAAGGAGACCTATGGCATCCACGGGGCGCCCGAGCCCCGCCTCGTCGGCAAGACGTCCAGCCACGGCTGCGTGCGGCTGACCAACTGGGACGCCCGTCAGCTGGGCTCGGCGGTGAAGACGGGGGCCAAGGTGGTGTTCATGGGTTCGGAGGACCCGGCCAAGACCAGGGCCTGAGGGTCTAGCTGCGCCACTTCAGGACGGCCGGCTCCACCGGGTTGCGGAACGGGCGGCCTTCCCGGCGGCTGGCCGACCATTCGCGCTTGAGCTGCTGGTACCACTTGGCCTGCCTGTCGGCGTCATCGATCCACAGCAATGTCGGATCGTAGCGCAGCCCCTCGTTTTGAAGGTCCACCATCTCGCCGTCCTGGCGAAGGAACGCCCGGGCGCCCATGGCGATGAACGGCTTCAGCACCAGGAAGGCCGGATGGTCGGACCAGACGATCTGGGTGATCCGGGTCTGGCGATAGTTCACCGGTGTCAGGCAGGTGAGCGACAGCACCTGGCGCTTGCCCACGGTGACATGCTCCCAGCGCAGACCGGGCAGGCGGAAGGTGATTTCGGTGAGGGGCTGGCCGCCCAGGATGGCGTAGGCGCGGCTGTTCTTGGAGGGCTCGTGCCGCACCATGGCGAAGCCCGCCTCCCGCGGCTCGAACCGCTTGGCCTTCTCGTGCTGGCTCTTGGCCGATCGCCACCACCATTGCTGGTGGACGTAGGGCCCATGCGCGGGGTCCATCAGGCCCACCACCGCATGGTCGATGTGGGCGTCGAACACCATGCGGTCGACAAGCTTGGGGCCGCCGCCGACCACGCCCGGGAAGGTGGGCGGCGGCTGGTCGGGTTCGGACTGCGGGTCAGCGCCGATCCAGACGAAGACCAGGCCCTGGCTCTCCGTCACGGGATAGCGGCGCACACGGATGCGCGAGACGTCCATGGCCTGGTCGGCCGTAAGCGAAGGTATGGCCGCGCAAGCGCCGTCGGCCCGGAAGCGCCAGCCATGGTAGGGGCATTCCACCGTGTCGCCCTCGGGGGCCTCGACCACCCGGCCGGCAGACAGCGGCGCGGCGCGGTGGGGGCAGATGTCCCGCAGCGCGAACAGTTCGCCCCTCGGACCACGGCCGCGGCCCAGCAGAACCGGCTCGCCGAGGATCTCGTGCCGCGCCAGCTTGCCCGCCTTCAGGTCGGACGAAAGCGCGGCGAAGTACCAGATGTCGGTCAGGAAGCCCTGTCCGAACTTCTGTGGGGATTGTCCCGCGGTCTTGGCGTCGCCTTCTGCCATGCCCCGGCTTGTAGCGGCTTAGGCCAGCCTAAGGAACGCCGCGGCGTAGGGTGAGAGGCCGATCGAGCCGCCACGCAGGTCCGCGTCGCCCGCGCGCACCGGCAGCAGCTCCGCGCCCTCGAGTTCGGGCATGCCGACGAAGCGCGGCTCCGCCGAGAAGTTGAACACGCAGGCTATGCGCTCGCCGCCGTGCTCGCGGACGAAGGCCAGGACGGGGCTCTCGCTGTCAATGAACGCGATCTCGCCCAGGCGGAGGGCGGGGGTAGCCTTCCGGAAGGCGATCATCTCGCTGGCGAAGCTGAGGGTGGACTCGGGGTCTGCCGCCTGTTCCTCGACGGTGAGCGCGCGGTGCTCCTCGGCGGCGGGCAGCCACGGCGTGCCGGTGGTGAAGCCGAGGTGCTCGTCGGTGTTCCAGGGCATCGGCGTGCGGCATCCGTCGCGGCCGCCATCATAGGGCCAGTAGAGATCGCCCACGGGATCGCGCAGTTGGTCCCGGGTGAGCCTGGCCTGGGGCAGGCCCAGTTCCTCCCCCTGGTAGATCAGGGTGGTGCCGCGCAGCGCGAGCAGCAGGGCGAACATCATCTTCGCCAGTTCCGGCGAGCCGTCGCCGAACCGGCTGGCCGTCCGGGGCACATCGTGGTTCGAGAAGCTGATGGTCGGCCAGTGGACGGGGTAGTCCGCCAGGGTCCGGTAGTGCTCGCGCACGAAGCCGGGGTCGAGCCTGCGGGCCAGCAGCATGACGAAGGTGTAGGCGCTGTGCAGGCCGTCCTCGTGGCTGCAGTAGGCGCCGCAGCGGGCCTCCTCCTCCGAGAATTCCCCGAAGACGAAGCGCTCGCCGCCGTTCACCCCGTTGAACGCCTCCACCCGCCGCCGGATGAGGTCCAGCATCTGCATGTTCTCGGGCAGGTTGGAGTCATGCAGGTGCTGCTGCAGGTTGCCCGCGTGGCTCCAGTTCAGGGCGGTCCGCTCGGCCATGGGGACCGGCGGGTTGTCGGTGAGGGCCTCGTCGTGGAGATAGGTGCCGGCCACGTCCAGACGGAAGCCGTCGACGCCCTTCTCCAGCCAGTGGTCGAGCACGCGCAGGGCCGCCTCCCGCGCCTGCGGGGTGCGCCAGTTGAGCTTCGGCTGCTGGCGCAGGAACTTATGGTGGTAGTGCTGCCGGCGCTTGGGTTGGTAGGACCAGGCCGGCCCGCCGAACACCGACAGCCAATTGTTCGGCACCGTGCCATCGGGCTTGGGGTCGGCCCAGACATACCAGTCGGCCTTGGGACCGTCGGGTCCGCCGGTCAAGCTTTCCACGAACCAGGGATGCTCGTCCGAGGTGTGGCTGAGCACCTCGTCAAGGACGACCTTCAGCCCACGGTCGTGCGCCCCGTCCAGCAGACGCTGGAAGTCCTCGGGCGTGCCGTAGTCGTGCTGCACGCCCTCGTAATCGGCGATGTCGTAGCCCCAGTCGCGGTTCGGTGACGGATGGATCGGCGAGAGCCAGATGCCGTCGACGCCGAGGCCGGCGATGTAGTCGAGCTTGGCAAGGACGCCGGGCAGGTCGCCCTGCCCGTCGCCGTCACTGTCGAAGAAGCTGCGGACATAGACGTGGTAGAGGACAGCCCCCCGCCACCACGGCGCCATGTCGGCCTAGACCTCGGAGGTGTTCATGATGATCCGCGAGACGATGCCGTATTCCACGGCCTGCTCGGCGCTCATCCAGAGGTTCCGGGTCGTATCCTTGTCGACCTTTTCATAGGGTTGGCCGGTCTCACGGGCGATCATCCGGTTCACGCGCTCGCGCATCTTGATGATCTCCTCGGCCTCGATTTCGATGTCCGAGGCTTGGCCCCGCACGCCGCCGGACGGCTGGTGGAGCAGGAATCGCGTGTTCGGCAGGCAGAGCCGGTTTTCCTTCTTGGCGCCCAGGTAGATGTGGGCGCCGGCGCTGGCCACCCAGCCCGTGCCGATCACCTTCACCGGCGCGCCGCAGAAGCTGATCATGTCGTGGATCGTGTCCCCGCTTTCCACGTGGCCGCCCGGCGAGTTGATGATCATCCGGATCGGGGCGTCGCTTTCCGACGCCAGGGCGGTGATCTGGGCGGTGACCCGCTCGGCCAGCCGCATGTCGATCTCGCCGAACACCAGGACGGTGCGGGACTTGAAGAGGGCGTTCTGGACCGGCCCCGCCGTCATCGGCATGTCGGGCAGGCGGCCCTTGTCCTCGTCGTCCCCGTCTTCGTCCATGTAGGCGGTCCACTTCAGCATGGCGGCTCCTGGCTGGCCGGGCGCGTCGCGTCCCGGCGAAATCTGTCCTCAACGAGTTATTGGTCCGGAGGGGTTCCGGCAAGCGGTGGGTCCGCTTTTTCGGCTCAGCCGGCGGCCGTGGCGATCAGCCGGGCGTAGAACTGCACCATCTTCTCCAGGTTGCCGAGGGTGAGGTGCTCGTTTGTCCCGTGGATGAGCTGGATGTCCGAGAGGGCGAGTTCCACCGGCTGGAAGCGGTAGACGTCGCGGGCCACGGGCGCGAGCCAGCGGCTGTCGGTGGCCGCCGTGACCAGGCTGGGCGTCACGGGGGCGCCCGAAACCGCCGCCGCCGTAGCGGCAACCACCTGCCAGCCCGGCGAGGAGGTGGAGGAGACCGCCGACGGCGAGGCCGGCGGGCCGCTCCAGGCGAGGGTGACCGGCAGATCGCCGACCGCGGCGCGGGCGCGGGCGATGACGCTGTCGGGGCTATCGCCCGGGGCGATGCGGTAGTTGATCCAGGCGGTGGCGTCCTGCGGCAGCACGTTCTCCTTCGGGCTGCCTTTCAGCATGGTGGGGGCGATGGTGGTGTGCAGCAGGGCGGCCCCGGGTGGGGTGGCGCTCACCTGGCCGACGAGCAGCGGCCGGAACAGCCATTCGTTGGCCACCGCCATGCGGAGGGGAAGGCCGCCGGTGGGCGCGAGCGCCTTCAGCATGTCGGCGCCGGGGCCCCGGAAGGCGAGGGGGAACTGGTCTTCGACGATGGCCGTCACCGCCTTGGCCAGGATCGCGACCCCGCCGGAGTCCTTCGGCGGCGCGGAAGAGTGGCCGCCGGGCGCCTGGGCGGTGACCTTCAGGGTGGCGTAGCCCTTCTCCGCGGTGCCGATGACCGCCAGCTTGCCGCCGGTGATCGGGTTGTCGGTGAGCACCACCAGCCCCTCGTCCAGGACGAACTCGGCCATTACCCCGCGCGCCTGCAGCAAGCGGGCCGCCGCCTGCGCGCCCGAGCCCAGCACCTCCTCGTCGCCACCGGCCAGCAGGATGACGGTGCGCCGGGGCGTGAAGCCCCGCGCCGCCAGGGTCTCGATGGCCTCGAACAGGCCGATCAGCGAGCCCTTGTCGTCGATGGCGCCGCGGCCCCACACCGCGCCTTCGGCTATGGCCCCGGAGAACGGCGGATGCTTCCAGTCGGCCTCGGTTCCGATCGTGACCGGCACGGTGTCCTGGTGGGCCATCAGGATGATGGGGGGGAGCGTCGGGTCTGCGCCCTTCCAAGTGTAGAGCAGGGTCTGGGCCTCGAGGACCTCGCGTGTCATCGCCGCGTGGGCGGCGGGATAGGTGGCCTGCAGGAAGGCGTGCAGCCGGTCCCATTCGGCGAGCTGATCGTCCGCCCGGTCCTGGTGGCGGACCGTGGGGATCTGGATGGCGGCCGACAGATTGCGGGCTGCGCGGTCCACGTCCACCGGAACTGGCCCGGCGACCTGCACGTCCGCGGCCTGCAAGCCGGCCGGCGGCTCGTAGGTGAACGTCCGCACCAGAACCACGGCGACCAGCGCCGCGACGAGGGCCGCGAGGCCCAGCAGGATCCGCCCCAAGGTCTTCATCGCCCGTCCTCCCCAAGGCCGAGCTTCGCAATGCGGGGCCAGAACCGCAAGGGCGGCGGGCCCGTTGGAGCATCGTGCGCCTGCGCCCTCCCAAACTGAAACCTGTGCCGCCGGATGTCCTGGCGATGGCTGGCGCGTGGGCGACCCTGCTAGACTTCACCGTGGCCGGGTTGCTGCTGGCCATCGTCGTGGACGCCTTCGCCCCGCCGCAGGACCTCCCCTGGAAGCCTCTGCGCCTGGACCAGCCGGTGGGCATGGCCACGGCGGTGAAGTTCTCGCGGGCCGCCGCGGATCCGGATCTCTGCCGCAAGGTGCTCACGGAAGGCGGAGTCAGCTTCCTGGAAGAGCCAGATCGCAACCGCGGCGACTGCGCCACCGAGAACACTGTCCGGGTGCGGGACGGGACCGCTGTGGCTCTGGCGCCGGCTGGCCCGGTGGTCACCTGCCCAGTGGCCCTGGGCTACGCGTTCTGGAGCCGCCACGTGGTCCAGCCGGCGGCCCGCACCGAACTGGGCGAGCCGGTCATCCGCACCGAACACTACGGCAGCTATGCCTGCCGAAACATCTACGGCCGCTCCGAGGGCAGGCGCAGCGAACACGCCTTCGCCAACGCTCTGGACGTGGCCGCGTTCCGCACCGCCTCGGGGCGGCGGATCAGCGTGGTCAACGACTTTCGCGACGAGGGGCCGAGGGGGCGCTTCCTGCGCCAGGTGCGCGACGGCGGGTGCCGCTGGTTCCGAGCCGTGCTGAGCCCGGACTACAACGCCGCACACCGGGACCACTTCCACCTGGACTTCGGCCGCTACGGCGTATGCCGCTGAGCCTTGGCTGGGGCGCCTTGACCAGAGGGCAGGTGGTGGCGCTAATGCCGCCGAAGTCAAACAAGTGTTTGGGAGAGCGCCGTGAGCGAGACGATGGACATGTTGAAGGTCGGCGCGGGCGGCCTGTTCGACCTCACCGGCAAGGTGGCGGTGATCACGGGCTCGTCACGGGGCATCGGTCGCGCCATCGCCGAGCGCATGGCGGAGCAGGGCGCCAAGGTGGTGATCTCCTCGCGCAAGGCCGGTCCGTGCGAAGAGGTCGCCAACCTCATCAACGAGACGCGTCCGGGCCACGCCATCGCCGTGCCGGCCAACATCTCCTCGAAGGAGGACCTTCAGCGGCTGGTGGACGAAACCCGAAAGGCCTTCGGGAAGATCGACATCCTGGTCTGCAACGCCGCCTCGAACCCGTTCTACGGCAGCCAGCTGGACATCACGGACGACGCCTTCCGCAAGATCCTCGACAACAACATCGTCGCCAACAACTGGCTGATCGGCATGGTGGCGCCCGAGATGCGCGAGCGCCGTGACGGCTCGATCATCATCGTCTCGTCGATCGGCGGCCTGCGCGGCTCGACCACCATCGGCGCCTACTGCATCTCCAAGGCCGCCGACATGCAGCTGGCGCGCAACCTCGCTCACGAACTCGGGCCGGACAATGTGCGGGTGAACTGCATCGCCCCGGGCCTGGTGAAGACCGATTTCGCCCGCGCCCTGTGGGACACCCCCGAGGGCGAGAAGCGGGCCAGCTCGGGCACGCCGCTGCGCCGGCTGGGCGAGCCCGACGACCTGGCGGGCGCGGCCATCTACCTGGCCTCGCGGGCCGGCGCCTGGACCACGGGCCAAACCATCGTGGTCGACGGCGGCACGACCTGCTAGCGTCATGGTGTGGCGGCAAGGCTCGGCCTGCCGCCACGCTGATCACGGAATGATCCTCCGGCGACGGAGAAGCCGCCTCAGCGCTTACCGGAAAGCTCTCGCGCCCTTGCCAGGCGTTCGACCCCTTCGTCGAGAACCGCGTCGCCCTTTGAGAAGCAGAGCCGGACGATGGTTGTGACGGGATCTTCCTCATAGAAGGCCGAGACCGGGATCGCGGCGACCCCTGCCTCATGGACCGCACGCAGGCAGAAGGCGCGGTCCAGCTCCTCCACCCCTGAAGCCGGCAGATCGATGTTCAGGAAATAAGTCCCCTGGCTGGGCAGGACCGCGAAGCCCTCGCGGCGCAGGCCTTCGGCGAGGCGGTCGCGCGAGGCTTGCAGCTGGCGCGGCATGGTCGCGAACCAGTCGCCGGCGTTTTCCAGGCCCCACGCAACGGCGGCCTGCAGGTTCGGCGGGGTGGTGAAGGTCAGGAACTGGTGCGCGCGGGCCAGGCTATGCGTGAACTCGGGCGCGGCGCAGAGGAACCCGACCTTCCAGCCTGTCAGGCCGAACATCTTGCCGGCTGAGCCGATCTTCACCGTGCGCTGGCGCATGCCTGGATAGGCCATCAACGGCTGGTGTCGGGCGTTCCCGAACACCACCTGCTCCCAGACCTCGTCGCAGATCGCGACGACATCGAAGCGGACGCAGAACTCGGCCAGCAGGGCGAGGTCCTCGTCGGGCAGGACGACGCCGGCCGGATTGATCGGATTGTTCAGGACGACGAAGCGCGTGCGCGAGCTGAACGCCGCCTCCAGCATCGCGCGGTCGAAGCGCCAGTCCGGCGGGGACAGGCGAACCAGGCGCGGGACTCCGCCCGTCAGCCGGATCATCGGCGCGTAGCTGTCGTACAGCGGCTGGAAGAGGACGACCTCGTCGCCCGGCTGGATCAAGGCCAGGAAGGACGCCGTCAGCGCCTCGGTAGCGCCCGAGGTGATGGTCACCTCGCCCTCCCAATCGAGGTCAAGGGCTTGTGCGCGGGCGTAGTGGGCGGCCACCGCCTGGCGCAGCTCAGGCAGACCGCGCATGGGCGGGTACTGATTATATCCGTTCAGAACCGCATCGGCGGCCTTGGCCCGCAGCGGTTCCGGGCCCAGATCATCGGGAAATCCCTGGCCGAGGTTGATTGCGCCCAGGGTGCGCGCCAGGCCTGACATTTCCTCGAAGATGGTGGTGGGCAGGTTGGCGAAGATCGGATTGGCCATCGTGCCGAGTTTGGCCACAGAGTCGTCGGAGCGCCACAGGAGGTTCAGCATGGAGATCGTCGAGTTCGAGCCGCAGCACGCCGAGGCGTTCCGGACGCTCAATGAGGCCTGGATCTCCAAGCACTTCACGCTGGAGGCGAAGGACCGGGAGGTGCTGGAGGACCCTCAGGGCAAGATCATCGCCAAGGGTGGCCGGATCTTCATGGCGCTCAAGGACGGGGAACCGGTGGGCTGCGTGGCGCTGCTGGCCATGGCGGACGGCGGCTACGAGGTGGCCAAGATGACCGTGACCGAGGCCGCGCGCGGGACGGGCCTCGGCCGCCGGTTGATGGAGCGCTGCATCGAGGCCGGACGCCAAGCCGGCGCGCGGCGGCTCTACCTGGAGACCAATTCCAGTCTCGGACCGGCCCTGGGTCTCTACCGCGCCATGGGCTTCCGCGATCTCGCACCCGTCGACAGTCCGTATGTGCGTGCCGATGTCTTCATGGAGCGCCCCTACTGATGCGACAGGAGTAGTTGCGAACGATTCGCAATAGCGATAGCCTCGACTCCCAGGCACGGAGTCGGCGATGTTTGATGGTGATCCTTCCAACCTCCGGCACGGCGAGCGACTACTGATTGCCGCGGTTCGCCGGCTGGCCCGGCAGTCCGGCTGTTCGGGTGCGCTCGCGCATCTGGAGGACGCATGCGGCTGGGCGGGGACCGAGGCCTGTCGCATGCTGGAGGTCTTCCTGCAGCAGATTGCGCTGCACGGCCGCCGCCGTCTCGTGATCGGCCCACCGGGAGCGCCGGGGCTTACGGAGGATGAGCGCGCCCTGCTTGACGTCTTCGGCTGCGCCCAGGCCGAAACGTACGGCGCCATGGACCGCCGCCTGGAGGCCCTGCTCGGCGCGGCGCCACCCGCGCCCCTCGGGGCCGCGGCCTGCATGGTGGCTCAGACCTTGTCGCTCAATGGCTGGATCGTCGAGTCGTCGGACGACGGTTCCGGTAGTCAGGGCTGGGAGGCCAGCACCACACCCAGCAGCACGGCCGCCCAGTGGGCGCCCGCGGCGGCGACCACGTGGCCGTGCCAGATGGCCCGGGCGAACTTCAGGCGCTTGTTCACATAGAAGATGACTCCGGTGGAGTAGAGCACCCCGCCGGTCACCAGCAGGACGAAGGCGTACCACGCCAGGCTGTCGATGATCGGCTTCAGGGCCACTACCACCAGCCATCCGAGCGCCAGGTACATGGCCACCCAGAACTTCCGGTCGAGGTTCTTCAGCACCAGCTTGCCCACCGCGCCGAGGGTGGCGATGGACCAGACCGCCGCGGTCATGCCCCAGCCCCAGGCGCCGGGCAGGCCAAGGGTGAAGGGCGTGTAGGAGCCGGCGATCATCAGGAAGATGCCGGCATGGTCAAGCCGGCGTAGGGCAGGGCGGTAGCGCGGCTTGGCGAAGTTGTAGGCGGTGGAGAAGGCCAGCATGGCCACCACCCCGGCCGCATAGATGGAAACCCCGACGACCCGGCTCACCTGCCCCTGCATCACCGCGATGGTCAGCAGCACCACGCCGCCGACGAGCGCCAGCGTCAGGCCCACCACATGCACCACCAGGTCCGCGCATTTCGCGGCGGGGGTCGGATAGTGCCTCGGAGGATAGGGCTTGGGCGGTTGTGGGGCGGCGGAGGTCATGGTCTGGACTCCATACGCCTTCCACGTGTCATGGGCGTGGCGCCGGCGTCCAGACCGATGCGGTAAATTTCCGTTGCCGGTTCTTTCGGCGCCCCCGCCGAGGAGGATCAGTCCTCGCGGGCGCGCTTCTTGCGGAACGAAGGGTTCAGCACTTCCTTGCGCAGGCGGATCGACTTGGGCGTCACCTCCACCAGCTCGTCGTTCTCGATGTAGGCGATCGCCTGCTCGAGGGTGAGGCGGCGGGGCGGGGTCAGGCGCACGGCTTCGTCCTTGCCCGAGGCGCGGACGTTGGTGAGCTGCTTGCCCTTGATCGGGTTGACGTCGAGGTCATCCGCGCGGGAGTTCTCGCCGATGATCATGCCCTGGTACGTCTTCTCGCCGGCGCCGACGAACATCGTTCCGCGCTCCTCGAGGTTCCACAGCGCGTAGGCGGCGGTCTCGCCGTCGGTGTTGGACACCAGCACGCCCTTCGGGCGGCCTTCGATGGCGCCCTTGTGCGGCTCGTAGTGGCTGAACACGCGGTTCAGCACGCCCGAGCCGCGGGTGTCGGTCAGGAACTCACCCTGGTAGCCGATGAGCGAGCGCGAGGGGCACATGAGCTGGATGCGGGTCTTGCCCGCGCCCGAGGGGCCCATGTCCTTCAGCTCGGCCTTCCGGGCCGAAAGCTTCTCGATGACGATGCCGGTGAACTCGTCGTCCACGTCGATTACGACGTCTTCGATGGGCTCCAGGCGCTCGCCGTTCTCCCCGGTCTGATAGACCACGCGGGGACGCGAGATGGAGAGCTCGAAGCCCTCGCGGCGCATGTTCTCGATGAGCACGCCCAGCTGCAATTCGCCGCGGCCGGCCACTTCATAGGCGTCCGAACCGGGGGTCTCGGTCACGCGGATGGCGACGTTGGCCTCGGCCTCCTTCAGCAGGCGGTCGCGGATGACGCGGCTCTGCACCTTGTCGCCTTCGCGGCCGGCGAGCGGGCTGTCGTTGACGCCCACGGTCATGGAGATGGTGGGCGGATCGATCGGCTGGGCGTCCAGCGGCTCGGACACCTCCAGGGCGCACAGGGTGTCGGCCACGGTGGCCTTGGACATGCCGGCGATGGCCACGATGTCTCCGGCCTCGGCGCCCTCGTCGATGGGCTGGCGCTTCAGGCCACGGAAGGCCAGCACCTTGGTGATGCGGCCCTGTTCGATCTGCTTGCCGTTGCGGTCCAGCGCCTTGATGGCCAGGCCGGGCACGGCCTTGCCGCTCTCGATGCGGCCGGTGAGCAGGCGGCCCAGGAACGGGTCGGCCTCGATCAGCACGTTCAGCATCCGGAACGGCTTGTCCTTGTTGGCCTCCACGGCCGGAGGCGGCACGTGGTCGACGATCAGGTCGAACAGCGGCGCCAGGCTGTCGGACGGCTGGTTCAGGTCCATCGTCGCCCAGCCGTTGCGGCCCGAGGCGTAGATGTGCGGGAAGTCCAGCTGCTCGTCCGTGGCCCCGATGGCCGAGAACAGGTCGATGGTCTCCAGGTGCACCCGGTCGGGATCGGCGTGGGCCCGGTCGACCTTGTTGATGCAGAGGATCGGCTTCAGGCCCATCTTCAGGGCCTTGGTGAGCACGAACTTGGTCTGGGGCATGACGCCCTCTTCGGCGTCCACCAGAAGGACGCAGCCGTCCACCATCCCGAGGATGCGCTCCACCTCGCCGCCGAAGTCGGCGTGGCCCGGAGTGTCGATGATGTTGATGCGCGTCTCGCCGGCCTTCCCGTTCCAGAGCACCGAGGTGCACTTGGCCAGGATGGTGATGCCGCGCTCCCGTTCCTGGTCGTTGGAGTCCATGGCGCGCTCGACCGTCGCCTCATTGGCTCGGAAGATGCCCGACTGGGCCAGGAGTTGGTCGACAAGCGTGGTCTTGCCGTGGTCGACGTGGGCGATGATGGCGATGTTGCGGAGCGACATTGAACGGGGTTCTGACGGCGAGGAAGGGCGGGCTTGTAGGGGAGAGCGGGCTGTACCGCTAGCAAGAACTCGCCTTCCGCGACGCTATGGCCGCTAAAAACGATTTATGCGCCGCACAAAACACAATGGTCCGCGGCCCCATGCGCAGTTGGGATGTGGGGGCACGAAATTCAACGAAACGGCCACTTTGCGAAACTTTGATCCGCCTTCGGGCTTGCCTTTTTGTGCGCCGCAGCGTATCCGCGTTCCCGTCAGGCGTCTTTGACGCCTTTGCCCTTCCTGGGCGTTTCCTCCCTATTTGAACTGCCGCGCCTTCGGGCGCGGCTTTTTTTTAGGCGCCCCGCAGGGGCGACCAGTCGGCCTGGGCGAGGACCTCGGTCAACCGCTCGATGTGGGCCTTGAGGACCGCGAAACCCTCGGTGGGCGCGAGCGTCGCCTCGTCCAGGTAGAGCGCGCGGTTGATTTCGATCTGGAGGGCGTGGGTCCGCCGAGCGGGCCGGCCGTAGTGCTCGGTCGTGTAGCCGCCGGCGTAGGGCGTATTGCGAGCCACCCGATAGCCGCACGCCTCCAGTTCACGCTCCACCCGGCTTGGCAGCACTCCGGCGCAGGCGGCTCCGAACCGATCTCCCAGCACGATGTCGCAAGGCTTGTCGCGGCCCCCGGCCTTTGCCGCGGCGGCTGGCATAGAGTGCCAGTCGACCAGGATCGCCATGCCATGCGCCGCGCGGGCTTCCGTCAGCAGCGCCTCCAGCGCGCGGTGGTAGGGCCTGTGAGCGCCCTCGATCCGTTTGCGGGCCTCGGCGAAGGTGAGCTTGCGCCGGTAGATCTCCTGACCTTCCGACACCACCCGGGCGATCGATCCCAGGCCCGCGGCCACCCGGGCCGTCCGGGCGCGGGCGAACTCGGGCAGTTCATCGGCGAACATGTTGGGGTCGAGCTCGAACGGCTCCCGGTTCAGGTCGATGTAGGCCCTGGCGTAGTTGGCGCTGAGCACCGCAGCGCCATAACCCGGGGCGGCGGCGATCAGGTCGTCCACCAGCGCATCTTCCGACCGGCGGATGCTCACCGCATCGAGCACGGCGGCCGACATCATGTCCTCGGGATAGTACCTGCCCGAATGGGGTGAGGCGAAGACCAGGGGCGTCGGCGGCGGCGCGCCCTCCGGCGCCGCCCGGTGCAGGGTGTAGGCCGCCGCCTTGGTCGGCGGGTCGGCGTCCTCAAGGCGCTCCCAGGCGTTCATCCTGCGCATACAACGCCGAGCGTCTGCGCCGGTCAAAGGGTTCATCGCGGATTTACGGTTGATCGGGTATGTTCGCCGTTCATGTCCGAGCCCGTAGCCGCGATGCCCCGTATCCTCCTCGCCGAAGACGACGATTCCCTGCGCGGGTTTCTCGCCCGCGCCCTGGAGCGCGCCGGCTACGAGGTGACTGCCTGCGCCGACGGCGACGAGGCCGCCACCTATCTGGATGAGCCCTGGGATCTGCTGCTCACCGACATCGTCATGCCCGGTCTGGACGGCATCGAGGTGGCGCGGCAGGCGGCGGCCAAACACCCGGGCCTGCGCATCATGTTCATCACCGGCTTCGCCGCTGTGGCGCTCGCCGCAGGCGAGAAGGCGCCGGCCGGGGCCAAGGTGTTGTCGAAGCCGATTCATCTGCGCGAGATCGTCACGGAGGTCGATCGGATGATCGCAGCGTAACGGCCGCTTGCCAGCCGCCGGGCGCGCCGTTATATCCCGCGCCTCCCGACGTAAGGATATGGACGCGTAGCTCAGCGGGAGAGCACTACGTTGACATCGTAGGGGTCGCTGGTTCAATCCCAGCCGCGTCCACCATCCTCCTTTCCCAGCATTCTCAGCGCGTTGGCCCACCCTTGGTCCTCAGCATGGCTCGGGCGCCGCAGCCGGCCCTCTCATGAAGATCGAAGCCCGGGCCTTCGCCGATGGCCGAGCTTCAGCCCCGCTATTCCTAACCAACCGTAACCTGACCGGAGCCACGGAACACGACCGCTGGTTGGGGATTTCACGTCCGACAAGCTTTGCGAGACTTGGCCATGGGCGAGCCTTCCTCCGATCCGGAAGACGAACGTGTCATCAATGTCGAGAATCCTGCCGAGCTCGAGCAGCTGGCGGAGGACCTCGACGCCACCTCCGCCGAGATCATTGAGGCCGTGCAGGCCGGGTACACGAACCGTTCCTCGCTGGAGCTCTATTTTTCCTCGCCGGACCCGCGTTGAGGTGGGGACGTTCCGGAGGCGCGAGCCATGAGCGAGATGGTGGAGAGGGTCGCGCGTGCGCTCTGCCGCCGGCAGTGCCCCAGTGAACCCGGCAGCCACTATCTCGACGCCAATTGGCCGCGCTTCGAGGACGACGCCCGCACGGCCATTGCCGCCATGCGCCAGCCCACCGATGCGATGGAGTTCATCGGCGACGCCATCTGGCGCAGCGCGTTCCCAACCACGCGCGCTTTCGAGGCCTACGTCGCCATGATCGACGCGGCCTTGTCAGGCATCGTCATCGAAGCACCGCGCCAGGCCTGACAGGGCAGAGAGGCCCTCGGCGTCGGCGAGGGCCGGCCGGTCAGCCCAGGCCCTTCTGCGGATTGATCAGGTACTTCTCGCCGGTCGCCCGGCGGGCGTAGGCGGCGATCACCTGCGGATCCAGCGCCTCGGCAAGGCCGATTTCGGCGGTGTAGCGGCTGGCGAAGGTGGTCTTCAGCTCGGCGGCCACTCGCTGACGGAGCCGCTGGGCGGCTTCGGGTCCGATCTTGCCCAGGAACGGCGTGAGCAGCCAGCCGCCGACGCCCCAGGCCATGCCGTAGCTGCGGGCGAGCTCTGTCGGGCCGGTGTCGAGACCACCGTAGATGTAGACCTGCTTGTAGGTGTTCGAGCCATAGCGGCTGTAGGCGGCGCCACGGTTGGCGGCCTGTTCCATGGCCGAGAGGATCTGGCTCGCCAGCCGGCCGCCGCCGATGGCGTCGAAGGCGAGGGTCGCGCCAGTGGCGGCCACGGCGTCCACGAGGCGGGCGGTGAAATCGGACGCGGTGGAATCCAGCACATGCTCGGCGCCTTGGCCGCGCAGCAAGCTCTCCTGCTCGGCGCTCCGGACGATGTTCACCAGCGGCACGCCGTCCGCCTTGCAGATCCGCACCAGCATCTGGCCCAGGTTCGAAGCCGCCGCAGTATGCACCAGGGCGGTGTGGCCCTCCCGGCGCATGGTCTCCACCATGCCAAGGGCGGTCAGCGGATTGACGAAGCACGAGGCGCCCTCGGCCGCCGTGGCGTCCGCGGGCAGCGGCAGGACGTCGGCCGCCCGCACGCGGCGGTACTGGGCGTACATGGCGCCGCCGATCATCGCCACGGTGCGGCCCAGCAGGGCCTGGGCCTCTGGCGAGGCGCCGGCCTTCACCACCACGCCAGCCCCCTCATTGCCAACCGGCAGGGACTCACCCACCCGGGCGGCCAGGGCCCGCATGGCGGGCGGCGAAAGGGCGGCGGTGACCACCGGCCGCTCGGCCGTGCCGGAGGTCTTGATCGTCGTGAGGTCGGCGGGCCCGATCAGCAGGCCGAGGTCCGAGGGGTTGATGGGCGAGGCCTCGACGCGGACGACGATCTCGTCGGGGCCCGGCTCCGGGACCGGAACCTCCGCCAGGGACAACTCCAGCAGTCCGTCCTGGCGCACCAGCGTGCGCAGCTCCAGCCCGTGGTCCTGCGGCATCGGAAACTCCCTCCCTTGCACGCGGCCGTTCGCCGCGCCCTTGCCACGTCACATAGGGCCAGGCGGCGCGGAGCAGAAGCCCCGGCGCAACGAGAGGAGCCGCCGGCCCGAATTTTTGGAAACTTCGGTTGGCGTAACGGCGAAATTTATGTGGCGTGGCTGAAATAAATAGGCCGTACTTCGCAGGCTCAGGTCGCCCTTTGCCAGAGGCGCCGAGGGGAGGAAATCCGATGATCCAGCGCAGGTTTCTCTGCAGTACGTCCGCTATGGCCGCGGCCCTGGCTTTCGGTGCGATTGGCGAGGCAGCCGCCCAGGCCCCGCCCGCAACGGCCCCGCGCACCATCGACGAGGTGGTGGTCACGGCCCAGTTGCGCGAACAGAGCCTGCAGGACGTGCCGATCGTGGTGACCTCGGTCAACGCCCAGCAGCTGCGCGACGCCGGCATCCGCGACATCAAGGACCTGACCATCGCTGCGCCCGGCCTGACCGTCACCTCCACCAGCAGCGCGGCCATCACCACCGCCCGCATCCGCGGTATCGGCACGGTGGGCGACAATCCGGGCCTGGAGTCCTCGGTCGGCGTCGTCATCGACGGCGTCTACCGGCCGCGCAACGGCGTCGCGTTCAGCGATCTGGGCGAGCCGGAGCGCATCGAGGTGCTGAAGGGGCCCCAAGGCACCCTGTTCGGCAAGAACACGACGGCCGGCGTCATCAACGTCATGACCAAGCGGCCGCAGATGGATTTCGAGGCCAGTTCGGAAGCCACCATAAGTGACTATGACGGCTTCGGCGCCTCCATCGGCGTCACGGGGCCCCTGGTCCGCGACAAGGTCGCCGCGCGGCTCTACGTGGCCGCCCGCGAGCGCGACGGCTACTACAAGAACGTCTTCCAGCCCGACATCAACGATCAGGACTTCTACACCGGCCGCCTGCAGGTCCTGTTCGAGCCGACGGACGCCCTGCAGATCAATGTGGCGGCCGATTACACCCGGCGGGACGAAAGCTGCTGCGGAGCGGTGCAGATCTTCAACGGATCGACCGCAGCCATCGTCAACGCCCTGAGCCCCGGGGGCCTGGCCAATCCGCCCGACCCGGGTGAATTCCGCGACTACAGCAACCGCAGCTTCCGCAAGAAGATCACCGATAAGGGCATCTCCGTTCACGCCGACTGGGATACGCCCTGGCTGGGCGGGGCTCGGCTGACCTCGATCACCGCGTATCGCAAATGGCGTCAGGCCGGCGGGGCCGACGTCGATTGGACCTCGGCCGATATCCTCTACACCCCGGGCCTGGAGACGGCCGACCCCGCCTCCACGGCCTTCAAGACCTTCACCCAGGAACTCCGCTACGCTGGCAGCACGGAACGGCTCAACTGGCTGGTGGGCGCCTTCTATTCGAGGGAGGACCTTGATCTCCACGTGCGGACGGTGAGCTACGGTCGGCAGTTCGAGCCCTATCTCAGCGCGCTGCTGAGCAACCAACTGCCGCTGTTCACCGGACGTCCCGCGGACGGCTCCACCTTCGTGGCGGGCCAGGGCCAGGACGACAACTATCATCAGAAGGAGAAGGGCTTCGCCCTCTTCACCAACAACAGCTTCCAAGTCACCGACGGCCTCGAGCTGACCCTGGGCGCCCGCTACACCTGGGAGGACAAGGACCTCGAGAGCTTCTGGCGCAACAGCGACGGCGGCATCGGCTGCGCCACCGCCCTGGCGAGGGCCCAGGCCATCGGCGGGCCCGTACCGGCCACCGGAGCCCTCATCCGCGCCGGCGGCCTGCTCGGCGCTGGGCCCTATCAGCTGATTTGCGCTACGGCCGGCAATCCGCGCTTCGCGCAGATCGGCCGCAACGCCCAGGACCTGAAGGAGGAGAAGTTCACCGGCACCGTGAAGGTGGCTTACCGGTTCAGCGAGGCGGTGCTGGCCTATGCCTCCTACGCCCGGGGCTACAAGGCCGGCGGCTTCAACCTCGACCGGATCGCCTCCACCGTCCAGACGGTCCCGGGCCAAGCCACCGCGCCGGTGCTGGACACCAGTTTCGCCCCGGAGATGGTCGATTCCTACGAGCTGGGCGTGAAGAACACCCTGCTGGACAATTCGCTGCTTCTGAACGCCACCGCCTTCTACCAGGACTACAGCGACTTCCAGCTCAACGCCTTCAACGGCTTGGTCTTCACCGTGACCTCGGTGCCCAAGGTGGTTTCCAAGGGCGTGGACGTGGACTTCCTGTGGTTCACCCCCGTCGACGGGCTGAACTTCAACGGCGGCGTCACCTATGCCGAGACCTACTATCCCAAGAGCACGCCGGTGGCCCTCGGCGGCAACCTGCCGGGCTCACGTCTGTCGCTGGCGCCGCTGTGGTCGGGATCCCTGGCCGTCACCTACGAGCGCGATCTGACCGCGGACCTCACCGGCCGGGTCTCGCTCAACGCCAAGAGCGTCTCGTCCTACAACACCGGCTCGGACCTCAATCCGATCAAGAACCAGCCCGGCTACACGGTGGTGAACGCCCGCATCGCCATCGGTTCGCAGGATGACCGGTGGAGCCTGGAGGCATGGGCGCAGAACCTGTTCGACGAGGTCTATTACCAGGTGGCGTACGACGCCCCCTTCCAGCCGGCCTCCTTCAATGCGTTCCTCGGGCAGCCGCGCAGCTACGGCCTGACGCTGCGCCTCAACTACTGACCGCCCACTGACCGTGCTTTGGGGGGCGCCGGAGCCGGCGCCCCTCTTTGGCGGTCTAAGGCCGCGCCCGGGGCGGCAGGGCGGCCACCTCGGCTGGCGTCAGCTTGCGGATGTTCCGCACGGCGCAGCGTTGCGGGCCGATGGCCGACGGGACGATGAGCTCGGCGTCCAGACCCTGGCAGATCGAGTCGCCCATCGTCGAGACGAGGCCGATGCTCTGCGTCCAGTCGATCTCAGGGCAGACCCCGAAGATCTCCAGGCTGTAGACGTCGTTCACGCCCACGCGGATGTTCACCACCCGATCGCTCTGGGCGGCGAAGTTGTTGACCTGGCTGGCCCAGAAGCACTGCCGTTTCGGCTTGGGTTTCTCTGCCGCCGGCTGCGGTTGCGCCACGACGGCCTGCGGAGCGGCGAGGCCGAGGGCCACGAGCCCGAAGGCCGCGGCGGCGATGCTGGTTTTGATCTTCATCTCTCGGTTCCTGAACAGGAATGTCCCCCGAGCTCGAAGACTATAGGACACGGTCCCCGGTTCCGGAACGGCGCCGTTTCTCGAACCGACCGGGCTCCACCAAAGCTTCGGCCTGGGCGGGAAGCGGCGAGGGCGCGCCGAGGGCGAGGGCCGCGACGTGCTCGGCCAGCAGCGGGGCCATGGCGAAGCCGCGCGAGCCAAAGCCGGTGAGGGCGAAGACACCTGGCGTCCCGGCCGCTCCGGCGATCGGAAGCCGGTCCGGCGTCACCGCCCGCACGGCGGCCCGCCCCTCCAGCGCCGCTGCGGAAATCCGAGCCGCCAGCTGCGGCAGCGCCTTGGCGAGCGTCTCAAGGTTACGGGCGTGGTCCTCGTCGCGCAGGTCCGAACCGGGGTCATCGCGGTCATGCGTGGCGCCGAACAGCAGGCCATCGCGCATGGGGACCGCATAACCGCCCCAAGCCGCCGCCGCGCCCAGCGCCTGCGCCCCATTGGGTCCGAGCGTCCAGCTGGCCTGGCCGCGCACCGGCTGCAGCGGCAGTTCCGGGAGCAGGTGGGGCGCGCCGAGCCCTGCGGCCACGATCACCGCGTCGGCGTCGAGGGCGGCCAGGTCCGCGACCCGCGCCTGGCGGGTCTCCCCCGCCCAAGCGGCCAGGACGGGAGCCGGCTCGATCACCAGGGCCTGGCGCTGGTCGAGCGCCGCAGGTCCTGCCTCGCCCAGGCGGACCGCGACAGCCTCTGGTGAGAGCATGGCCATGCTTCCAGGCTCGAACAGGTCCGAACCGGCGATCTTGCCGAACCGCGCCGCGTCGCGCTCGGTGAAGGCGAGTTGCAGCACCCCCTCTGCGATGATCGCCTCGGGCGACTGGCGATAGAGCCCGACAGCTCGGGCGAAGGCGCGGGCGAAAAGGGCGGCGGGTGTCCCAAGGCCGGCATCCAGCCGGGGCGTCACCAGGGCCGCCGGATTGCCCGAGCCGCCGGCGCCCGGACCGTCGGCCTCATAGACGAGAGCTTCGCCGCCGAGGGCCCTCACCGCGCGGGCCGCCGCGGCTCCGGCGATGCCTGCGCCGACGATGGCCACCCGCCGTACGGACGAGGCTTGGGTTTGGCCTGGATAACGCGCCTCCAGCCGCTCACGCTTGCGCCCGAAGCCTGGCCGCTTCTCCACGGCGAAGCCGGCCGCGGCCAGCCCCCGACGTACCTGGCCCGCGACGGTGAAGGTGGCCGCCCTCGCGCCTGGCGCTGAGCGGGCGCCGACAAGCGCCAGGATCTCGTCGCTCCACATCTGCGGATTGAGGGCGGGTGAAAAGCCGTCGAGGAACCAGGCGTCGGCCCTTCCCGTCCAGCTGGTCAGGGCCTCAGCCACATCGCCGACGAAGACATCGACGATGGCGGCCAGACCGGGAAGCTCGATCCGGTGAAGGCCCCGGGCGCGGCCAGGCCAATGGTCGGTCAGCGCCGTGGCGACCTCGGCCAGTTCCGGCCAGCGGGCGAGGGCCCGCCGCGCCTCGTCCGCGCTCACCGGAAAGCCCTCAATGCTGAAGACGTGCAGCCGGCCCTCCGGAGGCCGGGCGTGCCGCCAAAGGTCGAGCAGGGCGGCGATGTTGAGGCCGGTGCCGAAGCCGAGTTCGCCCACCGTGAACCGCCGGCGGCCCACCCACGCGTCCGGCAGTCCGCAGCCGGCCAGGAAGACCGCCTGGGTTTCGGCCAGGCCATCCTCCGCCGAAAAGTAGACGTCGCCGAACAGCCGCGAGCGCGGCTGGCCGTCGGGGGTCCAATCCAGCGGGCTTCCGGTCATAGGCTCGGTGTTTTCAGTCATCAAAAAGGGCCGCCTGTCGTGGGCGGCCCTCGTTTACGGCAAACGGTGCTCCGAGATTAGTGCTTCTCGGAAGGCGCCTCTGCGGCGGGCGGGGTGGTGGGCTCGGCCGCCGTGGTGTCGCCCGCAGCGGCGGCCGCATCGGCCGCGGCCGCCTCCATCGCCGCCTCGGCCTCGCTGGGCAGGTCGGCGGCGTCGGTGGTCTCGGGCGTGGTTTCGGCGCGGTCCGACTTGGAGCAGGCGGCCACGGCCAGGGCGGCGATGGCGGCGCCCGCGATGATCAGCCGGCGCAGGATCTCGTTGGTCATGTGGCTCTTCCTTCTCGGATGTCGTGGGACGCGCCCCGCCCGCGGCTGCGCCATGCAGGAGATAGGCAGCGTCCCAATGGGTGCAAGGCCAAGCTGGCGACCGCCAGGCGGGCCATCAGGCCTCGTTCGGGATGTTCGCCAGGGCCTCTTCCAGCTCGAGGAAGCTGGGCTGCGAGCCTGAGGGCACGCTGCCGCGGCCGATCTCCACAGAGATCTGCGCGGCGTTGCCGTGCAGGTGCGCCACCAGCACTGACTGGATGATCCGGTAGAAGGCGCCTTCCTCCTCGGTGATCTCCTTCAGGCGCGTGGCCATGGGGCCCACCAGGCCATAGGCCAGAAACACGCCCAGGAAAGTGCCCACCAGAGCCGAACCGATCATCTCGCCCAGCACTTCGGGCGGCTCGGTGATGGCGCCCATGGTCTTGATGACCCCCAGCACGGCGGCCACGATCCCCAGAGCCGGGAGGGCGTCGGCCAGGCTCTGCAGCGCATGGCTCGGCGCCTGCGCCTCGTGGTGGTGCTTCTCGAGCTGCTTTTCCATCGCGTCCTCGACCTGGTGGGGGTCCTCCAGGTTCATGGTCATCATCCGCAGGGTGTCGCAGATGAAGTCGATGGCGAAGTGATCTTTCATGATCTTCGGGAAGCGGTTGAAGATCGAGCTCTCGGTGGGGTTCTCGATGTGGCTTTCGAGGGCGATGACGCCCTTGGACTTCATGGTCTTGGTCAGAAGGAACAGCAGCGCCAGCAGGTCCCGGTAGTCCGAGGCCTTCCACTTGGGGCCCGAGAACACCTTGCCGATGCCGGCCCCCGTCGCCTTGATGACCGGAATGGAGTTGGCGATCAGGTAGCTGGCCACGCCCGCGCCGCCGATCGCGGCCATCTCGTGGGGAAGCGCATGGAGGATCACCGCCATGTTGCCGCCCGAGAAGATGTAGCTGCCGAACACAAGCACGAACAGCAGCACGATGCCGATGATCTGGAACATGGGCTCCCCCGAGGTGGCCGGAAGCATCCGCGTTATTGCTTAATGTCCCGTGAGCGCCTGCGCAGTGGCGAGGTGTGACAGAGTGCTGTTGGCCCTAGGGGTTTGCGTGGCGCAGGTTCGGGCGTAAGCGGGGCATTGATGCCTAGAACCGCGCCCTCCGGCGACGGCCTGTCCCGTCGGCCCTTCGCCATCATCTTCGGCGTGTCCCTGGCGACGGCGCTCGGCAACACCGGCCTTATCTCGGTGCTGCCGGCCATCGGCCGCTCGATCGGCATCCCCGACGCCATGGTGGCGGCGATCTTCTCGCTTTCGGCGGTGCTCTGGGCCGTCTCCTCGCCCTGGTGGGCCAGGGCTTCGGACCGCTATGGCCGCAAGCCGCTGATCATGGTCGGCCTGTCGGGCTTCATGGTCTCGATGGTTCTGTGCGGCGTGGTGGTCAGCGCAGGCCTGCGCCACTGGGCCACGCCGATGGTGATCTTCGCCTTCTTCCTGCTCGCCCGCGCCCTGTTCGGGCTGTTCGGGGCGGCCGCGAATCCGGCGACGCAGGCCTATGTGGCCGAGCGGACCGCCCCGGAGAAGCGCACCCAGGCGATGGCCAGTCTGGCCGGGGCGTTCGGCCTGGGGACGGTGATCGGCCCGTTCCTGGCGCCGCTGTTCGTCTATCCCGTGCTGGGGCTGGCGGGGCCGCTGTTCACCTTCGCCCTCATCGCCGCCGGCATGCTGTTCGTGGTGTGGCGCTACCTGCCCGAGCCGCCCGCGCCGAAGGAGGCCAGGAGGCCCCTGCGCCCGGTGGTGGCCGGGTCCCCGAAGGAGCTGTCCATGTGGCGCGATCCGCGGGTCACCCCCTTCCTGATCTACGGCTTTATCGTCGCCACCTGCCAGACCGCCCAGGCCCAGACCCTGGGCTTCCTGATCATCGACAAGCTGGGCATGTCGCCGACCCAGGCCCAGTACTTCATCGCCATCGCCATGATGTTCGGCGCTTTGGCCGGCCTGCTCGCCCAGTGGGGCCTGATCCGCATGTTCCAGATGACCCCGCGCCAGCTGCTGCGATGGGGCGTGGCGGTGGCGGCGGTCGGCAACCTGACCGTCGCCCTGGCGCCTGACTATTATGTGGTGGTGGCGGGCTATGCGATCTCCAGCCTGGGCTTCGGCTTCGCCCGGCCCGGCTTCACCGCGGGCTCGTCCATCGCCGTGACCATTGAGGAGCAGGCCCGCGTGGCCGGCGTCATCGCCGCAGTGAACGGGATCAATGTGGTCCTCGCTCCGCTGTTCGTCTGGCTTTACCAGCACATCGGCCCCGCCCCGTTCCTGCTGAACGCGGTGCTGCTGGGCTCAATGTTCTACTACGCCTTCCGCAACACCCAGCTCCGGAACGCCGACCCGCAGCCGGCGTCTCTGGAGGCGGCCACCGCCGCCACCCTGGAAAAGGGCGACGAGGGCGGCGCCTAGAGCTAGCGGACGCCCGCCTCGGCCTTCAGCTTCTGAACCATGTCGGGCGACAGATAGCCGTCCGCCGTCAGGCCCCGGGCCTTCTGCCAGGCGCGCAGGGCGGTGCGGGTGTTCATGCCCACCACGCCGTCGGGCGTGCCGGCGTTGAAGCCGAGCGCATTCAGCGCCCGCTGGGCCGTCATCCGGTCGACCAGAGACATGGGCTGTTCCTGCGGCCAGGGCCGCACCACTCCGCCCGTACCTGCGAAGCGGTCGGCGAGCATGCCGACGCCCAGGGCATAGGCCAGGCTGTTGTTGTACTTGCGGATGGCGAAGTGGTTCGGGAACAGCAGGAACAGCGGCCCCCGCGCGCCCGAGGGCGCCACCAACTGGGCCTGGGCGCTGGCGTCCGCCTCGCTCCACGGGAGGCCGTCGGCGCGCAGGACGCCCAGGGCGGCCCACTGGGTCGGGGTCAGGCGTGGCCCCTCGGTCTGGCCGAAGTCGAAGCCTTCAGGAACGGTCACCTCTCGCGCCCAGCTCTGGCCGCGAACCCAGCCGGCCTTCGACAACAGGTTGGCGGCCGAGGCCAGGGCGTCGCCCCGGGAGCCCCAGATGTCCCGCCGGCCGTCGCCGTCGAAGTCCACCGCGGTGGAGAGGAAGGTGCTGGGGATGAACTGGGTCTGGCCCATGGCGCCGGCCCACGAGCCCTTGAGGCGCGAGCGAGGATGCTCGCCCGACTGGATGATCTTGAGCGCGGCGATCAGTTCGCCCTCGGCCCAGGCGCGGCGGCGGCCTTGGGCGGCGAGGGTGGCCACCGACCGGATCACGTCCATGTCGCCCTGGATGGCGCCGAAGCCGCTCTCCAGCGCCCAGACGCCCAGCAGGATATCGCGGGGCACGCCATAGCGGGCCTCGATGCCCTCGAACTCGGTGACGTCCGCCCGGCGGCGCTGGCCGATGGTGGCGCGGTCGGCGGTGACCACGCCTCGCAGATAGTCGCTCACCGGCTTGGAGAATTCGGGCTGGCGGCTGTCGAGCCCGGCCACGCGCGGGTCGGGCGTCAGGCCGGCCATCTCCCGCTGCAGGACATCGGGCCGGATCCCCGCCGCAAGGGCGCGCCCCTGGAAGTCGGCGGCCCAGGCGTCGAAGATCATGTCGCCCGAGGCCGTCGGCGGCGTTACCGAGGCCGGCGGCGCTGGAGCCGGCGCGGGCGCTTCAGCGGCCGGCGGCGCGGGGGCGATGGAGGGCGGAAGGGGCCTCTGCGGGCTGGCGCAGCCGGCGAGGACGTAGAGGGCGAGCAGGTAACGACGACGCATCATCCGATATCTAGTCCGCGCCGGCGCTGGCCCCAATCACAACGCCGTCAGGTTGACGAAAGCCCGAGGCCCCCGTATATGCGCGCCCTCTTGTTGAAACCGGGGCGGCGACGCCCCCCAGATGTATACGGTCATGAAGGTCAGAAGCTCGCTCAAGTCGCTCAAGACGCGCCACCGCGACTGCAAGCTCGTGCGCCGCAAGGGCCGGGTCTATATCATCAACAAGACCGACCCGCGCTTTAAGGCCAAGCAAGGCTGAGCCGCGTGCCGAAGGCCCTGCTGTGGGACTTCGGCAATGTCATCGTGCGCTGGGACCCGCGCACACTCTACGCCAAGATTTTCAAGGAACCGGCCGAACTCGACCGGTTCCTTTCGCACGTCTGCACCATGGAATGGCACATGGCGCACGACGGCGGTGTCAGCTTCGCTGAGAACCGCGCCCGCCTGCTCCCGCAGCACCCGAAATACGCCGAGGCCATCGAGGCGTGGGAGAGCCGCTGGTGGGAGATGTTCTCCGGCGCCATCCCCGAAACCGAGGCCGCCATAGAGACTCTGCATGAGCGGGGCGTGCCGCAGTACGGCCTGTCGAACGTCTCGCACGAGACCGTGGAGGGCACGATGGCGCTGAGCCCGGCGTTCAGGCGTCTCGCCGGGGTGATCGCTTCGGGACTTGAGGGCGTGATGAAGCCTGATCCGGCGATCTTCCACCTGGCCTGCCACCGCTTCGGCCACGCTCCGAAAGACATTCTGTTCGTGGACGACAGCGCCAGGAACATCGACGCGGCCCGTGACCTGGGCTTCGACGTCCACCACTTCACCGATCCGGCGGCTTTGCGCCCGGCGCTGGAGGCCCGCGGCCTGCTCTAGCTTGGCGGGTGTCTTAGCCGCCGTTGCGAACCAGTTCGAAGAATTCCTGTCGGGTCCGGGGGTCGTCGCGCACCTCGCCCAGCAGGTGGCTGGTGGTCAGGCTGGATCCCGGCGTGTTGACCCCCCGCATGGTCATGCACGAGTGCTCGGAGACGATCACTACGCCCACGCCCTTGGGATCGAGGATGTCCTGGATGGCCTCGGCGATCTCGGCCGTGAGCTTCTCCTGGATCTGCAGGCGGCGGGCGAAGCCGTGCACCACCCGCGCCAGCTTGGAGATGCCCACGACGCGGTTGCGGGGCAGATAGCCGACGTGCGCCTTCCCGAGGAACGGCAGCATGTGGTGCTCGCAGAAGCTGACCACCCGGATGTCCTTCAGGATCACCAGCTCGTCATAGCCACCCACCTCGTCGAAGGTGCGCTGCAGGTACTCCCGCGGATCGCTCTCGTAGCCGGCGAAGAGCTCGCGATAGGATTTCACCACCCGCCGGGGCGTATCCAGCAGGCCCTCGCGGTCGGGATCATCTCCGGCCCATTCGATCAGGGTCCGCACAGCCGCCAGGGCTTCTTCTTCGGTGGGGGGCCGCTTGCCGCCGGACATGTTGGAAACCCTCCGCGTCGATGCGTCTCAACGGTCAGGTTCTAGTCGAAGTTCATGGCCGCATGACAGTCTGTTCCCGGGCCGCTAAAGACCGCGCCTTCCCTGTCGCCACCCACTTGAGATAGAGCTTTGCCATGGCCGACGACGCTTCCGCTCACTCCGACATCCTGAACGCCACGGCGCAGGGCCAGCTGAAGAGCATCATCGAGCGCGTCGAGCGCCTCGAGCAGGAAAAGGCCGAGATCGCCGAGCAGGTGAAGGAAGTCCTGGCTGAGGCCAAGGGCAACGGCTTCGACGTGAAGATCATCCGCAAGGTGATCCGCATCCGCAAGCAGGATCGCGCCAAGCGGCAGGAGGAAGAGGCCATCCTCGACCTCTACCTCTCGGCCATCGGAGAGATTTGAAGCGCAAGGCGCCACTCTCGCCCTACGAGGCCCAGAAGGCGGCCGCCAAGCGCGCCGCCCTCAACGCCCTCAAGCGCGCCCGCCGGACCGCCGACAAGGCGGGCGTCACGCTCTCCGACTGGGAGGGTGAATTCCTCGGCAGCGTCGCCGAACGCGTGAAGACCTACGGCCGCGC
>JAEYNH010000193.1 GCA_023412655.1 Pseudomonadota bacterium | reverse complement strand
CGGGCCGGCGCCGGCCCCGGCCCCCTGGACGAAGATCCGCCCCACCCGGACGCCTTCGATGAACAGGGCGTTGAGCGCCCCGCCCGCCTGGGCCAGCGGATGGTTCAACGGCGCCAGCGACGGATGCACACGCACCAAGACGCCTTCGTCCGAGCGGTCCGCCGAGGCCACCAGCTTGATCCGGTAGCCCAGGTCCTTGGCCATGTGGATGTCCAGCAGGTCCACCTGGTCGATGCCTTCGATCTCGGCCGCCGCATAGTTCGGCGCGCAGCCGAACGCGAGCGCCGCCAGGATGCTGATCTTGTGGGCGGCGTCGAACCCGCCCACGTCCATGGTCGGATCGGCCTCGGCGTAGCCCAGCCTCTGGGCCTCACCCAGCACCTCGGCGAACGAGCGGCCCGAGGCCTCCATCTCGGTCAGGATGTAGTTGCATGTGCCGTTCAGGATGCCGGCGACCGACTTGATCTCGTCCCCGACCAGGGCCTCGCGGACCATCTTCACCGCCGGGGTGCCGCCCATCACCGCGGCCTCGAACAGCAGCGGCGCGCCCTTGGCCTCGGCCAGGGCGGCAAGCTCGGCGCCGTGCTCGGCGATCAGCGCCTTGTTGGCCGTCACCACGGGCTTGCCCGCGGAGAGCGCCGCCTCGACGGCGGCCTTCGCCGGCCCGTCCGAACCGCCGATCAGTTCGACGAACACGTCGGTCTGGTCCGACTGGGCCAGGGCCACCGGATCGTCGAACCAGGTCAAGTTGGAAATGTCGAACGGCCGGGGCCGCGACCGCGAGCGGGCGGAGACCCCCGTCACCACGGCCTGGCCGCCGGCCGGCGCAAAGCCGGGATGCTCGGACAGGAACTTCAGCAGGCCGGCGCCGACGGTGCCCAGCCCCGCGACGCCGAGGCGCCAGGTCTTCTCAGTCATACTATTGCGCAGCGAGCGTGTTGTGCGCCCGTCCCAGGATCTCGTCGGCGTTCGACAGGAATTTCTTCACGTTGCGCGCGGCCTGGCGGATGCGCTGCTCGTTCTCCACGAGCCCGATCCGCACATAGCCCTCACCATATTCGCCGAACGCAATGCCGGGGGCGACGGCGACACCCGCCTCCTCCACCAGCAGCTTGGAGAACAGCATGGAGCCGGCCTCCCGGTACTGTTCGGGCAACGGCGCCCAGGCGAACATCGAGGCCGGCGGCGCGGGGATGTCCCAGCCGGCCCGACGCATGGCGTCAATCAGGGTGTCCCGGCGGCTCTTGTAGATCGCCCGGATCTCGTCGGCGCAGTCCTGCGGCCCGTTCAGCGCCGCGGCCGCCGCCACCTGGATCGGCGTGTAGGCGCCGTAATCGAGGTAGGACTTCACCCGGGCCAGGGCCGCGCACATGCGCTCGTTGCCGACAACCATCCCCACGCGCCAGCCGGCCATGGCGTAGGTCTTGGACAGGGAGTTCACCTCGACGGCGATGTCCTTGGCCCCATCCACCTGCAGGATCGATGGCGGCGGGTTGTCGTCGAAGTAGATCTCGGAATAGGCGATGTCCGACAGCACGAGCATGTCGTGCTTCTTCGCCAGGGCCACGACCTCCTTGTAGAAGTCGAGGTCGACCCACTGCGCGGTCGGATTGGACGGGTAGCTGACGATCAGCACGCTCGGCGGCGGCGCCGAGTGCTTCACCGCCCGGCTGATGCCCGCCAGGTATTCCTCAGGCGACGGCGCCGGCACGTGCCGGATCACCCCGCCCGCCATGATGAAGCCGTAGGCGTGGATCGGATAGGCCGGGTTCGGGCAGACGATCACGTCGCCAGGGGCGGTCAGCGCCTGGGCCAGGTTCGCGAAGCCCTCCTTCGAGCCGAGGGTGGCGATCACCTCGGTGTCGGGGTTCAGCTTCACGCCGAACCGGCGGCCGTAGTATCCGGCCATCGCCTTCCGCAGGCCGGCGATGCCCTTGGATGCGGAGTAGCGCCCGGCCTTGGGGTCGCGGGCGGTCTCGATCAGCTTTTCGACGATGTGCTTCGGCGTCGGCATGTCGGGGTTGCCCATGCCGAAGTCGATGATGTCGACACCCTGGGCGCGCAGGCGGCCCTTGATCTTGTTGACCTCCTCGAAAACGTAGGGAGGCAGACGTCGGATGCGGTGGAACTCGGGGGTCATTTCAGAAAGGCCCTTCGCCGCGGCTTGCCCAGGGCGGCTCTCGGGTGAGCGGTGATCGGCATCGATAGACTCCGGGCCGGAGTCCGCCAAGCCGGTTCGGGAACATTGCGCCTCCGTGCCCCGCGCCTCAGCGCGGCGGAGGCGGGGTAGCTCGTTCCCGAAGTTCGCGCGCGAAGGCTTCCGAATCCTGGGGCGTGGGCGGCGGCAGCTCGGGCCCGGCGTCCTTGCGCGCGCGCTCCGCGAACGACTCGCTGGCCTGGAGGGTCCAGGTGCCCGGCTCGGTCTCACGGACCAGGGCCTCTCCGGCAGCCACGACCTTCGCCGCCTCCTGGCCGAACAACCGGACCGGACGAACGTCCGTCGGAGGGGCTGGGATGTCGCGGAAGCTTGGGAAGTCGCGGTTGGTGCGCGACACCCGTCCCACCTCCGCAGCCACCGGCGAGGTGGGGTCGATCGGGGCGTCCACGAATGGGTTGGCGATGCAGCCGCCAAGCAGCGCGGCCGCACCGCAGGTCGCCCCAAGCGTCAGGGGGAGCCGGCGGGCGCGGCGGACGTTGTCGAAAAGCGGGCGCGGCGCATTCATCTAAGTCACGCTCTTATGCGATGATCGTGCGAGGCGGAAGTCGTCACAGACTTTCCCCTGCGAGGGAGACGCTGCCCATGAGCGAAGAGACGACGGCCAAGGCTGGCAAGGGCAAGGTGAAGAATCCGCCGCTGCCCGAGGAACCCCTGGCCCCGGCCCCTTCGCCGGAAGCGCCCTCCCCCGACGCTGCGACGCCGGCTTTCGATCCCTTGCAGTTCACCGAGGAGCAGCGCGCCCAGGTCGAGAAGCTGTCGGCCAACCTCGCCCGCGCCGCCCTCACCGCCCAGGGCGCCATCGCCGAACTGGCCCTGCGGCAGGCGGATCGGCCCGCCGCCCTGTCCGCCGATCCGTTTCATGTGACGCCGGCCCTCACCCAGGTCATGGGCCGCCTTGCGGCCCAGCCTGACCGGCTGATGCGCGCCCAGGCCGATCTCTTCGCCCGCTACCTCGAGCTCTGGCAATCGGCCGCCCGCCGGATGGCCGGCGATCCGGCGGAGCCCGTGGTCGAGCCGGCCAAGGGCGACAAGCGCTTCACCGATCCTGACTGGTCCGAAAACCCCGTCTTCGATGTCATCAAGCAGTCCTACCTGCTCACCTCCAACTGGCTGAACGGCCTGGTGGCCGAGGTCGATGGTGTCGACCCGATGGAGAAGCGCCGCGTCGAGTTCTTCATGAAGATGCTCACCGACGCCTTCTCGCCGTCCAACTTCCTGGCCTCGAACCCCGCGGCGCTGAAGGAGGTCATGGCCACCGGCGGCGAGAGCCTGGTGAAGGGGATGGAGAATTTCGCCGCGGACCTGGCCCGCGGCGGCGGCCAGCTGTCCATCGCCCAGACCGACTATGAGCGCTTCAAGATCGGCGAGAACGTCGCCACGGCCCCCGGCAAGGTGGTCTTCCGCAACGAGATCATCGAACTGATCCAGTACGCGCCGACCACGGAGCAGGTGCACGAGATCCCGCTGGTGATCTTCCCGCCCTGGATCAACAAGTTCTACATCCTCGACCTGCGCCCCGAAAACTCGATGATCCGCTGGCTGGCGGACCAGGGCGTCACCGTCTTCGTGGCCTCGTGGGTGAACCCCACGCCGGAGCTCTCGACCAAGACGTTCGAGGATTACATGCGCCAGGGCATCTACGAGGGGACGGCGGCGGCCATCGGCCAGTGCGGCGTCCCGCACGTGAACGCTGTCGGCTACTGCATCGGGGGCACCCTGCTCTCCGCCTCGCTGGCGCACATGGCCGCCAAGGGCGTGCGGCCCATCGGCTCGGCAACCTTCTTCGCCGCCCAGCAGGATTTCTCCGAAGCCGGCGACCTTCTCCTCTTCACCAACGAGGAGTGGCTCGAGACCCTCGAGCAGAAGATGGACGAAGGGGGCGGCGTCCTGTCCGGCCAGGCCATGGCCGACACCTTCAACGCCCTGCGCGCCAACGACCTCATCTGGTCGTTCTTCGTGAACAACTATCTCCTGGGCCGCGAGCCCAAGCCGTTCGACCTGCTGTTCTGGAACTCGGACCAGACCCGCATGCCCAAGACGCTGCACCTGTTCTACCTGCGGCGCTTCTACGGCGACAACGCCCTGGCCAAGGGCGAGCTGGTCCTTGACGACGTGCCCCTCGATCTGGGCGACGTGAAGATCCCGATCTACGTGCAGTCCTCGCGCGACGATCACATCGCCCCGGCCCGCTCGGTGTACAGGGGCGCCAAGCTGTTTGGCGGCCCGGTGACCTTCACCATGGCCGGTTCGGGCCATATCGCGGGGGTGATCAATGCGCCCGCGGCCAACAAGTACCAGCACTGGACCTGCGACGAGCTCCCCGAAACGCTGGAGCAATGGCAGGCGAACGCCCGCGAGGCGCCCGGTTCCTGGTGGCCGCACTGGGCCGAATGGCTCAAAGCCCGCTCCGGCCCCATGGTCCCGGCCCGAGACCCCGCCAAGGGCAAGCTGAAGCCCCTGGGGGATGCTCCAGGCGAGTATGTGAAGGTCCGCAGCTGACCGGCTCCGTGTTACGTTACTAACGTTTAATGCACGCTACCTTGCGTCGCCCGCTACCTGGCCGTACATCGGAGCTCAGGAAGGAGTTCCGTCTTGCCGGAAGCCATCGAGATCCAGTTGCGGAAGGGGGCGCTCGAGCTCTGCGTGCTCGCCCTGCTCCACGACCACGACAGCTACGCCTATGAGATCGCCAGCCGCCTCTCCGACCTGATCGGCATGGGCGAAGGCACCATCTATCCGCTGATGCGTCGCCTGCAGGCCGACGGCCTCGTCGAGACCTACCTCGTGGAGAGCCCGTCCGGACCGCCGCGCAAATACTACCGGCTCACCGAGGCCGGGAAGCGCAGTTTCACAAGCCAGAAGGACGCCTGGAGCTCGTTCTCCAGGGCCGTCGATGAGATCGTCTTTGGAGGGGCCAAATGACACGCCAGGCTTTCATGGCTCGGCTGCGGGAAGGCCTGCGTGGCCTGCCGCCGCAGACGGTCGCCGAGATCGTCGCTGACTACGAGGCGCATTTCACCGAGGGCGAGGCTGCCGGCCGCAGCGAAGCGGACGTCGCCGCGGCCCTCGGCAACCCAGACCGGCTCGCCCGCGAGCTTCGCGCAGAAGCCCAGCTCAACCGCTGGCGCGAGGAGCGCAGCCCGTCTTCGGCCGCCGCCGCCGTCTTCGCGGTCCTTGGCCTGGGCGCCATCGACATCCTGATCCTGCTGCCGATCCTGATGGCGGTGGCGGGCACGCTGTTCGGCCTGTTCATCGCGGTCATCGCCCTGTTCTTCGCCGGCGGCTTCCTGTTCGCGGCCGCGCCGTTCGTGGACCCACCTGGGGGCACGGTCGCTGGCGTTCTAGCCGGGATCGGCCTCATGGCCGGCGCCACCTCGGGCGGGGCGATCCTCACGCTGATCAGCATCGGGCTCGTCAACGCCCTGGTCTGGTACGGCCGGCTGCACTACCGGCTGCTCAAGCCGGCCCTGGAACCTCAAGGCTAAGGGAGCGTACGTCATGATCCGCAACCTCGTCGTGATCGCTGTGGCGGGCTTCGTGCTCTGCCTCGCCGCGCTCTCCGCCGCCTTCGCCATCGGCGGTCCGGACGCCATCGCCCGCGGAGGCTGGCACTGGGCCGGCGTCTGGCAAGGCGATGATTGGGACCGCGACTGGGACATCGACGTCCGCGAGGGCGGCGGCCCCAGCGCCACCCGCACGTTCGAATGGGACGGCAGCGACCGCCTCAGCCTCAGCATCCCGGCGGAGGTGACCTACACCCAGGCCGCCGGTGCCGGGAAAGTCGTGGTCACCGGCCCGGAACGGCTGCTGGACCGGATCGAGGTCGACAACGGCCGCATCCAGGTCCGCAAGGGCGGGTGGAACATGCGGAAGGTCCGTATCGAGGTCACGGCGCCCGACGTCAGCCGCTTCCACCTATCCGGCGCCAACCAGCTGACCATCGCGGACTACGACCAGCCCAGCCTGTCGATCGATGTGTCCGGCGCTTCCGAAGTGATCGCCAGCGGCCGCACCGACGCCCTCGACATAGACATCTCGGGCGCCGGAGAGGCCGAGATGGGCCGCCTCGCCGCCCGCGACGTGACCGTCGACATTTCCGGCGCGGGCGAAGCCACCGTGGCGCCCACCGGCCGGGCGCGGCTGCAGATCTCGGGCATGGGCGACATCACCCTCGTCACCGAGCCGGCGCAGCTGGAAACCGACATCTCGGGCGCCGGGCGCATCAACCGCAAGCAAGGCCCCGCCGCGACAAACCCTGTGGAGTCGGCCACGCCGAAGACCCGGACCTGATCGCATTCAGAAGCAACTGTCGCGACCGCCTCGGGCCTGCGCTCCCCGCAGGCCCGTTTTCTTGCGCGCCTAGGCCGGCACGAACTTCAGAGCCACGCCGTTGTTGCAATAGCGCAGCCCCGTGGGCTTGGGCCCGTCCTCGAAGACATGACCCTGGTGGCCCAGGCACTGGGCGCAATGGTATTCGGTGCGCGGCACGCCGATCTTGTAGTCGGTCTTGGTCCCCACCGCGCCCGGGATGACCCGGTAGAAGCTGGGCCAGCCGGTGCCGCTCTCGTACTTCCACTCCGAGCGGAACAGCGGCAACCCGCACCCGGCGCAGACGTACGAGCCCGTGCGCTTCTCGCGATTCAGCGGGCTGGTTCCGGCCCGTTCCGTCGCCTCATGCCGCAGCACCGCATACGCCGGCGGCGCCAGGCGCTGCTTCCACTGGGCGTCGGTGATCTTCCGGAACGGCGAGCTCGCGTACCTGTCCACGGCCAGGGAAGACCCCGGCAGGCCTGACAGGGCGATGGCTGAGGCCCCCAACAAGAACGCGCGGCGTTCGACGAACATGTCCATGCGCCATTACGTGGCGAGGATTGTTCCGCAGGCAAGACCCCGCATCAGCCCGCGAGGCGGCCCGAAGGCTTAGAGTCCCGCCGCCTCGTCCAGGCCCAGCATCAGGTTGAGGTTCTGCACCGCCGCCCCCGAGGCGCCCTTGCCGAGGTTGTCCAGCAGGGCCACCAGCCTCGCCTGCCCCGTCTGGGCATTGCCGAACACGAACAGCCGCATGCGGTTGGTGCCGTTCAGCGCTTCCGGGTCCAGCGCCTGCACATAGCCGGCGGCCCCTGCCCGAACCTTCTGCAGTTCGGCGCATTCCGCCCCGCTGGCCACCTCGACGAACCGTTCGCCAGCATAATGCGCTTCCAGCGCCACGTGCAGATCGGACGGGTCCGGCTTGCCCGGCAGGGCCCAGAGCTGCAGCGGCACCTCCACCAGCATCCCCTGGGCGTAGCGTCCGACAGCCGGAGCGAACAGGGGCGGATGCGACAGGCCGGCATAGGCCTGCATCTCGGGCAGGTGCTTGTGCGCCAGCGGCAGGCCGTAGGCGCGGAACACGTCGTGGGTTCCCTCGGGGGCGGGCCCCTCGAACTCCCCAATCAGGCCCTTCCCGCCTCCGGAATAGCCGGAGATGGCGTTGACGGTCAGCGGGAAGTCCGCAGGCGCCAGACCGGCGTCAACCAGCGGACGCACCAGGGCGATGAAGCCGGTGGGATAGCAGCCGGGATTGGCCACCCGGGTCGAGGCGCGGATCGCATCGCGCTGCCCTCGATGGAGTTCGGCGAATCCATAGGCCCAGCCGTCGGCCACCCGGTGGGCGGTGGAGGCGTCCACCACCTTCACGGACGGGTTCTCGATCAGCGCCACCGCCTCCCGCGCGGCCTCGTCCGGCAGGCACAGCACTACGGCGTCGGCCACGTTGAGCAGCTCCGCTCGCGCGGTGGGGTCCTTCCGACGGGCCGGATCGATCGAGAGGATCTCGATGTCGCTGCGGGCTTCCAGCCGCTCGCGGATCTGCAGTCCCGTGGTGCCGGCTTCGCCGTCGATGAAGACCGTGTGGGCCATCTACGCTGTCCTGGAAAAGAGAAAGGGCGCTCCGGTTGCCCGAAGCGCCCCTTGCAAACGCGAGTGCTCGCGCGCGGTTAGCGCTTCGAGAACTGGAAGCTGCGTCGGGCCTTGGCCTTGCCGTACTTCTTCCGCTCGACCACGCGCGGGTCGCGGGTCAGGAAGCCGTGCGGCTTCAGAACCGAGCGCAGGCCCGGCTCATAGTAGGTCAGGGCCTTGGCGATGCCGTGGCGCACCGCGCCGGCCTGACCGGACAGGCCCGAGCCTTCGACGGTCACGATCACGTCGAACTGGCCGAGGCGGTCGGCGATCTGCAGCGGCTGGGCGATCATCATCCGCAGCACCGGGCGAGCGAAGTAGATCTCCTGGTCGCGGCCGTTGATGGTGATCGACCCCTTGCCCGGCTTGATCCACACGCGGGCGACGGCGTTCTTACGCTTGCCGGTCGCATAGGCGCGGCCCTGGGCGTCGATCTTCGGCTCGCGAATGACCGCTTCTTCAGCGGCTTGCGTGCCCAGGCCCTTCAGGGCGTCGAAGCCGGTGGCTTCTTGGGTGTTGGCTTCGCTCATTACGCGCTCCGCACGTTCTTGGCGTTCAGCTCGGCGAACGCGATGGTCTCGGGGTTCTGGGCCGCGTGCGGATGCTCTTCACCCGTGTAGATGCGCAGGTGCGTCATCTGCTTGCGGGCCAGCGGGCTTTCCTTCGGCAGCATGCGCTCGACGGCCTTCTCGAGCACGCGCTCGGGATACTTGCCATCGAGGATCTGGCCGGCGGTGCGCTGCTTCACGCCGCCCGGGTGGCCGGTGTGCCAATAGAAGATCTTGTCCGTCAGCTTCTTGCCGGTGAACTTCACCTTGTCGGCGTTCACGACGACGACGAAGTCGCCGCAGTCCACATGCGGGGTGTAGTCGGGCCGATGCTTGCCGCGAAGACGCATGGCGATGAACGAAGCCAGGCGGCCGACCACGGCGTCCTTGGCGTCGACCACGATCCACTTCTTCTCGACCTCGGCGGGCTTCAGCGAAGCCGTCGTAGCCTTCAACATGGTTCAATCCGTCAGAATGGTGCGGGGGCGCGAACATGCGTCCCCGACGTGAGGCGGGGCATATGCCGGGCGCGGCGCGCCTTGTCAACGAGGTTGTGCGGCGCAGATCTGAAAGTTACCCAATATTTTCAATAGATTAGAGGCTGCGGTAACTTAATACCGCGAGTTTCTGTCCTCAGATGCGCCGCGTTCGCCAGGCGAAGGCCGTGGCCAGGGCCAGAACGACGGCCGCCACGAGCTGGTGGGCGATGGACATCCCGAGCGGGGCGCGCATCATCAACGTCCCCACGCCGAGCAGGGCCTGGAACGTCACCGCGCAAGCCAGGGCGACCCCGAGCAGCTTGGTTTCCCGGTGCAGGTAATTGGATCGCCAGGCCGACAGGCCGATGGCGATGGCAAGACCAGTCACCAGATAGGCCATCAGCCGGTGATGCAGCTGCACCGCCCCCTGGCTGTGCGCCAGGGTCTGCCAGAGGCTGTCGCCCAGATAATGCTCGGGGACCAACCGCCCGCCCATCAGCGGGAAGTCGTTGTAGACGTAGCCGGCGTGGTTCCCGGCCACCAGCGCACCAAGCAGAATCTGGACGTAGATGAGCGCCAGCAGCCAGGCCGCCCGCCGCCCCCAGGGGCTGGGCAGCGTCTGACGCGCCCCGCCGTTCCAGGCGTCCAACGCCGTCCAGAACAGCAGCCCCAGCAGGGCGAAGGCCAGGCCCAGGTGAACCATCAGCCGCTCCGGAGCCACCGATACCCGTTCCGAGAGGCCGCTGGCCACCATCCACCAGCCCACCAGGCCCTGCAGCCCGCCCAGGGCGAAGATGCCGATCAGCCGCCACGTCAGCCGCCGCGGGATCTCGCGCCGGATGGCGAACCAGACGAACGGGACGAAGAACACCAGTCCGGTGAGCCGCCCCAGGAACCGGTGCGCCCACTCCCACCAGTAGATCTGCTTGAACTCGGCTAGGTCCATCCCCCGGTTCACCTGCTGGTACTGGGGGATCTCCTGGTACTTGGCGAACTCCGCCAGCCAGGCGGGCTCGCTCATCGGCGGGACCGCACCGGTAACCGGGCGCCACTCGGTGATCGACAGGCCAGAGCCCGTCAGACGGGTTGCGCCGCCTACGATCACCATAGCCAGGACGAAGGCCGCCACTACGAGCAGCCAGACCGCGACGGGCTTGGAACGGTCGGAACGGAGGAAAGAAGTCATGAGTACGCGGGGGTGGCGCCGCTTGAGGGCCGAACTTTGGCGGTCTCTTTATCGGTCTTGGGCCGGAAGCGCGACCCCGCTATAGCCGAGGCATGTCCGCGCGCCTCCGCAAGCTACTCGGCCTCTTCGGAATCCTCGGGTTCCTGATGCTCTATGTCTGGGCGGTCGCCAGCCTCGGCGCCTTTATCCCCGACCACTGGGCCGCGCAGCTGGCCTATTACGGCCTCGCGGGGGTGGTTTGGGGCGTCCCCATCCTGCCGCTGATCACCTGGATGAACCGCGGACGTTGAGTTCGGCCATTTCGGGGATTGCCGCCCGCGCGCGAGCCTGCCTATAAGGCGCGCCTCGCCGACCGGCCTGCGGAGCGTAGCGCAGCCTGGTAGCGCACTTGACTGGGGGTCAAGGGGTCGTGGGTTCGAATCCCGCCGCTCCGACCATCGGCCGGCGGCGAGTTTTCCTTCAGCCCTGCAGTAGTCCGTCGAGCCGACGCTTGGCGGTTTCCAGGTCGCGGAGAGCGGCGAGCAGCGCCTCGCTTGACCCTGCCCCGCCGTGGGCAGGCCGCGAGGTCGCTGTCAGGGGCTCCTGCGGCCCTGCCGCGCCCTCGCCGGCCGCGACCAGGTGCTTCAGCCCCTGCTCCCGATGCAGCTTCTGGACGCCCTTGATGGTGTAGCCTTCATCGTGCAGCAGCCGGCGCACCCCACGCAGCACCGCGATGTCGGCGGGCCGATAGAACCGGCGCCCGCCCGCCCGTTTCATGGGCCGGATGAAGGTGAACTTGGTTTCCCAGAATCGCAGGACGTGCTGCGGCACGTCGAGTTCTTCCGACGCTTCGGAGATGGTGCGGAACGCGTCCGGCCCCTTGGCCACCGCCTTAAGGCGTCCTCACCGCGACAGGGCCCGGTCGACCCGCGCCTTCATCACCTGGGAAGCGCGGAAGCCGATCACGCGGCGGGGTTCGATGGCGGCGGGCTCGCCGGTCTTGGGATTGCGGCCCATCCGGGCCCGCTTGGCGCGAACCTGGAAAACGCCGAAGCCTGAAAGCTTCACCTGCTCGCCGCGCTCCAGCGCCTGGCACATGAGCTCGAGAACGCGCTCCACCAGCTCGCTGCAATCCTGGCGGGTAAGCCCCACCTGCTCGTGCACGGCTTCGCACAGGTCCGCCCGGGTGACCGTTGGCCCCTTCATCCTTGCGCTGACCCCTGGCGAGACGTCGTTCATGGACCTTGATTGTCCTATTGGCTCAAAGACTTCAAGTCACCCTTTGCGGGTGTTTGTTGAGGCGCCTAGAGGCGCAGCACACAGGCGCCCCAAGTGAGGCCCCCGCCCATCGCTTCGAGCAGCAGCAGTTGGCCTGGTTTGATCCGGCCGTCCTGCACGCCCTGGTCGAGCGCCAGCGGGATAGAGGCCGCCGAGGTGTTGGCATGCTCGGCCACGGTGGAGATCACCTTCGCCTCGTCGATCCCCAGCCGCTTGGCCACCCCTTCCAGGATGCGCTGGTTGGCCTGGTGCGGAATGAACCAGTCCACCGACGCGACCTCGATGCCCGCATCAGCCGCCGCGGCGGTGACCGCCTCGGAGATGTTCACCACGGCGTGGCGGAAGACCTGGTTGCCCTGCATCCGCAGGTAGCCCGTGGTGCGGGTGGTGGAGACCCCGCCGTCCACATAGAGCAGATCCTGCTTGGTCCCGTCGGCGCGCAGAGCGAAGCCCAGCAGGCCGCGGTCGTCCGTGGTTCCCTCGCCCTCGGCGGGCTCCAGCACCACGGCCCCTGCCCCGTCCCCGAACAGCACGCAGGTGCCGCGGTCGGTCCAGTCCATCAGCCGGGTCATGCACTCGGCGCCGATCACCAGGGCGCATTTGGAGCGGCCCCGGGCCACGAACCCGTCCGCCGTGGACAGGGCGTACACGAAGCCCGAGCAAACCGCCTGCACGTCGAACGCTATGCCCACCGGCGCGCCCAGCTTCCGCTGCACGATGGTGGCCGTGGCCGGGAACGTCAGGTCGGGCGTGGTGGTGGCCACAATGATCAGGTCGACGTCGGCGGCGGTCCGGCCGGCGGCGGCCAGGGCGCGCTTGGCCGCCTCCACCGCGAGGTCCGAAACCGGCTGGTCGTCGGCCGCCTTGCGCCGCTGCCGGATGCCGGTGCGTTCGCGGATCCACTCGTCGGAGGTGTCCACGATCTTCGCGAGGTCTTCGTTGGTGACCACCCCGTCGGGCAGATAGCCCCCGACGCCGGTCATTACGCTGCGCAGCACCTTGGACACTCTAGGCGGCTCCGTCCGCTGGCGCCGCGGTGGAAAGCGCGGCCGGAAGGCGGCTCATATTCTGTTCGATCTCGGAGGCAAACCCGCTTTGCGCCACGTCGGCGGCCGCACGGATCGCCTTGGCGAAGTCACGGTCGTCCGCGCCCCCATGGCACTTCAGGACCAGGCCGTTGAGGCCCAGGAGCGGCGCGGCGGGCGGTGGGTTGATCCGGTCGCGGAAGCGCAGCAGCGACGGCCGCGCCAGCAGTGCGCCCACCGTGGAGAACGGCCCCGCGGTCAGGGCCGACTTCAGCTCCGCGTACATGAACTTGGCGGCGCCCTCCATGGCCTTCAGGGCCACGTTCCCGGTGAAGCCGTCCGTGACGATGACGTCCACCGAGCCCTTGGTGATGTCGTCGCCCTCAACGAAGCCGCGGTACTCCAGGTCGAGGCCCCCCTCGCGGAGGATGCGGTGGGCCTCTCGGACCTCCTCGTGCCCCTTCATCTCCTCGGAGCCGACATTCAGCAGCCCGACGGTGGGTTTGGCCACGCCGTGGGCCGCCCGGTGATAGGCTTCGCCCATGATCGCGAACTCGACCAGCCGCTCGGCGTCGCAGTCCACATTGGCGCCCACATCGAGAAAGGTGCTGACGCCTTGGGCGTGGGGCACCGAGGCCACCAGCGCCGGCCGCTCGAGGTCCGCCCGCATCCGCAGGATCAGCTTGGAGATCGCCATCAGGGCGCCGGTGTTGCCGGCGGAGACCGCGACCCCCGCCTCACCTTCACGCAGAGCTTCGACGGCATTCCACATCGAGGTGCCCTTGCCCCGGCGCAGCGCCTGGGCCGGCTTCTCGTCCATGCCGATGACCCGCTCGGCGTGGCGGATCTCGATCCGACCTGCCAGGTCACCGCACTTGGCCGCCTCGGTCTTAACCTGCGCCTCGTCCCCATGCAGCAGGCAGCGCACGTGAGGCGGCAGCTCCTTCAGGGCTCGGGCGGCGGCCGGAACCACCACGGACGGGCCATGATCCCCGCCCATGGCGTCGATCGAAATCACCAGCGATTGGGTCAAGTCGGCGCTTTCGTCCTTCGGCGGCCTTCAGCCGGAATCATGGCGACCATACGCGCCGGTTCGGGTTCTGAAAACCGGCCCGCTAGTCCTTGCGTTCCTGCAGCTTCTTCAACACCGCAAAGGGGGATTCCTCCTGCTGCGGCGGCTCGTAGTCGAAGGTCGCCCCGGGCTTGCGTGGGAACGGGTCCAGTTCCAGCGCCAGATGCTCGACCACATAGTCAGCGACATCCACTGCGTCCCCCGCCAGCACGTCAGGCGGGTCTTCGGCCTCCGGGTCCAGCTCCATCTCGCCCACGGAATCGGCCGGAGCGTTCGGGCTGCCCGTCGGCACGACGCGGGCGAAAACCTCGCCGCTCACCGGCGCCTCGAACGGGTCGAGGGTCACCCCGCAGACATACTCCACGATCGCCTTGAAGCGGCCCGAGAGCTCGGCGCCGTCCAGCCACGGCTTCACCGTGACCTCGGCCTTGAGCTCCGGCACGCGGCGCAGGCCCAGGCGCTTGGCCACCGCCGCCCGCTCGGCCTCGTCCGGGACGAGCGTCAGCCGCACCGGCCCCCGGTTCACCTCGTGCAGCTTCAGCGGCTTGTCCCAACCATCGCTCATGCCGCGCTCCACGCCACCTTGCCCTGCAGCAGGGCCTCCAGCGGATTGGCCGCCAGCACTTCCCGCTGGGTCAGAACATAGTCGCCAAGTTGCGGCGACCGATCCTCGACACCGGCATAGACCGTCCGGCCCATCACCGCCTCGAGCGGCGCCCGGTCGGGCAACTGGTCCAGCGCGGCCTGATAATTCTTGCCGCGGCCATAGAAGGCCTCGCCCAGCTTGCGCATCTTCCGGCCCACCGCCATGTCGCCGACGCCCATTTCCCGCAACGCATCGTCCAGCGCCTTCACATAGGCATCGAAGAGCGCCTGCGAAACGTCGGCTGCGACTTCGCCGTGACCGCGCAACCGCTCCAGCAACAGGACCACATGCAGGCTGTAGATTTCGAACCGGCCCTCCACCGTGTCGGGCACGCCGAGGTCCCGGTATAGCGCCGGATTGCGCGCCTGCTCCACCACCTGGGCGTACAGGGCGCGGCCTGCGGCGACGGCCGGCTTCGGCTTAAACAGGCTCTTCAGCATGGGGCGGCCTCGATTTCGCCAAGAGGGGCGGCTAAAGGCGGCATTGAACTAAGGGGCTGCCGGCGATAGGTCAAAGCCTCTTGCCTTTCAGGTGATTGGAAACCCGACCGCATGTTCCGCGCAGCCGCTCCCGCCGCCCTCGCCGTCGGCCTTCTCGCCGGCCTGGGCCTCGCCGCCTGCTCGCCGATCACCACCTATTCCGGGTTCCAGGCGATCGACGCCGACCCCAAGGACGTAAAGGTGGGGACGGACACCAAGTCGACGGTGCGCGCCAAGCTGGGTTCACCCTCGGCGCAGTCCACCTTCGACCCGAACGTCTGGTTCTATGTGAATCAGGTGAAGCAGCGGGTGGCCTTCCGCAAGCCGCAGGTCACCGCCCGCAACGTCACCGCAATCGAGTTCGACAAGGAGACCGAGGCGGTCACCTCCGTGAACAACTACACCCTCAAGGACGGCAAGGTGATCGCCTTCAACGGCCGCGAGACGCCGACCCGCGGCCGCGAGATGACCGTGCTGGAACAGCTGCTGGGCTCGGTCGGCCGCTCCGGCATGCTGCCGAACGACGACGAGGGGGTCCCCGGCTCCCGGCCCGGCGACCGGCGCTAGGCCCCTCGCGGGCCGCAGGACCTCCTGCGGCGTCACATAACGAAAAACGCCCCGGAGATCGCTCTCCGGGGCGTCTTCGTCTCAGGACCTCCCGATCAGCCGCTGTGGGCGAGGACCGCCAGCAGCAGCAAGGCCACGATGTTGGTGATCTTGATCATCGGGTTCACCGCCGGACCGGCGGTGTCCTTGTAGGGATCGCCGACCGTATCGCCCGTCACCGCCGCCTTGTGGGCGTCGGAGCCCTTGCCGCCGTAGTGGCCCTCTTCGATCAGCTTCTTGGCGTTGTCCCAGGCGCCGCCGCCGCTGGTCATCGAGATGGCCACGAACAGGCCGGTGACGATCACGCCCATGAGCATGGCCCCCAGCGACGCAAAGGCGTCGGCATTGCCAGCGATGGCGCGGATCACGAAGAACAGCAGCACCGGCGAGACGACCGGCAGCAGGGACGGCACGATCATCTCGCGGATGGCCGAGCGCGTCAGGATGTCCACGGCCCGGCCGTACTCCGGCTTCACCTCCCCGGTCATGATCCCCGGGTTTTCCTTGAACTGCCGGCGTACCTCGGCGACGACCGACTCGGCGGCGCGGCCGACCGCTGTCATGGACAGGCCGCCGAACAGGAACGGCAGCAGGCCGCCGAACAGCAGGCCCACCACCACATAGGGGTTTGACAGGTCGAAGGCGACCGCCCCCATCCCGTCGAAGAACGAGCCCGGGGTGGCGTTGGCCGAGAAGAACCTCAGGTCCTCGGTGTAGGCGGCGAACAGCACCAGGGCGCCTAGGCCCGCCGAACCGATGGCATAGCCTTTGGTGACGGCCTTGGTGGTGTTGCCGACCGCGTCCAGGGCATCGGTCGAGACGCGGACTTCCGGCGGCAGGCCGGCCATCTCCGCGATCCCGCCGGCGTTGTCGGTGACCGGTCCGAATGCGTCGAGGGCGACGATCACCCCCGCCAGCGACAGCATGGCCGTCGTTGCGATGGCGATGCCGAACAGGCCGGCCAGGTTGAAGGTCACCAGGATGCCGATGATGATCACCAGCGCCGGCAGGGCCGTGGACTCCAGCGACATGGCCAGCCCCTGGATCACGTTCGTGCCGTGACCCGATACCGAGGACTTGGCCACCGACTTCACCGGCCGGAAGCCTGTGCCGGTGTAGTACTCGGTGATGACCACGATGGCGGCGGTGACGAGCAGGCCGACCACGCCGCACCAGAACAGGTCCATTGCCCCGAAGGTGAAGTCGCCGGCCGTAACGACGCCTGGCACGAGACTGTTGATCACCAGGTAGAGGGCCACAACCGAGGTCAGGCCGGTGACAATGAGGCCCTGGTAGAGGGCGCCCATGATGTTCTGCTTCTTGCCCAGGCGGACGAAGAAGGTCCCCAGGATGGAGGTCAGGATGCAGGCGCCGCAGATGGCCAGAGGCAGCAGCATCATGTCCAGCTCGACCCCCGAGCCACGGAAGAAGATGGCGGCCAGCACCATGGTCGCCACGGTGGTCACGGCATAGGTTTCGAATAGGTCGGCGGCCATGCCGGCGCAGTCGCCGACGTTGTCCCCCACATTGTCGGCGATGGTGGCGGCGTTGCGCGGATCATCCTCGGGGATGCCAGCCTCCACCTTGCCCACCATGTCGCCGCCCACGTCGGCGCCCTTGGTGAAGATGCCCCCGCCCAGGCGGGCGAAGATCGAGATCAGCGAGGCGCCGAAACCCAGCGCCACGAGGCTGTCCACGACCACCCGGCTGGTCGGGTCATAGTCCAGGCCATAGACCAGCAGGGCGAAGTAGACCGACACACCCAGCAGGGCGAAGCCGGCCACCAGCATGCCGGTCACTGCCCCCGAACGGAACGCCATGGACAGGCCCCGCGCCAGGCTTTCCGACGCGGCCTGAGCGGTCCGCACATTGGCCCTCACCGAGATCAGCATCCCCGCAAAACCGGCCAGGCCCGAAAGCACGGCCCCCACCGCGAAGCCCACGGCCGCCTGCCAACCCAGCAGGAAAAAGGCGGCGACCAGGATCACAGCGCCCACGATGGCGATGGTGGTGTACTGGCGGTTCAGATAGGCCTGCGCGCCCTCTTGGATGGCAGCGGCGATTTCCTGCATCCGCGCGTTGCCGGGCGAGGCCCGCAACAGCGAACCCGTCTGGACGGCGCCGTACAGCACCGCCAGCAAGCCGGCGACGATCACCAGCGTAAGCGTAAGACTCATGTTGTGCGCACCCCTTTGCGATCTGCGCGCAGGAGCGCCGGCGGCCCACCGGGCAATCCGGCGTACTCCCAGCCCTGTTCGTTTCCCCATTGCCGCCGCTGCTCTGACGGCCTCGGCGGGAGGGCGACCCTACCCAGGTTTCTTGAAGGGGCGCAACCTGCCGTACCGGCGCCCGACGAACGCGGTCATCTTGGCGTGGCGATGCGCGCCTCAAGCCCTGGGCGTGGCGATCCGGCGGCGGGGCTGCTGGGAGGTGACGACCACCGACTTGATCTGGCCCGGCCCGGCGATGGCGGCAGCCTCGCGCATCATCACCGCCGAAAGCTTGGCCGTGTCGACCTTGCTGTAGTCGGTGGCCACCGTGAAAGGAGTGCGGTGCCCCGCGCGCACCAGAGCGTCCCGGAACTGTGGCTCCTTGGCGCGCACCCGGTTCGGCAGGGCCGCGGAGGTCAGGTTGATGCGCACGTGGACGAAGACATAGTTCACCAGCCGCCCATCGGCGAGGATGGGCAGAGCGACCGGCAACAGGTCCACGAACTGGCCGGCATCCTTGGGCGGAGCGCCACCCTCGGCGGCGGCGAAGGCGCTCGCGGGGGCCAGGGCGAGTGTCGCAGCGGCGAGGATGGTCCGGCGGTTCATACGTCCATCCTGCCGGTGATGGGTTGCATTATCCTTTCATGCTCCACCTTCGTCGCCGGGCTCGACGAACAATGGTATGATGTTCGGCAAGTATAAGGGTGGGAGGACACGCGGAGCCATGTCTCCGACCAGACGCCAGGCCGCCATCGGCCTCGTGACCGCGGGCGCCGCATCGATGCCGTTAGGGCGGGCCCTGGCCCAGGCGGCGGCGCCGTTCGTCCAAACCGTCGCAGTAGCGCCCGCCGAAACGCAAGGCGCCGACGAGGCGGACGAGATCCTCGACGCCGGCGCCGATAAGTTCACCCACATGATGGCGCCGGTGCAGATCAACGGCCGCGGCCCCTACCAGTTCGTCCTCGACACCGGCGCCAACATCAGCTGCGTGTCCCACGCCCTGGTCGACCAGCTGAACCTCCAACCCGGCCGGCCACGCCGCGTGCACACGATCGTGGGAGTCCGCGAGCGGCCCAGCGTGGTGATCGACGAGCTGATGGTCGGCAATCGGGCCCGGCGCGACGTCGAAGCCCCTGCCCTGCCCATCAAGGGACCGCACATCGACGGCATCCTTGGGGTGGACTGGCTCAAGGGTCAGCGCCTCGTGTTGGACTTCCGCAAGAACGCGATCGAGATCACCAAGTCCCGAGCCGACCATCCTCAGGCCGGACGGGTGGTGGTGGTGCCGGCCCGGCGCAAGCATGGCCAGCTCACGATCGTCGACGCCGACCTCAATGGCACGCGCATCAACGCGATCATCGATTCCGGCGCCCAGGGCACGCTGTGCAATCGCCCGCTGCGCGATCTGGTGCGCGCCTCCGAACGTCGCCGGGGCAAGCAGGACCCGCCGCAGTACGTGCGCATGGAATCCCTGGCCGGAGAGGTTTTCCGCGGAGAGTCCGTCTTCCTGCCATTCCTGCGGCTGGGGGGCCTGCACCTCGGCAACGTCCCCGTCACCTACGCCGACATGCACGTCTTCAAGATCTGGGAGTTGGAGACGCGGCCGGCCCTGGTCATCGGCATGGACCTGCTTTCGCAGTTCGAACAGGTGGCCCTGGATTTCGGACGGTCGGCCGTCCGCTTCGAATACGTCTAGCGCCGCGCGCTAGTCGTGCCGCCAGCCCCCGGCGCCGACGTCCACCGTCCGGCCTTGGACCAGAACGGTCACCCCGGGCGCCTCGGTCACCTCGCCGATCACCGTGAACCCCACCGGCTTCCGCAGCGTCGACGGCATGGTGCAGACCACCTCGTAGTCGTCGCCCCCCGTGGCCAGCCGCACCAAGGCCTCGGCCACGTCCGGCTGCTGCTCCAGCCAGCTCGCCGCGGCGCGGGACAATGGCAGGGCGTCCAGGTCCAGGCGCAGGCCCACGCCGCTCGCCTCGGCGATGTGACGCGCATCGGCCACCAGCCCGTCCGAAACATCCGCCGCGGCCGTGGCCCGCTCGCGCAGCGTGCGCCGCAGGTCCAGACGAGGCTCGGGCAGCCGGTAGCGGTGGATCAGCGCCCCATCGGCGTCGGCCAGTCGCCCCAGCGCCGCAGCCAGCCCCAGAGTGGCGTCGCCGATGGTGCCGCTGACCATCAACCGGTCGCCTGGCCGCGCGCCCGAGCGGCGCACCATCCGCCCCTCCGGGACCCAGCCGAAGGCGGTCAGGCTGGCGCTGAACGGCCCGGGCGTCGACACCGTGTCCCCGCCTAGCAGGCTTACCCCGAAATGCTCCAGGTCCGACGCGAGCCCGCGGGCGAACCGCTCCCGGTGTCGGGGCGAGTAACTCGTCGGCCAGGCGACCGCCAGCAGGCAGCCGAACGGCTCGGCCGCCTTGGCGGCCAGGTCGGAGAGATTGGCCCGCAACAGCTTGCGCGCCACCAGCTCGGGCGCCTCGTTCTTCGGGAAGTGAACGCCTTCGACGATGGCGTCCTTGGTCACCACCAGGTCATGACCCGGTCGCTGCGCGATGGCGGCGGCGTCGTCCTTGAGCTGGAACGCCCCCGGATAGCCGCGGGTCAGCGGCTGGAACAGCCGCGCGATTTCACCGAACTCGTCGAGGTTGCGGTCAGCCCGGTCGGACATCGCGGGCCACGCCGTCCAGCGCCCCGTTCACGAACCCGGGCTCGGGTCCCTCGAAGAAGCTCTTTGTGAGCTCGACATATTCGTCGATCGCCACCTCGGTCGGCACGTCCCGCCGGTGGATCAGTTCGAACGCGCCGGAGCGGAGGATCGCCCGTACCGTGGCGTCCAACCGCTCAAGGCGCCAGCCTGAGGCCAGGCGCTTCACGATGGCCGCATCGATGGCCTTCTGCTCCTTGACCACCCCGCGGACGAGGTCGGCGAAGAACGCCTCGTCGGCGCTAGCCAGGGTTTCGCCCTCCACGTCGCGGTCGAAGCGATGGTCGGTGAACTCGCGGATCACCGCCTCCACGCCCACCGAGGAGACCTCCATCTGGTAGAGGGCCTGCACGGCCGCCAGCCGCGCCACGGAACGGGATTGCCTGCCGCCGCTCATCACTCGCCTGCCGTCAGCTGCTGCTTCAGCGCGATCATGGCCAGGGCCGCCCGGGCGGCGCCGCCGCCCTTGGCGCCCTCGCTGATGCGCGCCCGGGCCCAGGCCTGTTCCTCGTCCTCGGTTGTCAGCACCCCATTGCCGATGCACAGGCCCCGCCGCACCGTCAGGTCCATGATGCCCCGGGCGCTTTCGTTGGAGACGATCTCGAAGTGATAGGTTTCGCCGCGGATGACGCAGCCCAGGGCCACATAGCCGTCGTACCGGACGCCGCTGGGGCCTGATCCAGCCTCGTCCGCCAGGGCGATCGCGCCCGGGATCTCCAGCGCGCCGGGGACGGTGACCACGTCGTAGTCCGCCCCATAGGCCTTCAGCGCATCGGTCGCCCCTTCGAGCAGGGCGTCGGCCAGGTCGTCATAGAATCGCGCCTCGACGATGAGGAGGCGGAGGGATTGGTCGCTCATGCCCGCCCCTTTAGGCGGTTTCGCGCCAGCGGGCGAGATATCTGGCGAGCATGTCGATCTCGAGATTCACCCGCGAGCCCGCCTTCAGCTCCCCGAGGGTCGTCACATCCCAGGTGTGCGGGATGAGGTTCACGCCGAAGACGTCGTCCTCAACCTCATTGACCGTCAGCGACACGCCCTCGATTGCGATGGAGCCCTTGGCGGCGATGTAGCGGTGCAGCGGCCGGGGGGCACGGATCCGCACCCGATGCGAGCCGCCCTCGCTCGCCACGCTCACCACCTCGCCAACGCCGTCCACGTGGCCCGAGACGATATGGCCGCCCAGCTCGTCACCCACACGCGCCGCCCGCTCCAGGTTCACGCGCCGGCCTTCGGTCCACTGGTCGAGGGTCGTCTTCGACAGCGTCTCGCCCGAGACCTCGACCGCGAACCAACCCGGGCCCTTCTCCACCACGGTCAGGCAGCAGCCGGCATGGCTGATCGAAGCCCCGATATCGATGCCAGCCGTGTCGAAGGCCGTTTCGATTTCAAACCGGCGGTCCCGGTTGGTGTCGCGCACGGCGCGGACACGACCCACGTCGGTGACGATGCCTGTGAACATTCAGATCCTCTCGTACCGTTCCCACAGGTCGTCGCCGACCGCGCTAAAGCTGATCCGCCGGAAATGGGGCGCATCCACCAGCGCCGCAACAGCCAGGGCGCCGACCCCCGGCCGCCCCTCGCCGCCGATCACGATGGGCGCGCGGAACCACTCCAGGGCGTCCACCAGACCGCAACGCAGGAAGCTGGCCGCCACCTGCCCTCCGCCTTCCACGAAGATCCGGGAAAGCCCTTCCGCGGCAAGGGCTTGAACGACTGTTTTGAGTTCGGGCCGATCCTCGCCGACCTGCCGCACGCGCAGCACCCGCACGCCCGCCTCGACGAGGGCGGCTTCTGGCTCACCCGTGGCTACCACATAGGTCGGGATTTCGCGCGCGGTCCGCACCAGCTTGCAGTCGGCAGGCAGGCGCTGGTGGCTGTCGAGCACCACCCGCGCCGGCGGGCGGCCGTTCCAGCCGGGCAGCCGCACATTCAGTTCCGGATCGTCGGCCAGAGCCGTCTCGATGCCGACCAGCACCGCGTCATGCTCGGCGCGGAGCTGATGTACAGCCCGCCGCGCGGGCTCACCGGTGATCCAGCGGCTCTCGCCACCGGCGGTGGCGATCCGTCCATCCAGCGACGTGGCGAGCTTGAGGGTGACCGACATCTCCCCGTTCATGGCCGAGAACGCCGCACGAGCCAAGCGCGCTGAGCCTGCTACAACTGAAGCGTGCATTTGCTCGAAACCGTGCTTTTGCTGCTGGCGGTGGCCACGTTCGTGTCGTCGGTTGCCCGGCGGGTCGGCGTGCCCTACCCGACCCTGCTCGCCGTATGCGGGGCGGTGCTGGCCTTCGTGCCCGGCGCACCCCGCCTGGACCTGCGGCCCAACCTGGTCCTGGCGCTCTTCGTCGCTCCGCTGCTGATGGACGCGGCCTACGACACTTCGCTGCGCGACCTACGCCGAAACTGGGCTCCGGTTTCGTCCCTAGCCCTGCTGGCGGTGGCCTTGACGACGGCGGTGGTGGCCATCGTCGTCCGCGGCTTCCTCCCCGGCATGCCCTGGGCCGCGGCCATCGCCCTTGGCGCCCTCGTCGCGCCACCCGACGCCGTGGCCGCCCTGGCAGTCCTGCGCCACGTCGATCCGCCCTACCGCATCCGGAGCATCCTCGAGGGCGAAAGCCTGCTGAACGACGCCTCCTCGCTGCTGATCTACCGCCTCGCGGTGGCTGCCATGGCGGCCGGCAGCTTCAGCTTCGGCGAGGTCGCGCCCACCATCGTCGTGATCTTCGCGGGCAGCGCCGCCGTCGGCTGGCTGGCGGGCCAAGTCATCGCGCCGCTGTCGGGCCGCTTCAGCGACGCGCCCAGCGCGGTGATCTTCCAGTTCGTCGTCACCTTCGCCCTGTGGCTGGGGGCCGAGCACCTGCGGCTTTCGGGGGTGGTCACGGTCGTGGTCGCCGGGCTCACCATCGGCCACAGCAACGCCGCGCGGTTCCCCGCGCGCCTGCGGGTGCCCACCTACGCCATCTGGCAGACGGTGACGGTCGTCCTCAACGTCCTGGCCTTCACGCTCATCGGTCTCCAGCTGGGCCCCATCCTAGCGCCGCTCGATCTCGCCGCTCGCATTCGATATCTGGCCGGCGCGGCGATCATCCTCGGCGTGGTGATCCTCGTGCGCTTCGTCTGGGTGCTGATCCACACCGCGGTCTCGCGCGGCCTGGGCCGGGATCCCTCGCCCCTCACCTGGAGAGGCGCAATCATCGTCGGCTGGTCGGGCATGCGGGGTATCGTCACCCTGGCTGCAGCCATGGCCATTCCCGCGGGCTTCCCCTACCGCGACTTCATCCAGCTGACCGCCTTCGTCGTGGTGATGGGCACCCTCGTGCTCCAGGGATTGACCCTGCGCCCCCTGATCCAGCTCATGCGCCTCCCCACCGACGACCTCGTGCAGCGTGAGCTGAGGATCGCCCGCGAGACGGCGCTGAGCGCGGCCATGGCCGAACTGGACGGCGATCACAGCCCCGCGGCCGAGCGGCTGCGCGCGCAGTATCAGGAAGCCCTCGGTCGCAGCCGCAAGGGGCAGAACCCGAGGGAAACCGCCGACAACCTCCTGCGCCGCCGCTCGGTGGCGGCCTCTCGCCGGGCCATAGGCGATCTGCGGCGCAGGGGCGTGATCGGTGACGATGCCTATCGTAGCGCCGAGGCCGAACTGGACCTTCTCGAGTTGAGCGCTGCGCCGCTCGAAGACCGCTAGGTTTCCGGCGCCTCGTTCAGGCCTTCCTCGCCCAGGAAGCGTGCGAAGTCCTGAGTCTCACGGAAATCCCGGTAGACCGAAGCGTAGCGGACATAGGCCACGTCATCGAGCTGCTTGAGCTGCTTCATGACCAGCTCGCCCACCGCGGAAGAGGCGATGTCCGTCTCGCCCATGCTCTCCAGCTGCCGAACGATGGTGGAGATCATCCGCTCCACCCGCTCGGGCTCCACCGGACGCTTGCGCAGCGCGATCGACACCGAGCGCGCCAGCTTGTCCCGATCGAACGGCGAGCGGCGGCCCGACCGCTTGACGATGGTCAGCTCGCGCAACTGCACCCGCTCAAAGGTGGTGAAGCGCCCTTCGCATTGGGGGCAAAGCCGACGGCGGCGGATGGCCGCCGCGTCTTCGGACGGGCGGCTGTCCTTCACCTGGGTTTCGTCATGGCCACAGAACGGGCAGCGCATATCTAGCCCTCTTTGCGGCCACTAAACGCTATTAGGAGTAGATGGGGAAGCGCTTCGTGAGCGCCACCACCTCGCCGCGAACCTTCTGCTCGACGGCTGACGAATCCTCGCCGGTGGCGACGGCGTCCAGCACCTCGCCGATCCAGCGGCCGATCTGCCGGAACTCGTCCACGCCGAAGCCGCGGGTCGTGCCGGCGGGCGAGCCCACCCGCAGGCCGGAGGTTTGCATCGGCGGCAGCGGATCGCCCGGGATCGAGTTCTTGTTGGTGGTGATGCCGGCCCGCTCCAGGGCCACTTCGGCCGCGGCGCCGCTGACGTTCTTCGGTGTCAGGTCAACCAGCATCAGGTGGCTGTCGGTGCCGTTCGAGACGATCTTGAAGCCGACGCTCTGCAGGCTGTCCGCCAGCGCCCGGGCGTTCTCGATCACCTGTTTCGCATAGGTCTTGAACTCGGGCTGCAACGCCTCGCCGAATGCCACCGCCTTGGCGGCGATCACGTGCATCAGCGGTCCGCCCTGCAGGCCGGGAAACACGGCGCTGTTGATCTTGCTCGCCAGCTTCTTGTCGTTGGTGAGGATCATGCCGCCGCGCGGGCCGCGCAGGGTCTTGTGGGTGGTGGTCGTCACCACATGGGCGTGGGGCACCGGGCTCGGGTGCACGCCGCCCGCCACGAGGCCGGCGAAATGGGCCATGTCGACCATGAGATAGGCGCCCACCGAATCGGCGATGGCGCGCATCTTCGCGAAGTCGATATGGCGCGGATAGGCCGAGCCGCCCGCGACGATGACCTTCGGCTTGTGCGCGTCGGCGAGCTGGGCGACCTCTTCATAGTCGATCCGCTGGTCGTCGCGGCGCACGCTGTAGGGCACCGGCTTGAACCACTTGCCGGACAGGCTCACCGGCGCGCCATGCGTCAGGTGGCCGCCGGCGGCGAGGTTAAGGCCGAGGAAGGTGTCGCCCGGCTGCATCAGCGCGAAGAACACGGCGGTGTTCGCCTGCGCGCCCGAATGCGGCTGCACATTGGCGAAACCGGCGCCGAACAGCTTCTTGGCGCGGTCGATGGCGAGCTGCTCGGCCA
>JAEYNH010000038.1 GCA_023412655.1 Pseudomonadota bacterium | reverse complement strand
GGGCAGGCCCTCGGGGCGGAACAGCTCCACGTTCGGCGAGTTGGCCTCGAGCGTCGCCTGGTACTGCTTGAGGAACAGGTCGTCGATGCGGCCCCCGCGCAGGGACAGCGAGCCCTTCAGGGCCGGCGTGTCGATCGGCACCCGCGGGCTGGCGGCCAGGGCCTGACGCCGGTCGGCGAAGTTGATGACCGAATTCGGCGTGCCCGGCGCGGCCGGACCCTGGGCTTCGGCGGACGGGCGCTGCTTGGCCATCTCCGCCTTGCGCTTCTCGGCCTGCGGCTGGAGCACGAAGACCTGGTAGAGGAGAAGGATCGCCATCGTGCACACGACGAAGATGATCGTGTTGCGGGTGTTATCGTCTCTCATGTCGGGAGCGGGTTCCGAAGAGGGGGCGAGCCCTTCACGCCGGTGGGCTTTGGGATGAGGCCTCGCGTTCGGCGGCGAGCCTTATCAGCGCGCTTTTCACATCGTCAAGCAAACGGGGCCAGGGGCGGGTCGTCGCACCGCCTCTGGCGATGAAGACGTAGTCGTGTCCGGGGCGGGCATGTTCGGGCAGCAGAAGGCGGGCGGCCTCCCGCATCCGCCGCTTGGCGCGGTTTCGCACCACCGCGCCGCCGATGCGCTTGGTGGCGGTGAATCCGGCGCGGACGAGGGGGGCGTCGTCGCCCCGGGGACGCGCCTGCACGACCACGGCGCCCCTGGCCAGGGACGCGCCCTGGGCGCAGGCCAGGAAATCCGGCCGCTTCTTGAGACGCTCGATGGGAAAGTCCGACATCGGCCTACCCGCTTGCCGCGTTTAGGGAGGCCGCGGCGCGACCCTCCAGACACGCAAACGCAGCGGTCGGCCAGGAAACGGCGCCGCTGCGAGAGGTCAGAAACATCGGAGGTTCAAGATGGCCGGGGCGAGCCCGGCCACACCGGTCCGAAGAAGGTGCGATTAGGCGCTCAGGCGCTTGCGGCCCTTGGCCCGACGGCGCGCCAGAATCTTCTGGCCGTTCTTGGTGGACATGCGCAGACGGAAGCCATGGCGGCGCGCACGCACGAGGCGGGAGGGCTGGAAAGTGCGCTTCACGACGAAAGCTCCGGGGTCGAAAATCGAGGCGCGGTGGATAGGGGATGGGCGGGACGGAGTCAACCGCCTATGGCTCCACGGTCCAGCTATTCGGCCAGCTATTCGGCCAGCTACTCAGCCAGGGTCAGGACCACCGGGCCGCGGCGTGTGGCCACAAGGGTGTGCTCGTACTGGACGGTAGGCTCGCCGCCCAGGGGACGCAGGGTCCAGCCGTCGTCCAGCTCCTCCACCCAGTCCGCCCCAAGGCTGAGGAAGGGCTCGATGGTGAAGACCGAGCCTTCGACGATGCGGCGCCTGTCGCCGGGCTCGTACCAGGTGGCCAGCTCAGTGGGCTCCTCGTGCAGGCTGCGGCCCACCCCGTGGCTCGCCAGGTTGCGGACCAGGCTGTAGCCGTTCTTGTCGGCGAAGGCCTCGATGGACTTGCCGATGGCGTTCAGCGGCCCGCCCGGGCGCACGGCGCGGATGCCGGCCCACATGGCGCGGCGGCCGTCCCGGCACAGCTTCTCGATCCGAGGCGCCACCGGCGGCACGGCGAAGCTCGCCCCGGTGTCGCCGTAGAAGCCGTCGAGTTCGCACGACACGTCGATGTTCACCAGGTCGCCGGCCTGGACCTGGCGGTCGTCGGGAATCCCGTGAGCGCAGTCCGGGCCCACCGAGATGCAGGTGGCGCCGGGGAAGCCGTAGGTCAGCTCGGGGGCCGAGCGGGCGCCGGCGTCCTCCAGCATCTTGCGGCCGATCTGGTCGAGCTCCCGGGTGGTGATGCCGGGCTCGAGGGCCTCGCCCATGGCCTTCAGGGTGCGGGCCACCAGCTTGCCGGCCGCCTTCAGCTTCTCGAGCTCTTCTTCGCTGGCGATGGTCATGGGGGCGAACCTTCAGAGATCGGGGCGGATGATAGTCTTGCCGACCACCTTGCGCTGGGCCAGCGTCTCATAGGCCTCGCGCCAGTCGGCCAGCGGATATTCCGCGTGCACCCGCGGCTTCACAAGCCCTTCCTCGGCGAGCTTCCAGATGGCCTCGTTGTTCTCGCGACCCTTCTCGGGGAACTGGCGCCCGTACTCGCCGGCCCGCACCCCCATGAGCGAGAAGCCCTTGATCAGGGCGATGTTGACCGGCAGCACCGGCAAGCGGCCCGAGGTGAAGCCGATGGAGAGGATGCGGCCGCCGAAGGCGATGCAGCGGGTGCTCTCGTCGAAAACGTCGCCGCCCACGGGATCGTAGATGACGTTCGCGCCCTTCCCGCCGGTGATCGCCTTCACCCGCTCGCGGAAGCCGCCGCCGACATTGACCGTGGCGTCCACGTCGTATTCGGCGGCGATCACGGCCAGCTTCTCGTCCGAGGCGGACGCTGCGATCACCCGGCAGCCCAGGGCCCTGGCGTAGTCGACGGCGGCCAGGCCCACGCCGCCGGCCGCGCCGTGGACCAGCACCCACTCGCCGGGCTGGGCGTCCGCGCAGCGCTTCAGGGCGACATAGGCGGTGAGGTAGGCGACCGGATAGCCGGCGGCCTGCGCGAAGGTCAGGCGCCTGGGCTTGGGCTGGAGGTTGGCCGCCGGGACGACGACGTACTCGGCGAAGACGCCGCGGCCGCCGGAGCAGACCTCGTCGCCTTCCTTGAAAGCGGTGACGCCGGGGCCGA
>JAEYNH010000170.1 GCA_023412655.1 Pseudomonadota bacterium | reverse complement strand
CCGAGGTGCAGGTCGCCGCCACCGCCGAGGGCGGCCGCAAGGTCTGGCTCCAGCTCGACAACGTGACTTTCTACTGACGGTCGGCTGCTGCGGCGGCCGACTCCATTCCGACAGGCGCGACAGACCGGAACCGGCGGCGCCCAATTACAGGGGGTACTACAAGATGAAGTTGGTTTCGTTGCGCAGCCTTATGCTGGGCTCCACCGTCCTTTGCGGCGTCGCCATGGCCGGCGCGGCCGCGGCCCAGGACGCCACCGTCGATGAGATCGTCGTCGTCGGCTCGCAGATCGAAGGCTCCAAGGTCACCGCGGCCCTGCCCGTGACCGTCGTCGGCGCCGAACAGTTGGCCGCCACGGCCGCCACCTCGGGCGATGACCTGTTCCGGTCGATCCCGCAGATGGGCGACGTGAGCTTCAACTCGGGCTACCTGCCCAATTCGTCGAACTCGGCCCGCGGCGACGTGGGCTCGGTGAACCTGCGCAACCTCGGCGTCGGCAACACCCTGGTCCTGCTCAACGGCCGCCGCGTGGTCGCCCACCCGACCAGCCGGGCCGACGAAAACCTGGTGCCGGTGCTGACCTACAACACCAACGCCATCCCCGTTCAGGGCCTGAAGCGCCTGGAAGTGCTGCGGGACGGCGCCGCCGCCCTCTACGGCTCGGACGCCGTGGCCGGCGTGGTCAACACCGTGCTGCAGGACCGCTTCGAAGGCCTGCAGGTCGAGGCCCAGTACGGCGGCGCCGAAGGCACTCACCTGCGTGAAGCCGAATTCAGCGTCCTGGCCGGCAAGAACTGGGATCGGGGCAACCTGACCCTGTTCGTCACCTACGCCGACAAGACTGCCCTGCGCGCCTGGGACCAGGACTACACCTCCTCGTCCGACCGCCGCCCGCTGTTCGCCGGCACCGCCTTCGACGGCCTGATCGGCCTTGACGGCCGCACCACCACCACCCCTTGGGCCTCGCTGCAGACCCTCGGCAACGTGGCGGTCCGCCAGAACGGCGCCCTGGTCACCTCGTCGGCTGGCGCCTTCCATCCCCAGCCCACCGGCTTCGGCGGCTGCACCGTGCTGCAAGGGGCGGTCTGCCTGGATGACGGCGCGCCCGCCACCAGCGGCGCCGACCGCGACCTGCGCTATGACGCGGGCACCTTCAACACCTCGGTCATGCCCTCGACGGAACGCTTCAACAGCTTCCTGACCGGCAACTGGGAGCTCACCGAGGACATCCAGGCCTTCGGTGAAGTCGGCTACTACAGCGCCGTCACGCACAGCGTGCAGAGCCCGACCAACACGCTCACCTCGCTGCCGCTGACCATCCCGGCGTCGAACTACTACAACCCCTTCGGCCCGACGGTCTTCGCCAACGGCCAGGTCAATCCGAACCGTCTGCCCGGCCTCTCGGCGCCGGCCGCCGGCCTGCCGGTGGTGCTGCGCAGCTACACCTTCGTGGACGTCGGTCCCAACGAGGTGGACGTGAACCTCACCCAGAGCCGCTTCCTGGGCGGCCTGCGCGGCGAGAAGTTCGGCTTCAACTGGGAAAGCGCGATCCTCTACTCCCAGGCCAAGGCCAAGGACGAGTCGGATGGCATCAGCGCCACCCTGCTCCAGCGCCAGCTCGCCCTGTCGACCCCGGACGCCTACAACCCGTTCAGCGGCGGCGACCCGGCCAACCCGAGCATCGGCGACACCTCGCCGTCGTCGCAGGCGGCCATCGACGCCATCTCGATCCGCACCAAGCGGGTGGCCACCAGCTCGCTGGCCCTGGCCGACTTCAAGGTCTCCAAGGCCGACCTGTTCGCCCTGCCGGGCGGCGACATCGGCTTCGCGGCCGGCCTGGAATGGCGCCGTGAGACCCAGAAGGACGACCGTGACGACCGCCTGGACGGCACGATCACCTTCACCGACATGGTCACCGGCACGGTCTACGGCAACGACCTGATCGGCTCCTCGCCCTCGCCCGACACCAAGGGCAAGCGCGAAGTCCTCTCGGCCTACGCCGAGTTGGCCATCCCGGTGGTCTCGCCGGACATGGAGATCCCCTTCGTCCACAACCTCGAGTTCCAGCTCGCCGGCCGCTACGAGGACTTCTCGGACGTAGGCGACGTGGCCAAGCCGAAGGTCGCCGGCGCCTGGGACATCTTCGACGGCTTCCGTATCCGCGGCTCGTGGGCCCAGGGCTTCAAGGCCCCGAACCTGGAGCAGATCAACGCCACCCTGGTCACCCGCTCGAACACCCGCACCGACTGGGTGAAGTGCGAGGCCGACCTGCGGGCCGGCCGCATCGACAGCTTCTCCAACTGCTCGCGGTCGCAGTCGACCACCGCGCGCCGCGCCGGCAACGCCGACCTGAAGCCGGAAACCAGCGAGACCCTCGGCCTGGGCGTGGTGTTCCAACCGCGCTTCGTGCCGCCGGAGTTCGGCCGCTTCACCTTCACTGTCGACTACTGGGACGTGAAGCAGAAGGGCATCGTCGGCCTGTTCGGCGAGGGCAACGCCCTGATCCTGGACTACCTGGAGCGCGTCGAGGGCCGGTCCAACCCGGCCGTGGTCCGCGCGGCGCCCACCGCCGACGACATCGCCAACTTCGATGACACGGGCCTGCAGCCCGTGGGCTCGGTGCTCTACGTCAACGACCAGTACCAGAACCTGCTGCCGCAGCACGCCAAGGGCCTGGACATCGGCGTGATCTGGAACCTGAACACCGATCGCTACGGCTCGTTCGACGTCAACTTCAACGCCGCCCACCTGATCAAGTTCTACCGCTCGCCTTCGGCTGATATCGCCACGCTCCTCGAGGCGCGGGATGCGGGCCGGATCAATCCCGGCACCACCATCACCGGCGGCGGCGACCTGATCCGGCAGAACGGCCGTCCGGAGTGGAAGTGGTCGGCCTCGCTGACCTGGCGCTACGACCAGTTCCAGGTCGGGGCCTTCACCCAGTACATCGACGACGTCGAGGACACCGACCTGCGCGACAGCCTGGGCAACGCCTGGGTGGTCGACAGCCAGCTGACCGCGAACCTGTACGCCCAGTACCAGTTCCAGGATGGCTGGGCCGGCGACACCCGCCTGCGGGTCGGCGTCCGGAACATCACCGACGAGAAGCCGCCTCTGGCGATCGAAGGCTACCTGGGCGAGCTCTACCAGCCCTACAGCCGCTACTGGTACGTGAACGTCCGCAAGACGTTCTGATGACGAAGCGCGCCCCGCCGGGACCGGCGGGGCGCGTCCTTCCGGGCGTCGGCAAACAAGCTGCGCTGTTATGACCTACTGGCCGACTCGCCGCCCCGTTGTAAGCGCGCACCTCCGGGTAAGCGTATCGAGGGGTTGGGCATGAGGGTGGCCGCGCAGGGCGCCGTCGAAGAAGCGGATCGGGCTCGGCGGCTGCGGATCTTCTATGTGCTCGCCCACCTGTGCGAGCGCCGGGACCGGATCCTTTCCGAGATCCTCCGTCCCCACGACCTCACCCTCACCCAATGGCGGCTGCTCTATAGCCTGGCCAAGCTGCCGAACCGCACCATGAACGAGGTGGCGGACTTCCTGACCCTGGACCGCACCAGTCTGACCCGGGCGGTGGATCGCCTGGTCGCCCGGGGCCTGCTGCTGCGCGCCGAGGTGCCACACGACCGCCGCCTGACCGAGATCACCCTCACCGCCGCCGGCCGCGCCCTGCGGGCCGACGTGCTGGAGCACAATGTCGAGCTGTACGAGCGCCTGATCGACGGCGCCGAGGACGCGGCGCTCGAGACCACCACCGAGGTCCTGGAACTGGTGCTCGAGCGGCTGGTCGGCCACCGTGCCGGCGCCCGCCGGATCGTCGAGCTCTACGACCGCGACTGATCCCCCAGGGGCGAGAAGCGTGCATCCGCCGACTATCGGCGAATGCATTGCAATATGACTATGAATTGAAATCCATAGTCGATGCAACTTGCATATAGTTGATCCCCGATCTGGGAACCTTAGCTTTACAGATGAGCGCTAGGACTCTGTCAGCCTGATTTCAGAGGGCCCAGGTCTTGCTTCTAGTATTGCATAACGCAGTATTGCCAACTGCTTCCTCCCTCGCCGTCGCTGCGCGTGCCGAAGAGGTCGAGGGCTCCGCCCGTCCCGCCCCGTGCAGCGCGCCTCCGGGCAGGATCGCCACCCTGGCCTGACCGCCCGGTTCCGAGCCGCCTCCCGCCATTCGAAGGGCCGGGCGCCCTCGCGCCCCGGCCAAGGAAGACCTCCCCGCGCCATGTTCTCCAGACTGAAGCTCTCCCAGACGCTCACGGGCGCCTTCGGCCTGCTCATCGCCATCGTCCTGGCCGCCGGCCTGGCGGTCTTCGCAGGGCTCGCCGCCGTCCGCGCTGAGGCGCAGGCCCTGGACCAGGCCCACCGGCGCGCCGCCGAGATCGAGGCGGTGATGCGTGGCCTGCTGGAGCAGCAGAACGCCGTGCGCGGCTATGTGGTCACGGGCGGGGCCGAGACCTTCTCCGCTGCCTATCGCGAGCAGACGGCGGCCACCGACGAGGCCCTGCAGAGCTTCATCGCCAACACCGGCATCGCCGATCACAGGGCCCAGGCCGAACAGCTGCGCCAGAGCCTGGCGGCATGGCGGCCGCGGTACGCCGAGCGGCCCATGAGCCTGGCCCATGACCCCGCCACCCGGCCCCTGGCCCTCCAGATCGTCGGCGGCCGGACCCTGGACGAGCTGCGCCGCACCGTGCGCGAGCTGGGCGCGGCCCAGGCGGAGGTGCTGGAGACCCGCCGGGCGGCCCAGGCCCGGGCCATCGCGACCACCCTGGCCATCGCAGCGTCCGGCGCGCTCCTGGCGCTGATCGCCGCCGTCGCCCTCGCCGTGCTCCTGTCGCGGACGATCGCCCGTCCCCTCGCGTCCCTGGCCGTCGCCCTCCGCAGGCTGGCGGCTGGCGACCACGCCGTGGAGGTTCAGAGCCGAGCCCGTAAGGACGAGATCGGCCAGCTCGCGGGCGCAGCCCAGGTCCTCAGGACCGCCGCCGCCGAGCGGGCGCGACGCGAGTCCGCCGCCGCCGAACAGGCCCGCCTAGCCGAGAC
>JAEYNH010000119.1 GCA_023412655.1 Pseudomonadota bacterium | reverse complement strand
AGGCCCCAGCCATATTCATGGTGTCTTCAAGAGACCGCAGTCACAGTCAGCGTCGAGACAGTCTAAAACTGTCGCCAGGACGCCGCCGCCTGCGTTTCTCTTTCCTAATCAACGATGTCAAAGACCCAGGTTCCGGATGCCGGACCCTGTGCGCCGAGCGCATTGTCTTGGGAGACGCCCGGCCGGCCGAAGCCTGTTGAAGCCGGAAGCACCCTCGGTGGTCACCCACCAGGCCGACGAGACATCCGACGAGCGAACGTCCGTTTCGACCGAAGCCGCCAGATAGATCCGTTTGGACCGAACCTCAACCGGGGCTTCCCGCCGTGTCTCGAACCCCGTGGGGTCCTCGTCGGCGGAGGCGGGCTTTTAGGCGGGCCCCCGCCGGAGGTCAACAGCCTTTTTTTGGGGCGGAGGTGCGTCGGCCTGCCGCACCCCTGCGCATCCCCACGAAAAGGGCTGTTTCGGCCCGTGTTTCTGCTGGCGCGGGCGGCGCCGGCTCAGCCCCGGAGCTCGAAGAGTTCCTGGTGGAAGCGCTCCGCCACGGGGAAGCCCACGCCGGCGAAATCCTTGCGCAGCGCCGCGCCGAAGCCTGGCGGGCCGCAGAACCAGATCCCGGCCTCCCGCCACTCGGGCGCTTCCACGCGCACCCGCTCACCGGTCAGGTAGCCGTCGCGGGCGTCCACCAGCAGGTGCAGTCGCACGCCGGCGGCTTCCGCATCGGTTCGAAGCTTTGCGATGGCGGTGGGGTCGTAGTCGGCAGTGGTGTGGAACAGGTCGACCTGCGGCGCCCGCTCCAGCGTCGGCTGGGCGGCGCGGCGCTTCATGGCCGCGATGAAGGGCGTGATGCCGATCCCGGCCCCGATCCAGATCTGCTGGGGCCTGCCATCATCGAAGGTGAAGCGGCCATAGGGCCCTTCCAGGGTGACGGCCTGCCCGGGATGCAGGCGCTGAGGGAGGGTGCGGGTGTAGTCGCCCAGCTCCTTGGCGATCAGCAGGATGGTCGGAGCGCCGCCCTCCCAGCTCGAGGCGATGGTGAACGGATGGGGGCCTTCCTCCGGGTCGGCGGTCATGAACGCGAACTGTCCTGCCTGATGCCCCGGCCATCGCCCGGTCATGCGCAGTTCCATCTCCAGGACGCGCAGCGGCCGGTAGTACTGCAGGCTGACGATCTTGCCCGCCACCCGGCGGCGGGCGCCGATCCCGCCGAACAGCGACACGACGGCGGCGAAGGCGCCGCCGGCCAGCAGCACCGCCAGCACCACCCCGAGCGGAGTGGTCCAGTAGCTGAACTTCACCAGCACCAGGGCGTGGTAGACCAGCACCAGATACGCCACGGCGATCAGCCGGTGGGTCTTGTAGAACCAGTGGTAGGGAATGCGCCGGATCAGGGCGATCAGGATCAGCACGACCACCGCGTAGAAGGCCCACTCGCCAACCTGCTCGGCCCAGCCGCGCTGTCCGGCCAGCCAGCCCTCCAGGCCGGAGGGCGGCGAAGGTCGTGGTCCCCGATGCGGCCGCGCGAGCCAGCCGAAGCCGACCGCCCACTTGACGCCCTGGGCCCACAGCCAGTGGATCACCGCCGCGGTCAGGGCGGCGATCCCGAGCCAGCGGTGGAGCCGATACATCTTGTCGAGCCCCTGCAGCGGCCGCTCCGGCCAGCGCGGGCGCAGGGCCAGGAGCGTGGCGAGGCTCATGCTGCCGATGGCCAGCAGCCCCGTGTACTGCACGAGGACTGTTCGCCAGCCGAAGACACCGGTGGGCAGCGCCCAGGGTGTTTCGGCGAGCAGCCACAGGAGGGTCAGGGCGGCCAGGAAGCCCCAGAGCGCGATCTTTATCGGCCTCATGGACCGCTCCCTGAGTTCCTGGCGATGGCTCTACCGAAGGCCGACATGACAGGCGCGGGCCTACTCGTGACGCAGGGCGTCGATGGGATTGAGCTTGGCGGCGCGCCGGGCTGGGAAGTAGCCGAACAGCACGCCGATCAGCGCCGAGAACAGGAAGGCCACCAGGTTGATGGTCGGATCGAAGATGAAGGGCACCTTCAGCACCGGCGCGAGCGCCAGGCTCGCCACAAGGGCGATGGCCAGGCCCAGCAGGCCGCCGAGACTGGCGAGCACCACGGCCTCCACCAGGAACTGCAGCAGGACCTCGCGCCCGAGCGCGCCGATGGCCAGCCGGATGCCCACCTCACGGGTCCGCTCGGTGACCGAGACCAGCATGATGTTCATGATCCCGATCCCGCCCACCAGCAGGCTGACGGCCGCCACCGCGCCCAGCAGGGCCGTGAGCGTGCGCGTGGTGCTCTGGAGGGTCTCGGAGATCTGCTGGGTGTCGAAGATATTGAAGTCGTCAGACTTGTTGGCGCCGAGCCGACGCCGCTCGCGCAGCAGCGAGGTGATGGCCGCTTGCACCCCTTCCGACGAATAGGCCGGGTTCACCGACACGAGGATGGAGTTCACCTGGTTGTTGCCGGTGATGCGCCGCTGCACCGCCTTGATCGGCATGATCACGACGTCGTCCTGGCTAGGGCCGAAGCCCGAGCCGCGCGAGGCGAGCACGCCCACCACCTCGCAGCTCAGGTCGCGGATTCGTATCGGCTGGCCGATGGGATCGTCGGTGCGAAACAGGTTCTGGCGGATGGTGGAGCCGATCAGGCAGACGGTCTTCCCCGCCTGTTCCTCGGCGGGGGTGAAACCCCGGCCCTCAGCCACCTTCCAGGACTGGGCCCCCAGGTAGGCGTCCGTGGTGCCGTAGATCGTGGTCGACCAGTTGGCCGCGTTACGCACGGCAAGGCCTGACGACTGCACGAGGGGCGCGGCCGTCTCCACACCGGCGACCTGGCGTCTTATGGCCTCGACATCGTCCAGTTCGAAGGGTTGGGGCGGCGCCCCGCCGCCGCCGCGTCCGAAGCCCTGCCCCGGGCGGATCTGCAGGATATTGGCGCCCAGACTGGAGATCTGCTCCTGGACGGCGGCCGTGGTGCCGTTTCCGAGGGTCACCATCGTCACCACCGAGGCCACCCCGATCACTACCCCTAGGACCGTCAGGAAGGAGCGCATGAGGTGGCGCCGGATCTCCCGGATGGCGAGGCCGAGGGTGGTGAACAGCATGCCCGTCATGCCACGGGCGCTCCCATCTGGTGCGAAGCCTCGATGCTCTCGATCAGACCGTCCCGGAAGCGGATGATCGTCCGCGCGAAGGCCGCCATGTCAGGCTCATGGGTGACCATCAGGATGGTGATGCCGCCATCCCGGTTGATTCCCTCCAGCAGTTGCATGATCTCCCTCGACCGCTCGGTATCGAGGTTGCCGGTCGGCTCGTCGGCGAGCAGGACCTGGGGTTCGGTGACGATGGCCCGGGCGATGGCCACCCGCTGCTGCTGGCCGCCGGACAGCTCGTTCGGGGCGTGGTCGGCCCAGGCCTCGAGCCCGACCTTGCGCAGGGCGTTCATGGCCGCGGCGCGCCGTTCGCTGCGCCCCTCGCCGCGGTAGAGCAGCGGCAGTTCCACGTTCTCCACCGCGCTGGTGCGGGCCAGCAGGTTGTAGCCCTGGAAGACGAAACCCAGGTACCGACGGCGCAGCAGGGCGCGCTCGTCCTGGCTCAGTTGCTCCACATGGTGGCCCTCGAACAGGTACTCGCCACTCGTGGGCACATCCAGGCAGCCGAGGATGTTCATCATCGTCGACTTGCCCGAGCCGGAAGGCCCCATCACCGCCACGAAGTCGCCGGCCCACACGTCGAGGTCGATGCCCTTGAGCGCCTGGAAGGCCGTCTCCCCCGTCCCGAAGGTCTTGGTCAGCCTGCGCAGGGCGATCAGGGGCGGCTCGCTCAAGGCCGCCCTCCCCGGCCTTCACCGGCAAGCTCGCTGGTGACCACCCTCATCCCGACCCGAAGGTCGGGGCCCGAGACCTCGGTCTGCGATCCGTTGCTGTCGCCCACCTGGACGCTGATGGGCCGCAGGTCGCCCTTCTGGTCGAGGACGTAGATCGTCTGCTGGCTGCCGCGCCCGATGGACACTGAGCCCTGATCGCCGCCACTGCGCGGGGGCCGGCGCGGGATCAACATGCCGCCGGCCGGGCCCCGCGCCTCCCCACCCTTGGACGGCGAGAAGCGCAGGGCGGCGTTGGGAACCAACAGGACGTTCTGCTTCTGGGCGGCGATGATGTTCGCCGTTCCCGTCATGCCGGGCCGCAGCGCCAGGTCGGGATTGTTGGCGGAGAGGACCGCCGTATAGGCCACCACCGTCCCGGAGCCACTTGTGCTGTTGGTGGTGGTGGCGCCGAGGTCCAACCGCTCCACCACCGCATCGAACGAGCGTCCGGGGTAGGCGTCCACCTCGAAGGTGGCGGGCTGGCCGGCCTTCACCTGGCCCACGTCGGCCTCATCCACCTTCACCTCCAGCTGCATGCGGGAGAGGTCTTCCGCGAGGGTGAAGAGCACAGGGGCGTTGAAGGAGGCGGCCACGGTCTGGCCCGGCTCCACCGCCCGAGAGAGCACCACGCCGTTCACTGGCGAGCGGATGATGGCCTTGGACAGTTGGGTGCGGTTGGACGAGAGGGTCGCCTGCGCCTGGCCCACCGACGCCTGGGCGACCCTCAGGTTGGCCGCCGCGCGCGCCTGGTCGCCCCGGGCCACGTCCAGCTCTGTGGCCGCCGGCGCCTTGCCGCCCGACAACCGATAGACCTCTTCCAGCCTCGCCAGGGTGGCGTTGGACTGAGACAGCGTAGCCCGCGCCTGGGCCACGCCGGCCTGGGCGGAGGCGAGGGCTGCGGCGCTCTGTTCCACCGCGTCCTCGAGCCGGGCCGTGTCCAGGCGCGCCAGCACCTCGCCTCGGGTCACCCGATCGTTGTTGTCGACCCGCACCTCCGTGATGATACCGGACAGCTCGGAGCCGACCTCCACCTCATTGACGGGCTGCAGATTGCCGGTGGCCGAGACGGTGACCCGAAGGTCTCCGCGAACAAGCGGGGCGGTCGCGTAGTGCGGCTTGTCTCCCCCGCCCCTCACGAACAGCACCACCAGCACCGCCAGCAGCAGAATGCCGACCACCGCCGCGCCCAGGATCAGGGGTCTGCGCAGGCGCCCTCCGGCGGTCGAGCCGAGGAAGCGGTCGAGTTCCGCCCGGGCTCCGGTCTTGCCTGGCGTGGGGGCGTCCATCGCCTGCCTCACCGGGCCGTCAGGCTGGCCGGCATCGGCGCGGCCTGCCACCCGCCGCCGAGCGCCTTGTAGAGCTGCACCGCCGCCGCGGCGCGGGCCACTCGCGCCGCGGCCAGGGCCTCCTGGCTGGACAGCAGGGTTCGTTCGGCGTCGAGCAGGGACTGGAAGTCGATCCGTCCCGACCGGTACTGGATACGGGCAAGCTCCGCGGCGACCCGGGCCGAAGCCTCGGCAGAGGCAAGGCGCGTCTCCCGCGTCTGCGCGCTGCGCGTGGACACCAGGGCGTTCTCCACCTCCTCCAAGGCGGTGAGCACCGTGCGGCGATAGGCGGAGAAGGCTCCGGCGGCTGTGGCCCGCTGCGCCTCCACGGCCGCGCGGATCTGGCCGCCCCGAAAGATCGGAGCCGTGATGCCGGCCAGCAGGAAGCCCACCGCTGAATCCTGCACGGCCGAGACCGTGCGCCCGGAGCCAGAGAATGAGCCGGAAAGCCTGAGCGCCGGATAGAGCTGGGCGGCCTCGACGCCGATCCGCGCGGTCTCGCCGGCCAGCGCCCGCTCGGCGACGGCGACGTCGGGCCGGCGGCGCACCACGTCGGCCGGGATCGCCGCCGGCTGCGCCTCGGGTGGGCTTGGCAGCTCGGCCGTCTCCGCGAGCAGCGCCGTCACCGTCCCGGGGGATTCGCCCAGCAGCACCGCCAAGCGGTTGGCGGCGGCGGCGAAGGCGGTCTCAAGCGGCGGGATGCCGGCGGCGGTCTGGGCCCGCAGTTGCTGCGCCTGTTCCAGATCGATGGCGCCCACCAGGCCCGCGCGCTGGCGCCAGCCGACGATCTCGACGGTCTCGTCCAAGGTGGCCAGAGTCTCGGTGGCGATGCGCAGACGTTCCTGCGCCTCGCGGGCGTCGAAGTAGTTCAGGGCGATTTCGCCGGCCACCGTGAGCTGGACAGACCTCAGGCTGGCCTCTGCGCCCTCGGCATTGGCCCGCGCCGTCTCCACGGCTCGCCGGCCGCCGCCGAACAGGTCGACCTCGTAGGCGGCGTCGAGCCCCGCCTGGTAGCTGTCGCGGTCCGGAATGAAGCCGCCGCCAACCGTCCGGCCGCCGGACGCAGAGGCCTCCAGCGCGGGAAGCAGACTGCCCCGCACGCCGCGAAGGTTGGCCCGCGCGGCCCGGACCCGCGCCCCGGCCTCGTCGATGTCCAGATTGGCCGCCAGGCCGCGCTGCATGAGAGACGTGAGCGTCGGATCGTCGAACGCCGCCCACCAGCGGGCGAGGTCCACGTCCTGCGCATATGCAGGGACCTCGGTGAACTGTGCGGGGACCTTCAGCTCCACGAGCGTGGGCGCCCGATAGTCTGGGCCCACGGTGCAGGCACCAAGCGCGGCCGCCAGGCCGACTGCGGCATGGCTTGCCGCTCGCCAGCCAGGGCGGTGGGTAATGCGTCGGAGACTGGGTTGGGCGGCGGGCATGGAATGGGCCCAATCCTGGCGCGCGGCGGAGACGACCTGCACAAGCAACGCGCGATCTTTATAGAACGATCCACCATACGTAGCGCCCAAGGTCGGACTCCGAGGCTTGCGCCCTGCCAGACGAGCGGACAGCCGAACCTGACCGAAGCCGGATGCTAGCTAGGCGCCCGCCGTGTCGAGCCGCAGGGTGATTTCATCGAGCAGCGCCAGTCGGCGCCGCTCAAGCTGCTCAAGCCTCTCGTCCGACGTCGGCTCGATACCGTTCTGGGCGCGCTGGATTTCTTCCCAGAGCTCATGATTGCGATGGAGAAGGTCGCGGAAGGCAGGATCCTTGGCCTTCAGCGCGTGGATCTCCGAAGCGCGGTCGGCGAACTCCTCGGCCAGCGCGCGGTCAAGATTGTCAGACGACATGGGGCCCTCCTACGGCTGCAGCACGAGGCCGGCGTCCGGCCTCGCTACCAAGAACGCAGCGCCGCGTGCCTAGGACTTGATCTCGATCCGGCGGGTCTTGTCCCGGGCCTGGTCGTTCTTGGGCAGCACCACGGTGAGCAGGCCGTTCTTGAACGTGGCTTCCACCTTGTCGGCGTCGACCTCGCTCTGCAGCGGAATCGATCGGTGGAAACTGCCGTAGAAGCGTTCGCTGTAGGTGCGCCCGTCCGTCTCATCCTTGCGCTCGTCGCGCTTCTCGCCGCTGAGCTCGAGAACGTTGTCGCGAAGCTCGAGCTTGATGTCCTTCTGGTCGAGGCCCGCCACCTCGGCCTTCACCGTGTAGGCCTGATCGGTTTCCTCCACGTCCAGCGTGGGCCAGGAGACACCGCCGCCGCCGAAGCTGCGAGGTTCTGCAGGGCTGAAGAAGTCGTCGAACAGCCGGTCCATCTCCCGCCGGAACGAGGTGAAGGGGTCGCGGCCGCGGGACGTGGGACTGCGGGAACCGGCGGACGGCGTGAGTTCGCGATGGGCCATGGCAGGTCTCCTAGACGGGCTCCGTCATCCAGGCTGGAGTGACGCGTACCAACAGCGAAGGACCACCGGAAGTTTCCCGCGCATCGGCGACGCGCATGAGTTGAGCCGCCACCGCGGCAGCTCCCCATTCTGGGTAGGGAGGCGCCGGAAGCGCCCCAGTTTAGGTAGTTCCCCTATCGTGCGGCCCTGGAGCGGGGCCCTAAGCAGGCGCCATGCGCGCCAGCCACCTCAACCTGCTTCCTTCGCTTGCCGTCCTGCTGCTGATCCACGCCGGGGCCGCGACCGCCCAAACTGCGCCCGAACACGTGAACGCGACCGCGCCCGAGCCGGTCGCCCAGCCCGCGCCGCGCCTGGATCTTTCCATCGTGGCCATCGGCTCCTGGCGGCCGAACGACAACCTGCGCATCCGGGTGTGGGCGCGCGACTTCGACCCGCAGGCGGTTCAGCAAGTGGCGTTGATCATCGACGGGGCGCGCATCAGCGTCCGGCCGCTGGACGGGCGAGCCCCAGACGGCGCGCGTTACGCGGACTTCTCGGTGCCCTGGCGGGGCCTGGAGCGCACCACCCTGTCGGCCGAGATCGTCACCGAGATCCCAGCCCAGCTTCTGACCGTCGCTGACTGGGGCGCAAACACCGCCGCGCAGAACTAGGAGCGGCCGGATTGCCGGCCGTCACGGCAGCGCCCGCTATCAGGCGTCGCAGGTCCGCACGGTGTGAGCCACGTGGAAGCGGCCGGAGTGCGACAAAACGATCCAGTCACCGCAATGGGCGACTATGGGGCCGTCGGGCGTGCGCACCTGTACAGCCGCGGCCTCGGCCACGGACTGCGCTTCGTCGCCAAGCCAGCTCCACAGCACGGCCCAGCCCTTTTGGTCATGGGGCGGCGGCACGCGCAGGGCTGCGCCATGGTCGAATGGGGGATGTGAACGAATGACTCGCATGGGTCCCAAGAACTGCTGCCCCGACCCGACGAGTCGATGATGACTCGGTCACCAAGAGTTTAACCGCCGCGACGTTCCGCGCATGGCGCCCGCCACCCTCGGTAGTTTTCCCTAGTCGAGGGACCTTTTCAGATGTGTGACAAGGGACTTAAGTGACCCCAGATAACGCGGCTCTCGCCGCCTGCCTTGGGGGTTCGAGAGCCGAAGGAGAAATTCATATGTCCGAACCGTCCGTGAAAGCGCCGGACCCTATGGATATCGCCCTGGGCGCGGCGGTCAGGATCCGTCGCCGGACGATCGGCATGTCGCAGGAAGCCCTGGCCGAACAATGCGGGGTGAGCTTCCAGCAAATCCAGAAGTACGAGAACGGAACCAACCGCATCTCCTTCTCACGCCTGGTGCTCATTTCCCGAGCGCTTCGTTGCCGCGTCACCGACCTGATGGACGTGTTCGACGGCCCCGGCGAGGAGACCGCCCGGGACCTCGAGTTGCTCACCCGCCTGCGCACCCCCGGCGCCCTCGAACTCCTGTCGGCCTATGAGCGACTGGCGCCGGACGCCCGCAGCGCCCTTGTTGGCCTGCTCCGCGCCCTCACGCCCGGCGCTCCCGCGCCCGAAGCCGACACGGACGAACGGCGCGTCCAGACGGCCTGAGCGGCCTGGGGCGTTCGGCCCGCCCCACGCCGCCCCGTGCTCGTCGCCGAGGTTCAGCCGGCCGCCAGGGCCTGGTCGATGAGGGCCATGGCCTCGGGCCCGGCCCAGTCGGCCTCTCCCGCGACCCGGCCGATCTCACGGCCGTCCTTGCCGTAGACGATGGTCGTCGGCGCGCCCTGCGCCGGCGGCTGCAGCTTGAACGGCAGCTTCATCTCCCGGTCGTGGTAGAACTTCAGCGGGTCGTTCTTGGCGATGAACAGCTTCGCCTCGGCCCCGGCGCTGGTGGAATCGATACTCACCGGCACCACGGCCACCGGCTGGTCCTTGTAGGCGGCCTGAAGCTTCGCCAGGGTGGGCATCTCCACCTTGCAGGGCGCGCACCAGGTGGCCCAGATGTTCAGCACCACCACCTTGCCCTTCATGTCGACCACGCGGGTCGGGCGGCCGCGCTCGTCATAGAACACATAGTCGGTGGCCGGGGCGCCGGCCGCCTCGGTGCTCCACTTGCCCATCAGGCTCCCCGACGCGGCCGGCGCGACCGGCTTCGGCCCCGTAGCCACCACCGGCGGCTCCGGCTTGGTGGAAGCCTGAACGATGATGTAGAGAACCGCGGCGACGCCCGCGAGGGCTGCGCCCCAGAGGGCCCACGTCAGGATTCCCCTGGGTTTTCTGCTCGCCGCTGGACCTTCGCTCATATGACCGACGACTCCTCTAATGCATCCGGCCGGACCGCTCCGGCTGGCCCGGCCTCTGTTGGACAAGCTATGTGGGGCGGGCGGTTCTCGGGCAAGCCCGCGGAGTTGATGCAGGCGATCAACGTCTCGATCGGTTTCGACAAGCGGCTCGCCGCCCAGGACCTGGCAGGCTCCCGCGCCCACGCTGCGATGCTGCGCGCCGCCGGAGTGATTTCGAGCGAGGACGAAGCCGCCATCCAGCAGGGTCTGGGCGCCATCGCCGCCGAGATCGAGGGCGGGACCTTCCCGTTCCGCGACGAGTTCGAAGACATCCACATGAACGTGGAGGCCCGGTTGCGCGAGCTGATCGGTCCAGCGGCCGGACGGCTGCACACCGCCCGCTCGCGCAACGACCAGGTGGCGGTCGATTTTCGCATGTGGGTGCGCGAGGCCTGCGACCGCACGGTCGCCCAGCTCAAGGACCTCCAGCGCGCCCTGTTGACCAAGGCCGAGGCCCACGCCGGGGACGTGATGCCGGGCTTCACCCATCTGCAGCCGGCGCAGCCCGTCACCTTTGGCCACCACCTGATGGCCTATGTGGAGATGTTCGGCCGTGACGCGGGGCGCTTTGCGGACGCCCGCGTGCGCATGAACGAATGCCCGCTTGGCGCGGCCGCCCTCGCCGGATCCCCGTTCCCCATCGACCGCCACATGACCGCCGAGGCGCTTGGCTTCGACCGGCCCACGGCGAACTCCCTGGACAGCACCTCCGACCGCGACTTCGCCCTCGAGGCCTTGGCCGCCGGTTCGATCTGCGCCATCCACCTGTCGCGGCTGGCCGAGGAGATCGTGATCTGGATGACGCCGCAGTTCGGCTTCGTGAGGCTTTCCGACGCCTTCACGACCGGCTCGTCGATCATGCCGCAGAAGAAGAACCCCGACGCGGCCGAGCTGATCCGGGCCAAGGTCGGGCGCCTGCTGGCCAGCTTCCAGCAGCTGGCGGTGGTCATGAAGGGGCTGCCGCTGACCTATTCGAAGGACATGCAGGAGGACAAGGTCCCCACCTTCGAGGCGTTCGACGCGCTGGAGCTGTCGCTGCTGGCCATGACCGGCATGGTGGCGGACCTGTCGCCGAACACCGCCAATATGGCCAAGGCCGCGGGCTCCGGCTTCTCCACGGCCACCGACCTGGCCGACTGGCTGGTGCGCGAGTTGAACCTGCCGTTCCGCGACGCTCACCACGTCACCGGGGCTGCGGTGAAGCGTGCCGAGGAACTGGGCGTCGACCTTTCCGGCCTGCCGCTGGACGAGCTGCAGAAGCTCAATCCCGGCATCACGGCCGACATCTATGGCGTCCTTACTGCGGAGGCTTCCGTCGCCAGCCGTAAGAGCTACGGTGGGACTTCGCCGGACCAGGTCCGAGCGCAGATCAAGCGTTGGAAGGAAATCCTGGGATGATCCGCAAGACCCACACAACCGTTCTGGCGCTCCTGATCGCCGCCGCCGGGCTCGCCGCCTGCGGCAAGGTTGGCCCGCTGGAGCGGCCCGGTCCGCTGTTCGGCGCCGGACGCAACACCACCACCGAAGCCGACAACGCCCAGCGGCGGCAGGATCCCGGCCGGCCGGTCGACACGGTCGATCCGCGCGACCGCACCACCGACCCGGCGCCCCCGAGGACACTGCCCATCGAAGGCACCGCGCCCGACCCCGCCCGCACCGCCCCTCAAGGCGCCCTCCCGGACCCCTACGCCCGCCCCCGCCGATGAATCATTTCGAGCTCCGCGACGGCGAGCTCTTCTGCGAGGACGTGCCGCTGGCGACCATCGCCGCGGCCGTCGGCACGCCCGTCTATGTCTATTCCTCGGCGACTCTCGAGCGTCACTTCACCGTCCTGCGCGATGCGCTGACGGACGCGGGCGTTCGCGACCCGCTGATCGCCTTCGCCCTCAAGGCCAATCCCAACGTGGCGGTGATCCGCACCCTCGCCCGCCTGGGCGCCGGGGCCGACGTCGTGTCCGAGGGCGAGATCCGCCGGGCCCTGGCGGCGGGCGTCCCGCCGGAGAGGATCGTCTTCTCCGGCGTCGGCAAGACCGAGGCCGAGATCGCCTTCGCGCTTCGGACCGGCGTCGCAGAGATCAACGTCGAGTCGGAGCCCGAGCTTGAACTCATAGACCGGGTGGGCCGCGAACTGGGCGTTCGCGCCGGCGTCGCCATCCGCGTGAACCCGGACGTCAGCGCCGGCGGCCACGCCAAGATCGCCACCGGCAAGTCCGACAACAAGTTCGGCGTCAGCTTCTCCGAGGCCGAGCGCCTCTACGCCCGGGCCTCGAACATGGCCGGGGTCCGGCCCATCGGCGTCGCCTGCCACATCGGCAGCCAGATCACCGACCTTGCCCCGATGGAGGAGGCGTTCGGCAAGATGCGCGGCCTCGTCCAGCGGCTGCAGTCCGAAGGCCTGCGGGTCGAGCGACTGGATCTGGGCGGCGGGCTAGGCGTGCCCTACTTCAACCAACCCGAACCGCCTTCGCCGGCGGACTATGCGGCGATGATCGCCCGAGCCACCGCCGGCCTGGACGTGGGCCTGGCCTTCGAACCCGGGCGGATGATCGCCGCCAATGCCGGGGTGTTGCTGGCCAAGGTCATCCACATTCACCAGCGGCCGGAAGGCCGCCGCTTCCTGGTGCTGGACGCGGCCATGAACGACCTGCTGCGCCCGGCCATGTACGACGCCTACCACGACATCCGGCCTGTCCGTCCGCGTGAGGGCGAGGCTGTGGCCTACGACGTGGTCGGCCCGGTGTGCGAGACCGGCGACACCTTCACCCGCGACCGGGCCCTGCCGCTGCTACAGGCCGGCGACCTGGTGGCCTTCATGACCGCGGGCGCCTACGGGGCCGCCATGGCCAGCGAGTACAACTCGCGACTGCTGGTGCCGGAAGTGCTTGTGAAGGGCGATGAGTACGCCGTCGTCCGAGCCCGCCCGACCTATGAGGACATGCTGGCCCGCGAAACCCCGGCGCCCTGGCTGGCCTGACGCCCCGCCCGCCGGGGAGCCCAGCCGCTAGTCGAGGACGCCCACGTAGGGCAGGCCGCGCATCCGGCCGGCGTTGTCCATGCCATAGCCCACCAGGAAGCGGGGCGGCGCCTCCCAGCCGACAAAGTCGGGCTGGATGGCCCGTGGGGTCGGCCAAGGCTTGGACGCGAACACCGCCGTGAGCACCTCGCTGGCCCCGGAATCCCGCACCAGCCGGGCCGCCTCCGACAGTGACAGGCCGGTGTCGAACACATCGTCCACCACCAGAGCCTTGCGACCGGCGATGGGCCGCTGGAGGTCGGCGCGCACCTCGCACCGACCGCTGGACTGCCGCTCGTCCTTATAGGAGGCGAGCCACAGGGCGTCGAAGCGGACGTAGCGGCCCTGGCGCGCCAAGGCCCGCATCAGGTCCGAGCAGAACCAGAGCCCGCCGGTGAGCAGGCAGACGGCCACCGTCTCGTCATCGATGCGCGGGGCGATCTGGCGGGCGAGCGCTTCCACCCTATCGGCGATCTCGGCCTCGGAGAGCAGAACGGCGGGCGCGTGGTCAGCCATGGTCCGCCGCCGCCTCCCCCGCCTCGGGAATGGCCCGGGCGTCCAGCGGCTCCGACCCCAGGCGCGCGTCCAAGGCCTCGCCGGTGAGAGCGTCGCCCGGCGGTTCAAACACGATGTCCAGGCTGGCCGAACCGGCCGGCGGATCCGGGATGACGATGGCGAAGTAGCGCTTGGCGCCGGGGGGTGTCTCGGCATTGAGCGGCCGGGCGATCTTGACCGCCACCGGCTTGCCCGCCCGGTCGAGGATGCTGACCCGGAGCGGGGGCACCGTCACGGTCTTGTCGCGCGTGTTGCGGATCGCGCCGGTGATCGACAGGACCGGGCGACCCGCCTGCAGGGCCGCGACGGAGCGCACCTCGCCGATGGTCAGGCCCAGCCGATCGGCGGGCAGGCCGACGGCGGCGAACACGGGGTCCCAGGAAGTACTCGCGGATCCAGGGATGGTCCGCCTTTTCGAGTTCCGACACGGGCGCTGTCGCCACAACGTGCTTGTCCGCCAGAACGGCCACGCGGTCGGTGATTTCGTACAGCGTGTCCAGGTCGTGGGTGATCATGAACACCGTCAGATTGAGGCTCTCCGACAG
>JAEYNH010000051.1 GCA_023412655.1 Pseudomonadota bacterium | reverse complement strand
ACCCCGACTTCTGCGCCCTGTCCGTCGAGGACCAGGCCGCCCGCATCATCGACCGTTTGGGCCTGCCGGCCTCGGTCCTCCCCCGCCGGGAGAGGCGCCCCGAAGGGTCGGAGGGGGCCGCCCCTGCGCAAGGCGTGTGTCCGCCGGACTTCCACAGCTCGGCCTGACCGCCACGCGCGCCCTGTCTTCCTGCTGTCGTCCCGCCGCCCCAAATGGGGCGCCCGTCAGATCTTCAGCCCACCCCGACCGGCCGCGGCCCCGCCGCGCGAATCCGGGCGCCTCGGCGCGTCTGCGTATAGCTCAGTGATGGTCGAGGGTTTCGGCGAACCGCACCGGTTGGCCGAGGGCCGGGGCGATGATCTCGCCGTCGCGCATCACCGTGCGGCCGCGGATGATGGTCGCCATCGGCCAGCCCTTGGCCAGGAAGCCGTCGAAGGGCGTCCAGCCGACCCGGGTGGCCATGTCCTCGTGACGTATGGTGCGCTCGGCCTTGAGGTCCACCACCGTCAGGTCGGCGTCATAGCCCACCGCCAGCCGGCCCTTGTCGGCCAGGCCGAACACCCGGTTGGCGCCGTGGCTGGTCAGATCCACCAGCCGCTCCAGGGAAAGCCGCCCCTCGGCCACATGGGTCAGCATCACCGGCAGCAGGGTCTGCACGCCCGGCATGCCCGACGGCGAGGCCGGATAGGGGCGGGCCTTCTCCTCCTTGGTGTGGGGCGCGTGGTCCGAGCCGATCACGTCGGCGACGCCGCTGGCGATCCCCGCCCACAGGCCCTCGCGGTGCTCGGCCCCGCGGATCGGCGGGTTCATCTGGGCGTAGCCCTTCAGGCGCTCATAGGCCTCGGGGCCGGCCAGGGTCAGGTGCTGCGGCGTCACCTCGACACTGGCCACGTCCTTGTGGCGGCCGAGGTAGGCGATTTCCTCGCGGGTGGTCACGTGCAGCACGTGGATGCGCTTGCCCAGTTCCTTGGCCAGCCGCACCAGCCGCTCGGTGGACTGGATCGCCGACTGGGCGTCGCGAACCTCGTAGTGGCTGGTCCAGTCGCCGGTGCGCGCCAGCGGGCGGCGCTCGGCCAGGCGGTATTCGTCCTCCGAGTGGAAGGCGGCGCGCCGGTGGATGTGGCGCAGCACCATCTCGATGCCCTCGTCGTCCTGCACCAGCAGGGTGCCGGTGGAGGCGCCCATGAACACCTTGATCCCGCAGCAGCCGGGCAGGCGCTCCAGCTCGCCGAGGAACCTGGCGTTCTCATGCGTCCCGCCGACGTAGAAGGCGTGGTCGCAGTGCATCCGGTCCCGGGCCCGGGCCAGCTTGTCCTCGAGCGCCGCCGGATCGGTGGTGGTGGGCTCGGTGTTCGGCATCTCGAACACGGCGACGACGCCGCCCAGCACCGCCGCGCGCGACCCGGTCTCCAGGTCTTCCTTCCACTCCAGGCCGGGTTCGCGGAAGTGCACCTGGGTGTCGATGACGCCGGGCATCACCGTCAGGCCGGCGGCGTCGAAGGTCTCGCCCGCGCTGGCCTGCGAAAGGTCGCCGATGGCGGCGATCTTTCCGCCCCGCACGCCGATGTCGGCAAGGCCGCGGCCGGCGTGGTTCACCACCTCGCCGCCGCGCACGATCAGGTCGAAGGTCTCGGACATGGATCAGCCTTCCGTGGCGGCCAGGAGTTCGCCCGCGGCGCGTACCACCTTCTCCACGGGCAGGTCCATCATGTGGCAGATGGCCTGGTTGAGGCGAGGATCGGCGTTGCGGATCTGCTCGAAGGTGCGGGGCCCCCGCACCACCCGGGTGTTGGGCCCCCAGGGGGCGTAGCGCTGCTCGTCCGACGGGCCGAACAGGCCGATGGTCGGCGCCCCGGCCGCCGCCGCCAGGTGCATGGCGCCGCTGTCGTTGCCGATGAACAGGCGCGCGTGCTTCAGGGCCGCGTAGGCGGTCAGCAGGTCCTTGCCGGTCAGGTCGATCACCCGGCTCGGGGCCACGTCCCGCAGCGGCTTGACCAGCGCCTGGTCGCCGGCGCCGCCCAGGACCATGATCCGCCCGCCCCGCAGCGGGCCGGGCTCGCGCACCAGCCGCATGGCCACCTGGGCGAACCGCTCCACGGGCCAGGTCTTCCCGATCCAGTTGGCCGCCGGGGCCAGGGCGAGGATGGGGCCCTGGCCGGCGGTGAGCTCGGCGGCGTAGGCCTCGGTGTCGGGCGAGGTGAACAGGAAGGGCGCGGCCGGCTCGTCCTCGATCCTCAGGAGCCGGGCGGCCTCGATCACCTTGTGGGCCGGCAGCGCGCTGCGCCGGTGGATCGCCCGCCGACGAGTGCGCAGGAACTTGCTGATCCCCGAGCCCCGCAGGTCGACCACCAGGCCCCAGCGGCGCCGGCGCACCTGGCGCCACAGCTCGAACCAGTGGCTGCCGGACTTGGACTTCTCCATCACGATCACCCGGTCCAGGTTGGGGACCTCGGCGAACAGGGGCGCGGCGACGGGCCCTGCCACGATGGTGAAGCGGGCGTTGGGGATCTCGTCCTGCAGCCGCCGGATCAGCCCCGACGACAGCACGGCGTCGCCGATCCGCGTGGCGGTGATGAACAGAATCGGGAACGCGCCGGAGGACATGCTCTCTCCCATAGCCGAAGCGTGCGCTGGCGCTCCACCGCGGCGCATCCCAAATTGCCGCACATGACTGTCGCTGCGCTGAACAGCCGCTCCCTTATCGCCGTGGGCGGCCCCGACTGGCGGACCTTCCTGCAAGGTCTGCTGACCCAGGACGTGGACAGCCTCGTCCCGGGCGAGGCCCGCTTCGCGGCCCTGCTGACGCCCCAGGGCCGGCTGCTGTACGACCTCTTCATCGCCGGCCAGGACGACGGCGCCCTGCTGGACGTCGCCGCCGAGCACCGCGACGGCCTGCTCCAGCGCCTGACCCTCTACCGCCTCCGCGCCAAGGTGGACCTGGCCGCCGGCGACCTGCCGGTGTTCGCCGAGTTCCCGGGCGGGACGGCGGGCGTTCCCGACCCCCGCCTGCCGCAGCTTGGCCGCCGCATCTATGGCCCGGCCGCCGCCGACGCCGACGAAGCGGCCTACGAGGCCCATCGCCTGGCCCTGGGCGTCCCCGGCTCCGCCGACTGGGGCAGCGAGCGGACCTATCCCATCGAGGCCAACTTCGACCTGCTGAACGGCATCGACTTCAAGAAGGGCTGCTTCGTCGGCCAGGAGACCACCTCGCGCATGAAGCGCCGCGGCCAGATCAAGAACCGCATGCTGCCGATCGTCTTCGAGGGGCCGCCGCCGGCGCCCGGGACCGAGATCCTGACCGGCGACCTGCGCGCCGGCGAGGTGCTCTCGGGGATGGACGGCCGGGCCATGGCCCTGCTGCGCCTGGACCGCGCCCTGGGGGCCGAACTCACCGTCGATGGCCGCCCGGCCCGGGTCGACATCCCGTCCTGGTTTCCGCAATCGGCTGGGGATAACGCGGTTTGAACGTCCGGATGCGGCGAAACGGAGCTTGAGGTTCGCCGCGCGCTCAGGCGAGGGTGCCGCCGATGACGACGCCGATGCGGTGCACCTGGCCGGGGATGAACGGCAATCCCCTGTACGAGCGCTACCACGATACCGAGTGGGGCGTGCCCGAGTACGACTCCCGCGCCCTGTGGGAGAAGCTGGTGCTGGACGGCTTCCAGGCCGGCCTCGCCTGGATCACCATCCTGCGCAAGCGCGAGGCGTTCCGCGAAGCCTTCGACGGCTTCGACCCCGAGAAGGTGGCGCTTTACGGCGACGCCGACCGCGCCCGGCTGATGGCCAATCCGGGCATCGTCCGGTCGGGCGCCAAGATCGACGCGGCCATCGACGGCGCCCGCATCTACCTCGACATGCGCGACCACGGAGAGGACTTCTCGGACTTCTGCTGGGGCTTCGTCGGCGGCAAGCCGATCCAGAACGCCTGGGAGAGCGGCCAGGTCCCCGCCCAGACGCCGCTCGCCGTGGAGGTCTCGAAGGCGCTCAAGGCCAAGGGTTTCAAGTTCGTCGGGCCGGTGATCGTCTATGCCTGGATGCAGGCGACGGGACTGGTCAACGACCATCTGACCTCGTGCCACCGCCATGCCCAGGTGAAGGAGCTCGCCCGCTGATGGCCAAGGGGCCGACCCTGCTGCTCGAGAAGGCCTTCGTGGGCGGACCCGTCTGCGGCGTCGACGAAGCCGGCCGCGGCCCCTGGGCGGGCCCGGTGTCGGCCGCCGCCGTGATCCTCGATCCCAACCCGCGCAAGATCCCCAAGGGGCTGGACGACTCCAAGAAGCTCTCGGCCAAGGCCCGCGAGGCCCTGGAGGTGGAGATCAAGGCCAAGGCGGTCGCCTGGGGCGTCGGCTTCGCCAGCGTCGAGGAGATCCACCAGCTCAACATCCTCCACGCCACGGGTCTGGCCATGTGCCGGGCGATCGAGGCCATGGCGGTCCGGCCGATGTTCGCCCTGGTGGACGGCAACTACCGCTTCAAGCTGCCCTGCGAGGTGACCACCGTGGTTGGCGGCGACGGCAAGTCCAAGTCCATCGCGGCCGCCTCGATCCTCGCCAAGGTGGCCCGCGACCGCCTGATGACCGAGATGGACGCGCGCTACCCCGGCTACGGCTTCGCCAGCCACAAGGGCTACCGCGCGCCGATCCACGCCGAGGCGCTGCTGAACCTTGGTCCCTGCGAGATCCACCGCATGGGCTGGGGTCCGGTGAAGCTCGCCCTCATGGGCAAGGACCCGCTGCGGGCGTTCGACGAGGCGCTGCAGGACGAGCTGCCGTTCGAAGCCTGATCTCGCGATTCCCGCGAGGTGACGCAACCGCGGGTAACTCTACGATTTGCTTAGACTTCTGGCCTAGCGTTACCGGTCACGCTTTCCGGGGCCAGTATGTTCGCGGTTCTGACCTGTATCTACGAGGGCCATGATCTCCGCCTCGTCGCGGCCGCCGCGCTGATCTGCGCCGCCGCCTGCCTCACGGCCTTCGGCTTCCACCAGCGCAGCCTCCACACCCGCGACGCCATGCGCTGGGCCTGGCTCGGCCTCACGGCCCTCACGGCCGGCGGCGGCGTGTGGGCGACCCACTTCGTGGCCATGCTGGCCTACCAACCCAGCCTGCCGGTCGGCTACGACGGCCTCGGCACGGCGGCCTCCCTGGCCATCTCCGTTGTCGGCATGACCCTCGGCTTCGCCCTTCCGGCCCTCGCCGACCGCCGCAGCTGGCGCCTCGCCGGCGGCGCGGTCACCGGGCTGTCGGTCGGGGTGATGCACTATACCGGCATCCTGGCCATGCGCGCCCAGGCCCACATCGTCTGGGACCTCGGTTATGTGGCGGCCTCCATGGTCCTGGGCGTGGCCCTCGCCCTGTTGGCTTTCGAGAGCCGCGCCCGCTTCAGCGGCGTCCGCGGCCTCGTCGTTCCCGCGGCCATCCTCATCCTCGCGATCTGCAGCCTTCACTTCACGGGCATGACGGCGGTGACGCTGGCCCCCGACCCGACGTTGGCCGTCCCCGCCGAGTTGATGGGGCGCGGCCCCCTGGCGGTGGCGACCGGCGCGCTGGCCGCCATCATCCTCGCCGCCGCCGGCAGTCTCATCTGGATGGAGCGGATGGGCCGCCGCTCGACGCTCAAGAGCGTTCGGAGCGCTCTCGATGTGGTGCCGGCCGGGCTCGCCTTCTACGACGCCGAGGGACGGCTCACCGCCTGGAACCGCGCCTTCGGTGACCTGGTGGCCGCCTGCGACGCCGAGCCGTTCGTCGGGCAGAAGCGCCAGCGGCTGATCCAGATCGCGGCGGAAGCCGGCTGGCGCCCTGCAAGCGAGGCTGACGCCGCCAGCTGGAGCGCGGGCCTAGCGACGGCGGAGAGGCCGCCATCCGAACTGCGCGTGCCGGATGGCCGCTGGATCCGCCATGAGGTCTTCAGCACCCACGATGGGGGCATGGTCGCGGTGATGACCGACATCACCGAGCAGAAGGAGATCGCCCGGGCCATGGCGGAGGCGCGTGACATCGCCGAGGCGGCGAACCGCGCCAAGACCGAGTTCCTGGCCAACATGAGCCACGAGATCCGCACGCCGCTGAACGGCGTGCTCGGCATCGCCGACGTCCTGGTGCGGGGCGATCTGACGTCCAGGCAGCGGGAACTGGTGGGGGTGATCCAGGCCTCGGGCTCATTGCTGAACGCCCTTCTCACCGACCTCCTCGACCTTGCGCGGGTGGAGGCGGGCGCCGTGGAGCTGCGCCCAGCCCGGGCGGACGTCGGGGCCCTGCTGCACTCGGTGCGCGACCTGTTCCGCAGCCGCGCCGACGAGGTCGGTCTGGACCTGCTCGTCGACATTGGGCCGGGCGCCGGGGCGGAGGTCGCGTGCGACGCCGTGCGCCTGCGCCAGGTGCTGGGCAACCTCGTGAGCAACGCCCTGAAGTTCACTTCCGCCGGACAGGTCGTCCTCGCCGCCTCCCGGTCGGGCGATCGCGTCCGTTTCGAGGTGAGGGACACCGGCGCCGGTTTCGACGCCGCGACGCGCGAAGCCCTGTTCCAGCGGTTCCGCCAAGGCGACAACACCTCCACCCGCCGCCACGGCGGCGCCGGGCTCGGCCTGGCCATCTGCGATGAATATGTGCGGCTGATGGGCGGGAGCCTGAGCTGCGACAGCCGGCCGGGCGAGGGGTCGGTGTTCCATTTCGAGCTGGACCTGCCGGCGCTGCCCGCTGCGCAGCCGGCGGAAACGACCGCCGAGTCCGCCGAGCCGACGGTGCAGGGCGAAGGCTTTCGCGTGCTTGTGGTCGACGACAACGTCGTCAATCGGCAGGTGCTGCAGCTGATCCTGGAGAGCGTCGGCATCGACCACGTCAGCGTGGAGAACGGTGAGCAGGCGGTCGAGGCCGTGGCGCAGGAGCCCTTCGACGCCGTCCTGATGGACATTCAGATGCCGGTCATGGACGGATTTGAGGCGACCCGCCGCATCCGCGCCTGGGAGCGGGACGCCCACCGGCCCCGCGCGGCCATCTATATCGTCTCCGCCAACTGCCTGCCCGAGCACGTTGAGGCCGGTCAGGCCGCCGGCGCGGACGGCCATCTCAACAAGCCGGTCTCGGTGGCGGAACTGCTCGGCGCGCTGGCGCCCCATGTGGAGGGGAGCGCCCGAGCGGCCTGACGCTTAACTTGCCGTTGACCACGCGCGTCAACCTGCCCTTCACCATAATGGGCGAGGATTCAGACTCCTGTTCTGTTGGGGTTTGCGACATGGGTTTGCCGGTCGACACGATCATCCAGGGTGATTGCCTGGAAGAATTGCGGAAGCTTCCTGACCGCTCCGTCGACCTCGTCTTCGCGGATCCACCCTACAATCTGCAATTGGGCGGCGACCTGCTGCGGCCCGACAACTCCAAGGTCGACGCCGTCGACGACCATTGGGACCAGTTCGAAAGCTTCGAGGCCTACGACACCTTCACCCGCGCGTGGCTGAAGGAATGCCGGCGCGTGCTGAAGGACGACGGCGCCATCTGGGTGATCGGCAGCTATCACAACATCTTCCGCGTGGGCGTCGCCGTGCAGGACCTGGGATTCTGGATCCTGAACGACATCGTCTGGCGCAAGTCGAATCCGATGCCGAACTTCAAGGGCACCCGGTTCACCAACGCCCACGAGACGCTGATCTGGGCCGCCAAGTCCCGCGGCGGACGTCGCTACACCTTCAACTACGACGCCATGAAGATGGCGAACGACGAGCTGCAGATGCGGTCCGACTGGACCCTGCCGCTCTGCACGGGCGACGAGCGGCTGAAGAACGACGCCGGCGCGAAGGCCCATCCCACCCAGAAGCCCGAAGCGTTGCTGCACCGGGTGATCCTGGCCTCGACCAAGCCGGGCGACATCATTCTCGACCCCTTCTTCGGCACCGGCACCACCGGCGCCGTCGCCAAGCGGCTCGGCCGCAAGTTCGTGGGCATCGAGCGGGAGGCGGAATACGCCAAGCTCGCCAAGCAGCGGATCGCCAGGGTGGTTCCGGCCACGGCCGACGAGATGGTCGTCACCGGCTCCAAGCGCGCGGAGCCGCGCATTCCGTTCGGCACCATCGTGGAAGCCGGTCTGCTGCGGCCGGGCGACATTCTCTACTGCCCCAAGGGGCGCAACGCCGCCCGGGTCCGCGCCGACGGCAGCCTGGTGGTGGGGGACCTGTCCGGCTCGATCCACAAGGTGGGCGCGATGGTCCAATCGGCGCCGGCCTGCAACGGCTGGACCTACTGGCACTTCAAGTCCGACAAGGGCCTGGCCCCGATCGACCTGCTGAGGGCCCGCGTCCGCTCACAGCTTTCGGCCTAGCCGGACCGGCGTCAGAGCAGGTTCGTCAGTCCCGCCCGGGCCGCCTTGAGGAAGACGCTGGGCAGGGCGTCGAGATCCCGGCGCGGGCTCCAGATGACCCCCGCCGCCTCCCCTTCGGCCCGCAGCAGGCGCAGCGTCAGGGTGAAGTGGGTGAAGCCGTGCTCGACCTCGCCCACACCGCGCCAGGGCGCTTCGACGGGGGCAGCGGCGAGAGCCTCGGCGTCGGTCCAGCGTTCGGCGCGCCAATCGCTGGTGGGCAGGGCCAGCATGCCCCCCAGCAAGCCGTTCGGAGGCCGACGGACGAGGGCCACCTCTTCGCCGCGGGTCAGCACGTAGGCGACGCCGTGTCGATGCGGCCGCGCCGCCTTGGCGAGTTTGCGCGGGTAGGTTTCGGGCGCCCCGGTGGCCAGGGCGGCGCAGAAGTTGGCGACAGGGCAGCGGTCGCATAGCGGCGCCTTCGGCCGGCAAATGGTCGCGCCCAGGTCCATCAGCGCCTGGGCCCAATCGCCAGGGCGTTCCTCGGTCACCAGGGCCGCACCCAGCCGTTTCAGCTCCGCCTTGGCGTCAGGAAGCGGCTGTTCCACGGCGAACAGCCGGGCCATGACCCGCTCGACGTTGCCGTCCACCACGTTTGCGGCTTGGTCGAAGGCGATCGCCGCCACCGCGGCCGCCGTGTAGGGCCCAAGCCCGGGCAGGCGGCGTAGGCCTTCCTCGGTGTCCGGGAAGATCCCGCCATGTTCGAAGGTCACCGCCCGGGCGCAGGCCAGGAGGTTGCGCGCGCGGGCGTAGTAGCCAAGGCCCGCCCACGCGGCCATGACCTCCTCGTCAGGAGCCGAGGCAAGGTCGCGGACGGTCGGCCATCGCGTGGTGAACTTCAGGAAGTAGGGTGTCGCGTGTGGGACGGTGGTCTGCTGCAGCATCACCTCCGAGAGCCAGACCCGATAGGGATCGGCGCGCTCGCCGGCCGCATGCTCTTTCGGCCCGACGCGCCAGGCGAGCGCTCGTGCGTTTTCGTCGTACCAGGACAGCAGTTGGGCGCGGAGCGACACGAACCCATCCTTAGCGCGGCCGGTGGGCGGGCGCACCTGCAAGGCCTCGTCCCGCTCGGCTCTTCGCCCGGGCCAGCATGATGGTTAGGATGGGGCATGCGACGCCGCCTGCCCAGCATCCCCGAGGCGCTGGAGATCCTCTCCCGCAAGCGCACACGCCCTGCGCATCGCCCGCCCCCGCCGGCCGGCCGGGCCTTGCGTGGCTATGTGAAGGATCTGGACGCCCGGTTCGGCCAAGGCGCCAGCGCGCTCTCGGCCCGTTGGCGGGAGGTGGTTGGACCGGACATCGCTCGACGGACGGAGCCGGTGAAGCTGGTGAAGGGCCGTAACGGGGGGGCGTCGTCGCTGGAAATCCGCGTAGCCGGTCCATCGGCCGCGATCGTCCAGCACCAGGCGCACGAGATACTGGCGCGGGTGAACCTCTTCCTAGGGGCCGATGCGGTGCAGAAACTCCGCATCGTTCAGGGCCCATTGAGACGGGCGGAGACCGCCGCGC
>JAEYNH010000012.1 GCA_023412655.1 Pseudomonadota bacterium | reverse complement strand
ATGAACAAAAGAAGAACACAGGGGCGACGGAAAGTCAAGCGGAACCGCGTTCGCGGGGGCGTGGCGCCGTCAGGGTGATCCGCTCGCTCGGCCTGGATCCCCGCCTGCGCGGGATGAGCGGGGGGTCAGGGCCGGTAGTGGGCGGAGACCTTGCGCAGGCCGTCGAGGACGGGGCGGGCGCCGTCGGCGGGCAGGTCCGGGCTCATCAGCAGGCGCCAGGCGCGCAGGTGCACGCCGATGGCTTCCGGGTCGTACTGGCCGCTGCTGCGCAGGTGGTCGAGGAGGTCGCAGAAGCTGCCCAGGGCCTCGTCCACCGCCGGGATCCCGCAGACGGCGCCCGCGCCGATGCCGCGGACCGCCAGGGCGTAGAGCTCGGTGAGGCCGGCGTCGTCGAAGTGGGGTCCCATGCCGGCGAAGGCGGTCTCGGCGCTTTCCAGCAGGCCGGCGAGTTCGGCCACGCAGCGCGGCTTGAGGGTGTCGAGGCCGGCCTGGGCGCGTTCCAGCGCCTCGGCCACGGTGAGGCCTCCGGGGGCCTTGAGCAGCTCGGTCAGCCGCACCTTGGGGAAGACGAAACGGACCGAACTCATGAAGCCTGACGCGCTTCCGGCGGCGCCTCTGCGGCGGGGGCGGGCTCGGCCGACGCGGCCGGCTGGGCCGCTAGGTCTTCCCGGCGCCGGCCGACGCCGTCGGGCGGGCCGTCGTTGCGGAAGCGGCGGTCGGGGCCGACGTAGCTGCCGGAGAAGAGGAAGGGCCGGCCTTCCTTGGCCACCCAGAGGATGCGTTCCAGCATCACCTTGGGGGCGATGGGCTTCTTGATGATGATGTGGCCGCCGCAGTCCCGGGCCCGGGCCACGTCGCTGGCCGGAGTGTGGGAGGTGGTGATCAGCACCGGGGTGTAGCAGTTGGGCTCCCGCGCCTCGGTGCGCATCCAGCGCACGAAGTCGTAGCCCTGGCCCGACGGCGCCATGCCGTCGACGATGGCGAGGTCGAGCTCGTAGTTGGCGGCGACCTCCTGGGCCTGCTCGACGGTGGCGCAACGGTAGAGCGTCTTGGCCCCGAGCCCGGTGATGATCTGCACCAGGATCGACATGCCCAGAGGCGTGTCGTCCAGCAGCATGACGGAGGCGCGTTCGAGGTTGAAGCGCGCTCGGGAAGCGGCGTCGAGCGACATGGTTTTGACCCGAACCCCCTTCCCATCGGCCGACGTCTCGGCAGGTCTGACGATGGCCAAAAGTTAACGGGCCGGGCCGTTAACACGAGCTTTCCGGGCGCACGTGTGCGGCGCCACCCCAGGTGGAGAACCGCCCCCTTGAGGCGTCTTTCACCCCAAAATGAGTAACTTGGCTTCAGCCGGCCATCTTCAGGATGACGTCCCACTCGGCGTCGGTGACGGGCGAGACCGAGAGGCGCGACTGGCGGATCATGGCCATGTCCGCCAGGACCGGTTCGGCCTTCATGGCCGCCAGGGTGACCGGCCTGGCCAGGGGCCGCACCGGCTCCAACTCCACGGCCACGAAGCGGCCGGAGGGGTCGCTGGCGTCGGGGAAGGCCTCCCTGGCCACCCGGGCGACCCCGACCACCGCCAGCCCCTCCTGGGAGTGGTAGAACAGCACCTCGTCGCCGACCTTCATGGCCTTCAGATGCAGGGCGGCGGCGTTGTTGCGCACGCCGTCCCAGACGGTGCGGCCGTCCCGCTGCAGGTCCTCGAAGCTGTAGGCGCCGGGCTCGGACTTCACCAGCCAGTGGGCCATGCGCCGCTCCTCCTAGAGCTCAGCCAGGACCGCATCGCCCATGTGTGCGGTGGTGAGCTTGCCGCCAAGGTCGGGGGTCCGGGCGCCGTTGTCCAGGGCCCGCTCGACGGCGGCGAACAGGCGGTCGGCGGCCTCGGCCCGCTCCAGCGACCAGCGCAGGGCCATCTCGAACGACAGGATGGCGGCCAGGGGGTTGGCGATGCCCTTGCCGGCGATGTCGGGCGCCGAGCCGTGGATCGGCTCGTAGAGACCCGGCGTCCCGGCTGCGCCCAGCGCCGCCGACGGCAGCATGCCGAGGGAGCCGGTGAGCTGGGCGGCGGCGTCGGAGAGGATGTCGCCGAACAGGTTGTCGGTGAGCAGGACGTCGAACTGCTTGGGCGCCCGGACGATCTGCATGGCGGCGTTGTCGGCCAGGATGTGGGTCAGCTCCACGTCGGCGTAGTCGCGCCGGTGCAGCTCGGTGACCACCTCGCGCCAGAGCAGGCCGCTGTCCATGACGTTGGACTTCTCGGCGCTGGCCACCTTGCCCCGCCGGCCGCGGGCGAGTTCGAAGGCGACCCGGGCCACCCGCTCGATCTCGGCGGTGGTGTAGACCTGGGTGTCCACGGCGCGCTTGCCGCCCTCTGGCAGCTCCTCGATGTAGCGGGGCTCGCCGAAGTAGATGCCGCCCGTCAGCTCGCGGACGATCATGATGTCGAGGCCCTCGACCAGCTCGCGCTTGAGGCTGGAGGCGTCGGCCAGGGGCCCGAAGCACAGGGCCGGGCGCAGGTTGGCGAACACGCCCATGCCGGCGCGCAGGCCGAGCAGACCCGCCTCGGGCCGCTTGTCCCGGGCCACGCCCGCCCACTTGGGGCCGCCCACGGCGCCCATCAGCACCGCCCGGGCCGATTTCGCCGCCGCCAGGGCCTCGTCCGTGAGCGGGACGCCGTGCAGGTCGTAGCTGGCGCCGCCGAACGGCCGCTCATCGATGGCGAGCTCGGGCGTCAGGGCGGCGGCCACCCGGCGCACCTGGGCGGTCACTTCCGGCCCGATCCCGTCGCCGGGCAGGAGGAGCAAGTCGGTCATCTTCGGTCCTGAAGGCTAGGGCGGCGTATCGGCCGCCGCGTCGTAGGGCACGTCGTAGAGCTTGGGGCGGCGATCGGAAACCCCGGGCGCGGGGGCCTCGAGGTTCCGGGGCGGGTGCGGATGGTCCCGGCGCGGCTGACGCTTACGCGCCTTCCAGCCAGGGCTGGGCAAGGGCGCGCTTCATCTCATAGACGTCGATGTCGCCCTTGGCCTGCAGGGTCTCGCCGATGGCGTCGAGGCCCTTGAGCATCTTCTCCTTGCGGGTCGGATCGATGTCGAACCGGAAGACGGCGCCTGAAGGCGAGGTGACGGTCTGGGCCTCGAGGTCGATGGAGGCCACGTGGTTGCCGCCCCGGGCCTCGTCCATCAGCTGCTGCACCTCCTCGGCCTTGAGGACCACGGGCAGGAGACCGTTCTGGAAGCAGTTGTTGTAGAAGATGTCGGCGAAGCTGGTGGAGATCACGCAGCGTATGCCGAAGTCCATGAGCGCCCAGGGGGCGTGCTCGCGCGATGAGCCGCAGCCGAAATTGTCGCCGGCCACCAGCACGCCGGCGCCCTGGTACTCGGGGCGGTTCAGCACGAAGTCGGGCTTCTCGGCGCCCGCCTCGTCGAAGCGGAAGTCGTAGAACAGGCCCCGGGCCAGGCCTTTGCGGTCGACCCCCTTGAGGAACTGCTTGGGGATGATCTGGTCGGTGTCGATGTTGGCCAGCGGCAGGGGCGCGACCTTGGCGTCGAGGCGGGTGAAGGCTTCCATCAGGCAGGTTCCAGTGCGCGGTCTTGGGCGGGCTCGGCGCTGAGCATCAGGGTGGGGACGCCGGCGGGGGCGTCGCGGACGGTGAAGACGTGGGTGCCGGGCTTGCGGCCGGGGCGGACCTCGGAGACGTCGAAGCCGGCGGCGGCGATCCGCGCCCGGGCGGCCTCGGGGTCGGCCACTCGCCAGGCGAGGCCGCCGAAGCGGTCCGGGGCGTCCGTGGGCGGCTCGCCGATCCTGGCGGCGATCTCGACGACCGCATCGCCGGCCCGGAAGAACAGCTGGCGGGCGTTCCACCGGGAGTTCTCGCGGTCGAGCCGCAGGTCGAGGCCGAGCTTGGCGCCATAGACGGCGAGGGCCCGGTCGATGTTCGGGGTGTGGACCACCACATGGTCGAGGGCCGTCACCGGCGCCTCGCCCCAGGCCTCGCCAAGGGCCTGCGACATCGGCCAGGGCTGGCCGTCCCGGGGCGGGGCGATGAGCAGCACCTGCAGGCCGCCGGTGGCCGAGGCGGCCGGATTGGCGCCCAGCCAGTAGCGCTTGCGGCCGTCGTCGTGGGTGGAGCGGGTCAGGGCCGGCTCGGTGGGCCTCAGGCCCCGGCGGTCCATGAGCCGGGCGAAGGCGGCGAGGTCGTCCACCGTCCGGCCGGCGGTGAAGGCCAGGGCCCAGATCCCCTCGCCGTGGGCCTCCAGCTGGGACCGCATGCGATCGCCGAACGCGCCTTCGCCGTGGGGGGCGATGACGTCCAGAGCCATGTTGGGGAACTGGAACCAGGCGTGACGGGCGCCGCCGTCGCCGCCGATCCAGTTGGGGGCCACGCCGAGCAGGCGCGTGTAGCCGTCGACCGCGGCGTCGAGGTCGCGGACCGCGAGCGCGACGTGGTCGAGGCCGGTGATCACAGGAAGTCCCGGACGTCCGCGATATGGCCGGCGACGGCGGCGGCGGCGGCCATGGCCGGGCTCATCAGGTGGGTGCGCCCGCCGCGGCCCTGGCGGCCCTCGAAGTTGCGGTTGGAGGTGGAGGCGCAGCGCTCGCCCGGGGCCAGGCGGTCAGGGTTCATGGCCAGGCACATGGAGCAGCCGGGCTCGCGCCAGTCGAAGCCGGCGGCGCGGAACACCTCGTCCAGGCCCTCGGCCTCGGCCTGTTCGCGCACCAGGCCCGAGCCGGGCACCACCATGGCGCGGACGCCGGGAGCCACCTTGCGGCCCTCCAGCACCCGGGCGGCGGCGCGCAGGTCCTCGATGCGGCTGTTGGTGCACGAGCCGATGAAGACCACGTCGATGCGGGCCTCGGTGATCGCCTGGCCGGCGGCCAGGCCCATGTAGTCCAGGGCACGAGCGGCCGAGGCGCGCTTGTCGGGCGTGGCGAAGCTGTCGGGCGAGGGCACCACGGCGGTGACCGGGATGACATCCTCTGGGCTGGTGCCCCAGGTGACGGTGGGGGCGATGGTCGCCGCGTCCAGAACCACCTCGCGGTCGAAGACGGCGTCCTCGTCGGTGAAGAAGGTCTTCCAGTAGTCGACGGCCATCTCCCAGGCCCCGCCCTTGGGGGCCGAGGGCCGGCCCCGGAGGTAGTCGAAGGTGGTCTCGTCGGGGGCCACCAGGCCGGCCTTGGCGCCGCCCTCGATGGTGAGGTTGCAGAGCGTCATCCGGCCTTCCATCGACAGGGCGCGGACGGCGGAGCCGGCGAACTCGATGACGTAGCCGGTGCCGCCTGCGGTGCCGATCTCGCCGATGACCGCCAGGGCGAAGTCCTTGGCGCCGACGCCGGGCGGGGGCGCGCCCTCGATGCGCACGCGCATGTTCTTCGCCTTCTTCTGGCGAAGGGTCTGGGTGGCCAGGACGTGCTCGACCTCGGAGGTGCCGATGCCGTGGGCCAGGGCCCCGAAAGCCCCGTGGGTGGAGGTGTGGGAGTCCCCGCAGACGATGGTCATGCCCGGCTGGGTGCGGCCCTGTTCGGGGCCGACCACGTGGACGATGCCGTTGCGGATGTCGCCCATGGGGAAGAATTCGATGCCGTGCTCGGCGACGTTGCGGCCGAGGGTCTGCAGCTGCAGGCGGGCCTCGTCGTCGGCGCCGGCGCCGGCGCCCCGGGCCTGGCCCTCGGTGGGCACGTTGTGGTCGGCCACGGCGAGGGTGCGGTCGGGCCGGCGCACCGGACGGCCGGCCGCGCGGAGCCCGGCGAAGGCCTGGGGCGTGGTCACCTCGTGGATCAGGTGCAGGTCGATATAGAGGATCGCCTCGCCGTCCTGTTCGGCGACGACATGGGCGTCCCAGATCTTGTCGTAGAGGGTCTTGCCGGGCATGGCGCGCATCTAGGTCGGCAGGGCTGCGCACGTCTAGTGCTGCGATGCCGCAATCGGCCGCCCTCCACGGCAAATTTGTGCCTCTGGCGGGTCAGGCGGCCTGCCGCTGCCGCTCGGGCAGGGCGCCCTGGCCGTCGAGGCCGGGTCGTCCGCCGGTGGCACGGAATTGCCGAAGGCCGCAGAACCACTATTCAATATCGCATGACCAAGACCCCTGACTGGGACCTGCTCCAGAGCCTGCATGCGGTGCTGGAGGCGGGCAGCTTCTCGGCGGCGGCCAAGCTGCGCCGCCTCACCCAGCCGACCCTGGGCCGGCACATCGACCAGCTGGAGCGGCAGCTGGGGGCGCCGCTGTTCGTGCGCAGCCCGCGCGGCCTGCAGCCGACCGACCTGGCGGTGGCGCTGCGGCCGCACCTGGCGGACATGTCGGCGGCGGGCGCGGCGGCGGCCCGGGACATCGGCGGCCTGCTGGACGGGGCGGCCGGGGTGGTGCGGGTGGCGGTGAGCGAGGCGGTGGGGATGGAGGTGATCCCGCCGATGCTTGCCCGGTTCATGGCCGAGCACCCCCGGGTGCAGGTGGAGTTGGCGCTCAGCAACAAGAACGAGGACCTCAGCCGCCGGGACGCCGACATCGCGGTGCGCATGGTGCGGCCGAGCCAGAACAGCCTGGTGGCGAAGAAGGTGGGGGAGATCGCCCTGGGCTTCCACGCCGCCCCCGAATACCTGGAGCGCCACCCGCCGCCGATCGACTTCGAGGGCCTGGTCGAGCACCGGCTGATCGGCTTCGACCGGGACTTCCCCGAACTGGCCAAGAGCCTGAGCGTGGGGCGGCCGATCACCCGGGAGCTGTTCGCCTACCGCACCGACAACGACGTGGCCCAGCTGGCCGCCATCCGCGCGGGAGTGGGCATCGGGGTGTGCCAGCGCCAGTTCGCCCGGCGCTATGGCCTTGTCCCGGTGATGCCCGAGCTGTTCGGCTTCACCCTCGACTTGTGGATCTGCATGCACGAGACCCTGCGCGGCTCGCCCCGCATGCGGCTGATGTTCGACCACCTGGCCCGGGAGTTCGCCGCCTTCGCCGCCGAGGCCTGAAACGAAAACGGCGGCCGGATCGCTCCGGCCGCCGCTCGAATATCGCTGGGTCGGGAGCCTTAGGCCTCCGACTTGTCTTCCTTGTTCGCCGCCGTCATCTGGCGTTCGGCGATCCGGGCCGACTTACCGCGACGGTCGCGCAGGTAGTACAGCTTGGCGCGCCGGACGACGCCGCGGCGCTTCACTTCGATGCTCTCGATGTTCGGCGACATGATCGGGAACAGGCGCTCCACGCCTTCCCCGAACGAAATCTTGCGGACGGTGAAGCTCTCGTCGACGCCCTGGCCGCCGCGGGCGATGCAGACGCCCTCGTAGGCCTGAACGCGTTCGCGGTCGCCTTCCTTGATGCGCACGTTCACGCGCACGGTGTCGCCGGGACGGAATTCCGGAACCTTGCGGGCGGCGAGGAGGCGGTCGGCCTCTTCCTTACGGAGCTGTTCGATCACGTTCATGGTCGTCTTCCTTACTGGGCTTTAGCCGCCCTTTGCCTGTTGATTGGCGGTGCGCTGCGCCCAGAGGTCCGGACGCCGCTCCCGCGTGGTCAGTTCCCGCTGTTCCTGGCGCCAGCGGCGGATGGCCGCATGGTTGCCCGACAGCAGCACCTCGGGGATGTCGAGCCCTTCGAACGTCCGCGGCCTCGTGTACTGCGGATGTTCGAGGAGACCGTCCTCGAAGCTCTCTTCACTCAAACTCTCGGCCTGGCCCAACACACCGGGCACGAGCCGTACGCACGCCTCGATCGCCACCATCGCCGCCGCCTCGCCGCCGGCGAGGACCGCGTCTCCGATGGAGACCTCCTCGAACCCGCGGGCGTCGAGCACCCGCTGGTCCACCCCTTCGAACCGACCGCACAGGACGATCAGCCCCGGGCCCTTGGCCCATTCACTTACCCGCGCCTGGGTCAGGGGGCGACCCCGGGCGCTCATGTACAAAAGCGGGCGTTCGCGCCGCTCCACGCTGTCCAGCGCGGAGGCGATCACGTCGGCCCGCATCACCTGTCCAGGACCGCCACCCGCAGGGGTGTCGTCGAGGAAGCCGCGCTTATCCTTGGAATGGGTGCGAATGTCCAGCGTTTCCAAGGACCAAAGCCCATGCTCGCGCCAGGCGGTCCCGATTAGGGAAACCCCCAGCGGCCCCGGGAAGGCCTCGGGGAACATGGTCAGGACGGTGCAGTCGAACGACATGGCGGCTGTCTAAGCGCCCGCCGAGCGGCGTTGGTCAACCCTTGCCGGTGGTTCGAGGGAAGCTTATGCCTCCGGCCTTCGCACTTGCAGCAAAGCCCGACCGCCATGGACACCCAGACGCTGATGCAGACGCTCAAGCTGGAGCGCCTGGAGGTGAACCTCTTCCGGGGGACGACGCCGGACGAGGAGTCGCGGATCCGCATCTACGGCGGCCAGGTGATCGCCCAGTCGCTGCTGGCGGCCTATGCGACGGTGGAGGACCGGGTCTGCCACTCGCTGCACTGCTACTTCATCCGCCCGGGCGACCCGAACGTGCCGATCGTCTTCGAAGTGGACCGTTCGCGCGACGGCGGCAGCTTCACCACCCGGCGGGTGATCGCCGTCCAGCACGGCCAGCAGATCTTCAACCTCGCCGCCTCGTTCCAGGTGCAGGAGGAGGGCTTCGAGCACCAGGCCGAGATGCCGGCGGCGCCGCACTGGGAAGAGGTGGAGGACGACCGGGAGGCGCAGCTGAAGCGGGCCGACCGGCTGCCGGCCGAGATGCGCGAGTGGCTGGAGCGGCCGCAGCCCATCGAGATGCGCACCGTCGGCGGCCGCTTCGACATGCGCCGCCCGACCCACCTGGAGCCCACCCAGCAGGTGTGGTTCCGGGCCAAGGATCCGATCGGCTCGGACCCGGCCATGCACCAGGTGATCCTGGCCTACGCCTCGGACATGAGCCTGCTGGGCACCAGCCTGCGGCCGCACGCGGTGAACTGGCGCACGCCGGGCATGCAGACGGCGAGCCTGGACCACGCCATGTGGTTTCACCGGCCCACCGACTTCAACGAATGGCACCTGTACCACCAGGTGGCGCCGTCGGCCTCGGGCGGCCGCGGCTTCAACCTGGGCCAGATCTACCGGGCCTCGGACGGGGTGCTGGTGGCGAGTTGCGCCCAGGAAGGGCTGATGCGGCTGCGCAAGCCCAAGGCCTGATCCTATTCGGGGTCTTGCGGCGGCGCGTCTTCCGCCTCGACCTCGGCCGGGCGGACGGCGACGATGAAGCCCTCGGCGAGCTTCACCTCGGGCACTGCGTCCCGGGTGAACGGCAGGTACCAGCTGGCCCCCGCGGGCGGCTGGACCTCCAGCAGGTCGCCGGCCCCGAAGTCCTGCACGTTCTTCACATGGCCGAGTGCCTCGCCCCCGGGGGTGACCACCGAAAGGCCGATGAGGTCGGTGACGTAGAACTCGTCCTCGTCCGGCTCGGGCAGGACCGAGCGGGGGATAAACAGCTTCAGCCCGCGCAGGGCCTCGGCCTGTTCGCGGGTTTCGACCTCGCGGGCGCGGACGACGAGGCCGCCCTTGGCGGGGCGCCCGGACAGCAAGGTGAGCGCCGGGGCGCCGTCCTCGCGCCTGAGGTCGCGGTAGTCCAGCAGGGCCGCAGGATCGGCCGTGAAGCTGGTGATGCGGACCTCGCCGCGGACCCCGAAGGCGCCTGCGACGCGGCCGACCAGGATGAGCGTCATTGCGCCCCTCTCCCCGTGCGGGAGGAGGTGTCGGGCCAGGGCCCCACCAATGATGGGCTGCGCGAGAGGGTCGTCATGGAGAGCTGAAGGACGGGTCGGAGGGCGCCGGTTGGACCCCTCATCCGACCCGCTTCGCGGGCCACCTTCTCCCGCAAGGGGAGAAGGGGGACGCCGTAGGCCTTAGGCCTGCTCTTCGCCTTCGGCGGCGGCCGGAGCTTCTTCAGCCGGAGCGGCTTCGGCGGCGGCCTCGGCGGCGGGGGCTTCTTCGGCCGGAGCGGCTTCTTCGGCGACGGGCTCTTCAGCCGGCTGGGCGGCGGCTTCGGCGGCCGCGGCGGCGCGGTCGGCCTCACGCTGGGCGCGCTCTTCCGCACGTTCCTTGGCCTTCTGGCCGGGCTCGCCCTTCTTCGGGTTGCTGCCGGCTTCCCACTTCACGATGCCGAGCTTGCCCAGTTCACGGGCCACGCGGTCGGTCGGCTGCGCGCCCTTGGCGAGCCATTCCTGGATGCGCTCCTGCTTCAGGACGATGCGGTTCGGATCGTCCTTCTTCAGCAGCGGGTTGTAGGAGCCCACCTTCTCGATGAAGCGGCCGTCGCGCGGCGAGTGGCTGTCGGCGATGACGATCGAGTAGTAGGGGCGCTTCTTGGCGCCGCCACGGGCGAGACGGATCTTCAGCATTGGTCTTAGTCCTTGGTCTGAAAGCTATTTCTTGAAGGGATTGAAGCCGGGTGGCAGGCCGCCGCCGAGGCCGGGAAGCTTGAGGCCGCCCGGGCCGCCCCCCATGCCCTTGAGGCGGGACTGCAGCTCTTCCATCTGCTCGGGGGTCGGCGCGGCCTGGCCGGTGAGCTGGGCGATCTTGGCCGGGTCGAGGTTGCCCCCGCCGAGCATCTTGGCCATCTGGCCGAAGCCCTTGCCGCCGTTCTTGGACATGGCCTTGAAGGCGTCGGCCATCTGCCGGTGCTGCTTGAGCACCCGGTTCACCTCGGCCACGTCCACCCCAGCGCCGGCGGCGATGCGCCGTTTGCGGGAGGCCTGGAGGATGTCGGGCTTCTCGCGCTCCGCCTTGGTCATCGAGGAGATGATCGCCAGCTGGCGGTCGAAGGTCTTGTCGGACAGACCGCTGTCGGCGATCTGCTTCTTCATCTTCTGGACGCCCGGCAGCAGGCCCATCAGGCCTTCCATGCCGCCCATGCGCTTCATCTGGCGCAGCTGCTCGGCCATCATGTCGAGGTCGAACCGCCCCTTGGCCAGCTTCTTGGCCATGGCCTCGGCCTTGGCCACGTCCAAGTCCTGGGCGGCCTTCTCCACCAGGGCGACCACGTCGCCGCGGCCGAGGATGCGGCCGGCCACGCGGTGGGCGTCGAAGGCGTCGAGGCCGTCGATCTTCTCGGAGACCCCGAGGAACTTGATCGGCAGGCCGGTGACCGCCCGCATGGACAGGGCCGCGCCGCCACGGCCGTCGCCGTCGGCCCGGGTGAGCACCAGGCCGGTGAGCGGCAGGCGCTCGTGGAAGGCCTTGGCGGTGCGCACTGCGTCCTGGCCGGTGAGGGCGTCGGCCACCAGCAAGGTCTCGGACGGGCTGGAGATCTTCGCGATCTCGGCCGCCTCGGCCATCATCGCCTCGTCCAGGGTCGTGCGGCCGGCGGTGTCGAGGATCAGGACGTCGTAGCCCTGGAGCCTGGCCGCCGACATGGCGCGGCGGGCGATCTCGGGGGCGGGCTGGCCCGGGACGATGGGCAGGCTGTCGACCCCGGCCTGGGTCGCCAGCATGGCCAGCTGTTCCATGGCCGCGGGCCGGCGGGTGTCGAGGGAGGCCAGCAGGACCTTCTTGCGCTCCTTCTGGAGCCGCAGGGCCAGCTTGCCGGCGGTGGTGGTTTTGCCCGAGCCCTGCAGGCCGGCCATCAGGATGACGGTGGGCGGGTTGGCCGAGATGCGCAGGCCTTCCGACTCGCCCTCGCCGCCCAGCATCTCGACGAGGCCGTCGTAGGTGATCTTGATCACTTGGTCGGCGGGCTTGACCGAGCGGATCACCGCCTCGCCGGCGGCGCGTTCCTTGGCCTTGTCGATGAACTGCCGGACCACCGGCAGGGCGACGTCGGCCTCGAGCAGCGCCACGCGCACCTCGCGCATGGCCTCGTCGATGTCCTTCTCGGACAGCACGCCGCGACCGGAGAGGCGGTCGAAGACGGTTGTCAGCCGATCAGAAAGCGCGTCGAACAAATTCAGCTCCTATGGCCCAAACGCAATCAGCCCCCGTGGACGATTGCGTCGACGGGGGGCCTCGCCGCCCTCGTCCCACATAAGGTGTGGGGGTCGTGGCGGTAGAGGGCGCTGACCGAGATCAGGCCGGAAGGGCGCGCTTATGCGCCTGTGGAGAACTTCGAGTCAAGAAAAGCCGTTCTGGCGGCCACGAACGAGACGGATCTTCTCTGGGACCTGGAGCGGCGGTTGTGGCTGGACGGCGAGCCGCGCTATCGGGCGGCGCTGGACCCGGCGTGCATGATGACCTTCGGCTTCGGCGTCCTGGCCGGCGAGGCGATCATGGAGAGCCTCGAGGCCGCGCCGCGCTGGACGTCCGTGGACATGGCGGAGCGGCGCCTGACCCGGCCCGGCGACGACCTGGCCGTGCTGGCCTACCGCGCCACGGGCCGCCGCGAGGGCGAGCCGCCCTACGAGGCCTGGTGCAGCTCGACCTACCGCCGGGACGGGCCGCGCTGGCGGCTGGTGCAGCACCAGCAGACCCCCGCCCAATAGGTCCGAAAGCCGCCAGCGGCGGCCGGCGAACGGCGCTATCCTCTCCGCATGATCGGATACGCCCTGTTCGAGACCGCCATAGGCATCGCCGCCATCGCCTGGAACGATGCGGGTCTCGTCGCCTGTCATCTGCCGGAACGCGAAGCCGAGACCGCGCGGCGCGGCGTCCTGCGGCGCTTTCCCGACAGTGTCGAGGCCGAGCCGCCGGCCGAGTTCGCCTCGACGGTCGAAGGCGTCCAGGCGCTGATGCGCGGCGAGAAGGCGGATCTGTCGCAGGCCCCGCTGGACCTGTCGCGGACGCCCGAGTTCCACGCCCGGGTCTATGAGATCGCCCGCGCGATCCCGGCCGGGCAGACCCTAACCTATGGCGAGATCGCCCAGAAGCTGGGCGACCGGCTGCTGGCCCGGGACGTCGGCCAGGCGCTGGGCAAGAATCCCTGGCCGATCATCGTGCCGTGTCACCGGGTGACGGCGGCCGGCGGCAAGCCGGGCGGCTTCTCCGCGCGGGGCGGCGTCGACACCAAGCTGAAGTTGCTGGCCATCGAGGGCGCCGCGGCGGCGACCAAGGGAAGCCATCAGGCGGATAGCCAGGGCGATCTGTTCGCCTGATGGGCCCCGTCAGTCGCTTCGCGACAGCTCCCCCAGAGGGGGAGCACCTTCGCGTTGCGGGCCTAGGTGGTGGGGAAGCCCTTGTCCTTCAGATAGGCCTTCACGTCCGGATCGCGGCCGCGGAAGGCGCGATAGCCGTCCCGCGGATGGATAGAGTTGCCGACGCTCATGACGTTGTCGTGCAGCCGCTTGGCCACGCCCTTGTCGTAGAGGCCGCCCGGCGCCTCGCGGAAGGCCTCGACGGCGTCGAGGGCGATCACCTCGGCCCACAGGTACGAGTAGTAGCCGGCCGAATAGCCGTCGGACGAGAAGATGTGCCCGAACTGCGGGGTACGGTGGCGCATGGGCAGTTCGGCGGGCATGCCGAGCTTCTCCAGCTCCACCCGCTCGAAGGCGTCGGGATCGATGTCGGCGTCGCCGGCCAGGTGCAGCTTCATGTCGATGAGCGCCGAGGCCAGGAACTCGGTGACGTCGAAGCCCTGGCGGAAGGTGGAGGCGTTCTCGATCTTGGCCACCAGCTCGGCCGGGATCGGCTGGCCGGTCTTGTGGTGCAGGGCGAAGCGGTTGAGCACCTCGGGGGTGCGCAGCCAGGACTCGTTCACCGTCGAGGGGAACTCCACGTAGTCGCGGAACACCCGGGTGCCGGAGACGCTGGGGTAGGTCACCGCCGAGTTCAGGCCGTGCAGGGCGTGGCCGAACTCGTGGAACATGGTCTCGGCGTCGTCCCAGGAGATCAGCACCGGCTCGCCCGGCGCGCCCTTCACGAAGTTGGAGTTGTTGGAGACGATGGTGGTGACCTTGCCGTCGAACGTCTCCTGGGTGCGGTAGGCGTTCATCCAGGCGCCCGAGCGCTTGCCGGCGCGGGCATAGGGATCGAAGTACCACAGGCCGATGTGCTCGGGCCCGCGCTTGACCTCCCAGACCCGGACGTCGGGATGCTGGACGGGGACGTTGGTCACCGGGATGAAGCTGAAGCCGTAGAGCTCGCCGGCGGCCCAGAACATGCCCTCGCGCAGCTTCTCGAGCTGCAGGTACGGCTTCACCTCGTTCATATCGAGGTCGTAGCGGGCCTTGCGGACCTTCTCGGCGTAGAACCGGTAGTCCCAGGGGGCGATCCTGATCTTCGCGCCTTCCTTGTCGGCGATGGCCTGCATCTCGGCGACCTCTTCCTTCACCCGGGCCACGGCGAAGGGCCAGACGCGCTCCATCAGCTCCATGCCCGCCTCGGGCGTCTCGGCCATCGAGTTGTTGGCGAGGCGCCAGTGGGCGTGGGTGGGATAGCCGAACAGCTTGGCCCGCTCGGCCCGCAGCTTGAGAATCTTCCGGATCAGGTCGTTGTTGTCGTAGGCGTCGCCGTTGTCGCCGCGGCTGTAGTAGGTCTTCCAGACCTTCTCCCGAAGGTCGCGCCGCTCGGAATAGGTGAGGAACGGGTCCACCGAGGAGCGGGTGTTGACGATCACGTACTCGCCGTCGCGACCCTTGGCCTTGGCCGCCGCGGCCATGGCCGCGCGGACGTCGGCGGGCAGGCCGGCGAGGTCGGCCTCCTTCAGGAACAGGTCGTACTCGGTCTCGTCGTGCAGCAGGTTCTGGCTGAAGGCGGTGAAGGCCGTGGCCAGCTCGGCGTTGATGGCCGCCACCCGGGCCTTGGCCGCGGCGTCGAGCTTGGCGCCGTTGCGCACGAAGGTGTTCCAGCGGAGCCAGACCAGACGCTCCTGCTCCGGGGTGAGCTTCAGCTGGTCGCGCTGCTGGTAGACGGCGTCGAGCCGCTGGAAGAGCTTCTCGTTCTGCAGGATGCGGTCGCCATGGGCGGCGAGCTTGGGCTGCATCTCCTTGTCGAGGGCCCGCAGCTCGGCGGTGGAGAGGGTGGCGACCCAGATGCCGTAGATGGTGTAGGCCCGGTCGAGGGCGGCGCCGCTGCGTTCCAGGGCGGCGATGGTGTTGTCGAAGGTGGCGGGCTGCGGGTTGTTGGCGATGGCCTCGACCTCGGCCCACTCCGCCGCCATGCCGGCCTCCAGGGCCGCCTTGAAATGCTCGATCCGCACCTTGTCGAAGGCCGGCACGCCGCCGAACGGCCCGGTCCACGTCGCGGCCACCGGGTTGTCGGCAAGGACTTGCGCGACGACGGTGGTTGGAAGAACGGCCGTAGCGGCCAGCGCGGAGGTGGCGGCGAGGAACGTGCGGCGGCGCATGGAAACTCCGTGAAAATCGATCTTCGCCGCTAACTTAGGGATGATCCGCTGGGAAGGTCACGCGACTTGCTGTCGCCGGGCGGCGCGGGCGCCTTTTCAGCCCCGCCGACGCCGTTTAAGCCGGAAGCATGGCCATCGGCGTATTCGACTCCGGCGTGGGCGGGCTGACCGTTCACCACAGGCTCGTGGAGCGCTTCCCCGACGCCGACTTCGTCTATCTGGCCGACCAGGCCAACGCCCCCTACGGCGGTCGGCCCGGCGAGGAGATCGTCGAGCTGACCAAGGCCGGCTGCGTGCGGCTGTTCCAGGAAGACTGCGACCTGGTGGTGCTGGCCTGCAACACCGCCGCCAGCGTGGCCCTGCGCCGCCTCCAGCAGACCTGGCTGCCGGGCTACCGGCGCGAGCTGGGGCGGCCGGTGAACGTGCTGGGCATCGTGGTGCCGACCATCGAGGCGGCCACCGGCCTGCCCTGGGAGCACGAGGCCGAGCGCCGGGGCGAGAAGGTGGAGAAGCTGGATATCCTCGGCGTCTTCTCGACCCCGGCCACCACGGCCAGCCGGGTGTACGAGATCGAGATCGACAAGCGGCGGCAGGATGTGGCGGTGTTCTCCGAGCCCTGCCCGGACCTGGCGCGGATGATCGAGGCCGGCGCCCCGCGCGATGAGCTGGCGCAGGTGATCCAGGGCCATGCGAAGGCGCTGACCACCCGCATCGGACGGCCTCCCGACCGGGCCATCCTCGGCTGCACCCATTATGAGATCGTCGCCGACCTGTTCCAGGCCGCCCTGCCGGCGGGCACGCCGCTGATCCGCCAGCCGGAGGCGACGGCGGACGCCCTCGCCCGGTATCTTGAACGGCATTCCGAGCTGCGCGCCGGGACCGGGGGGGCACGGCGGTTCCTGACCACCGGCAAGCCCGGCGCCCAGCACAGCCTGGTGGAGACCTTCTGGGGCGCGCCGCTGAGCTTCGAGCCCGCCTGAGGCGTCCGGCCCATTGTGATCTGAAAGTCAGGTGCCCGGGGGACGCTTGGGGGGAGGAGGGCGCGCCCCCCGGGCGGCTGAAGTTGGTGTGACACATCTTCAGAGAGACCGGACAGTCGCCCGTCCGGCGACGTATGAGATAGGTGCGCAACCTCGGGTTGGCCAATCGATTGTTTTTGGAAATCAGATAGACAGCGACTATCGTGCCCGTCCGGCCGTCACCGCCTGGGATTCCGCACCCGTGATGCTGCCCACCATACGACAGTTGCAATACCTCAAGCTGCTGGCCGAACACGGCACCTTCGGGCGGGCCGCCGAGGCCGCCCACGTGACCCAGCCCACGCTGTCGGCGGGCATCCAGGAACTCGAGCGCACCCTGGGCGCCACCGTGGTGGACCGGGCCCGGTCGGGGGTGATCCTGACGCCGGTGGGCGAAGAGGCCCTGCGGCGGGCGACGGTGATCCTCAACGAGGCCGAGGAACTGGTGGAGGCGGCCAAGAACGCGGGCCAGCCGCTCACCGGGCGGTTCCGGCTGGGGGTCATCCCGACCATCGCGCCCTTCCTGCTGCCCCGGGCCCTGCCGCTGCTGCGTGAGCGGTTCCCCAAGCTGCGCCTGTTCCTGCGCGAGGACCTGACCCAGCGGCTGATCACCCAGCTCAAGGCCGGGCGGCTGGACGCGGCCCTGATCGCCCTGCCGTTCGAGACCAGCGGGCTGGAATGGGCGCATGTGGCGGACGACGAGCTGCTGGCGGCGGTGCCCGCCGACCATCCGCTGGCCAAGGGCGCCACGGCCAGTCCCGAGGCCCTGGAGCGGGAGAACCTGATCCTGCTGGAGGACGGCCACTGCCTGCGCGAGCAGGCGCTCTCGGCCTGCCGGCTGACGGCGCCGCGGGCGGGCTCGGGCGAGGAGCCGTTCGCCGCCACCTCCCTGCCGACGGTGGTGCAGATGGTGGGCTCGGGCCTGGGCGTGACCTTCATCCCCAAGATGGCGGTGAACGCGGGCCTGGCCGAGGCCGCGCCGGTGGCCGTCCGCCCCATCGACGCCGACCGCCCGAGCCGGGAGATCGTGGTCGCCTGGCGGGCCGGATCCAACCGCCGGGCCGAGGGCCGGCTGCTGGCCGAGGTGCTCAAGGAGGCCTAGCGCCCAGGCGCCTGGAGCGCCGCCTCAGTCCATGAGCTGCTGGGCCAGGTAGACGTAGTGCCGCGCCCAGCGCTTGGCGTTCAGCTCGGGGTCGGCGTCGTTGGCGTGACCGCCGAAGGTCTGCTCGTAGTACAGGTAGGGGACCCCCAGCTGCTGCAGCCGGGCGGCGAACTTGCGCGCATGGCCGGGGTGAACCCGGTCGTCCCGGGTGTTGGTGGTGATGTAGGCGCGGGGATACTTCACCCCCGGCCTGAGGGCCTGGTAGCCGGAGTACCTGGCGATGAAGGCGCGGTCCTCGGGCACGTCGGGATTGCCGTACTCGCCCATCCAGGACGCCCCGGCCGACAGCTTGTGGTAGCGCAGCATGTCGATCAGCGGGCTTTCCACCACCACGGCGTTCCACAGCTCGGGATGCTGGGTCATGGAGACGGTGGTGAGCACCCCGCCGTTGGACCGGCCGTAGATGCCGAGCCGCCGGGGCGAGGTGATCTTCCGGGCGGCGAGGTCGCGTGCGACGGCGGCGAAGTCGTCGAAGGCCAGCTGGCGCTTCTCGCGTAGGACAGACTGGTGCCAGGCAGGGCCGAACTCGCCGCCGCCCCGGATGTTGGCGATGACGTAGGCGCCGCCGCGCTCCATCCAGAGCTTGCCGGCCTCGGGCATGTAGATGGGTGGTTTGGCCACCTGGAAGCCGCCGTAGCCGTACATGAGGGTCGGCAGGGAGCCGTCCAGCTTGGCCGCCTTGGGCCGCACCACGAAGTACGGGATCTTCTCGCCGTCCGAGGAGGTGGCCCAGAACTGCTCGACCACATGGGTCGAGGCGTCGAAGCGCGCGGGCAGGGCCTTGACCTGGACCGCCGTCCCTGCGGCGGCGTCGGCCAGCCACAGGCTGGTGGGGGTGAGGAAGCCCTCGACGGTGACGAACAGCTCATCGTCCGAGCCGGCGGTGTCCACGAGGTTGATGTTGGCGTCCTGGGGCAGCGGCAGGCGCCGGGCGCTCCAGCGGCCGTCCTGGAAGTCGTAGACGTCGACGGCGCCCTTCACGTCCTCGAGCAGCACGACCACCAGCTTGCCGTCGGTGGCCGAGACCTGCTGCACCGCCTGGCGCGGGCCGGGCTGGAAAACGAGGCGCGGCCGGGCCGAGGCGGGGTCGGCCTTCAGGGCGACGAGGTCGTAGGCGATGAGGGCGCCCGGCCGGAAGCCGCCCCAGGCTTCCTGCAAGCTGAACACCAGCTGGCCGTCCACATAGGCCTCTTCCTCGGCCTTGCGGGGCAGGGGCACGCGGATCAGGCCGTCGTCGCCCAGCAGGCTGAACTCGCGCTCGTAGAAGGTGATGTTGCGGGTGATCAGCACGCCGTCCACTCGGGCCCCCGGGCCGCGCAGCACGCTGGAGGAGGCTGACATGTCGGACTTCTGGCCGCGGAACACTTCCCGGGCCTGCCCGTCGCGGCTGACGATCTTGACCACATAGGGGTAGCCCGAGGTGGTGACCTCGCCCGGGGTCCACTCCCTGGCGACGGCGAGGCGGTCGCGGTCGAGCCACTGGACGTACTGCTTGCCTTCCGGGAAGCGGAAGCCGCCCGGGGTGAAGGCCTTGGCCCGGGTGTCGAACTCGCGCAGCTCCACCGCATCGCCGCCGCCGTCGGACAGGCGAACCAGGCAGGTGGTCTCGGCCGGCTTGAGGCACACGGCGCCCTTGAAAAACCAGCGCCGGCCCTCGGCCTTCGCCAGGGCGTCCATGTCGATCAGGGTGTCCCAGGCCGGGGCGGCCGACCGATAGGAGGCCTCGGTGGCGTGACGCCACAGGCCGTGCGGATGCTGGGCGTCCTGCCAGAGGTTGTCGATACCTCCGGCCCGGAACTGCGGCGTTGGGATGCGGTCCTTGGCGGTGAAGATCGCCCGGGCCTCGGCCAGCATGGGGACGTAGCGCGGATCCTTCTCCAGCGCCTCGGCGGCCTTGCGGTTCTCGCCCTCAGCCCAGGCAAGGGCCTTGGGATCGTCGACGCCTTCCAGCCAGAGGAAGGGGTCGGCGTCCTGGGTGACGGCGTCCTGGGTGACGGCGTTCTGGGTGACGGCGTTCTGGGCGAAAACGGGAGAGGAGACGGCGGGGGCGGCGAGCAGGGCGGCGCAGAGCGCGGCGGCGGCGGTCAACTTCATGGGCCGCATCTAGCGGCGCCGCCGGCCGGGGGGAAAGCCCTACCGCCCCGGAAGTAATTGTTAAGTTGTGCTGCGCCAAGCTCTCTCGCGGGGGACGAGCATGCCGCAAAACGCGAGCTACCATCGTGTCGCTGTAACCCGCGCCAAGGAGCTGCCCATGCGCGTGGGCATCGCTCTGGTGATCGGCGCGGGAACCTGGGCCGTCACGCACAGCCTCTGGGTCCTGCCCTGGCTGGCGGCGGTCATGGGCACCCAGCTGCTGGACTTCCGGATGACCGCGCCGATGCGCGCGGACCCGAACTTCACGCCGACACCGCGCCAGGAGGCGGTCTACCTCGCCTTGTTCGTACTGCACGTGGCTGTCTATTCGTCGATCACGCCGTTCTGTTGGCTGCTGGGCGGGCTGGAGGGACACCTGTTCGCCATCCTCATCCCCACGGCCGGCCTGTTGAACGTGGCGCTGCAGGCCCAGTCGGAGCCCAAGCTGTTCTGGGCCGGGTGCGCGCCCCACGCGCTCTACCTGCTCAGCCTGCCGGTGCTGTCCATCGCCTTCGAGATCACCGCCAATCCCGTCGGGATGGGGTTCGTGGGCCTGGGCGCCGTGCTCTACATCGCTCACCTGTTCATCGCTCTTGGCCGCAACCGCCGCTTCCAGGTCGAGCTGGCCGCCGCTGTGGACGTGGCCGAGCGTGAGCAGGCCCGGGCGCAGGAGGCCAGCGCCGCCAAGAGCGACTTCCTGGCGACCATGAGCCACGAGATCCGCACGCCGCTGAACGGTGTCCTGGGGATGGTGCAGGCCATGGCCAAGGACGACCTGCCCAAACGCCAGCGCGAGCGGCTGGAGGTGGTGCGCCAGTCGGGCGAGGTGCTGCTGGTCCTGCTGAACGACCTGCTGGACATTTCGAAGATCGAAGCGGCCAAGCTGGATCTGGAGATCGGGGTCCTGGACCTGGGCGAACTGGCCGCCCAGGCCGAGGCCGCCTTCGCGCCGCTGGCCGCGTCCAAGGGCCTGGACCTGCGGATCACGGCGGCGCCGGACGCCACCGGCCCGTGGCGCGCCGACTCGACGCGGGTGCGCCAGATCTTCCACAACCTGCTGGCCAATGCGGTGAAGTTCACCGAGACCGGCGGCATCTCCGCGACCCTGTTCGAGGCGGAGGGGCGGGTCGCCTTGCAGGTGCGCGACACGGGGCCCGGCGTGCCGCCCGAACAGCTGCCGACCCTGTTCGACAGGTTCATCCAGGCCGACGCCTCCATGACCCGGCGCTATGGCGGCTCGGGCCTCGGGCTGGCGATCTCCCGGGAGCTGGCCCTGCGCATGGGCGGCGAGATCACGGTCGAGAGCGCCGTGGGTCGGGGGTCCACCTTCACCGTGTGGCTGCCCCTGGAGCGAGCCGAGATGGCGGACGTCCGGGCTCCGGCGGCGCCTGCGGCCGCCGCGCCCGCCCCGCCGCAAGCCCTTACGGAGAGCCCGGCGGCGCTCAGCGTGCTGGTGGCGGAGGACAACGAGACCAATCGGCTGGTGCTGGGCACCCTGCTCGACCAGCTGGGCATAGCGGCCGAGATGACGGAGCACGGCGAAGAGGCTGTGGAGGCCTGGCGGCGGGGGCGGTTCGACCTGATCCTGATGGACGTGCAGATGCCGGTGATGGACGGCCTGTCGGCGACCCGGCGGATTCGCGAGATCGAGGTGCAAAGCGGTCGGCCCCGGACGCCGATCATCGCCCTGACCGCCAACGCCATGTCGCACCACCTGGCCGAATACGCCGAGGCCGGCATGGACGGGGTGGCGGCCAAGCCCATCGAGCTGAACCGGCTGCTGGAGCAGATGAACCTGGCCCTGGCCGCCGCCGCGGGCGAGGAGAGCGCGGCCACGGCGGCCACGGCGGCCACGGCCTGAGCGGGCCTATAGCGGCGGCGTCGCACGCCGGGGTGCGGCCCAGTCCGGTTTCCCCTATATAGCCGACCGATGGGCCGTCCGTTTCTGAAGATGAACGGGCTCGGCAACGACTTCGTCGTGGTCGAGACCCGCAGCCAACCGTTCACGCCGACGGCCGAGGAGGTGCGCGCCATCGCCGACCGGGCGACCGGAGTGGGCTGCGACCAGCTGATCGCCATCGATCCGGTGGAGGGCGCCGACGCCTTCGTCCGGTTCTGGAACGCGGACGGCGAGGAGGTGTCGGCCTGCGGCAACGGCACCCGCTGCGTGGGCTGGCTGCTGATGCAGTCCAGCGGCAAGGACCGTATCGAGATCGAGACCAACGCCGGGCGGCTGGCGGCCACCCGGGCGGGCGAGCGGCTGGTGAGCGTGGACATGGGCCCGCCGAGGCTGGACTGGCGCGAAATCCCCCTGGCGGAAGAGCACGACACCCGCGCCCTGGACGTGCCGCTCTACCACCATGCGGCCCTGATGGCGCCGGCCGGCTGCGTCTCCATGGGCAACCCCCATGTGGTGTTCTTCGTGCCCGATGTGGAACAGGCGCCGGTGACAGAGGCCGGGCCGGCGGTGGAGACCCACCCGCTGTTCCCCGAGCACGTCAATGTGGGCTTCGCCCAGGTGAAGGGGCGCGACCGCATCCGGCTGCGCGTCTGGGAGCGCGGCGCGGGCCTGACAAAGGCCTGCGGCACCGGCGCCTGCGCGGCCCTGGTCGCCGCCTCGCGTCGGGACCTGGTGGGCCGCTATGCGACCCTGGAACTGGACGGCGGCGAGCTGTTCATCGAATGGCGCGAGGACGGCCATGTGGTCATGACCGGGCCGGCGGCGGTGGATGGCACGGGGGAGCTGCCGTGAGCTTCGAGCCGCCCGTGGTGACGGCGCGGTCGCGGCCGTCCGCGGCTTCGGCCCAGTCTCCGGCCCAGTCTCCGGCCCAGGCTTCGGCCCCGGAGGCGAACGGCGATGTGGAGATCGTTACCTTCGGCTGTCGGCTGAACAGTTACGAGAGCGAGGTCATCCGCAAGCGGGCGGCCGAGGACGGGCTGACCGACGCCATCGTGTTCAACACCTGCGCGGTGACCGGCGAGGCCGTGCGCCAGGCCCGGCAGGCGATCCGCAAGGCCCGCCGGGAGCGTCCGGGCGCCAAGCTGATCGTCACCGGCTGCGCCGCCCAGATCGATCCGGGCGCCTTCGCGGCCATGGATGAGGTGGACCTCGTCCTGGGCAACGCCGAGAAGAGCCAGGCGGGCGCCTATGCCCATGTGCCGCAGGGCCGGGCCGCGGCCGGGCCGGGCCGGGTGCGGGTGAACGACATCATGAGCGTGCGGGAAACCGCCGGCCACCTCATCGACGGGCTGAAGGACCGGGCCCGGGCCTATGTGGAGGTGCAGAACGGCTGCGACCACCGCTGCACGTTCTGCATCATCCCCTACGGGCGGGGCAATTCGCGGTCGGCTGCCGCGGGGGAGGTGGTGGAGCAGGTCCGCCGGCTGGCCGCCGAGGGCTATCAGGAAGTCGTGCTCACCGGGGTCGACGTGACGAGCTGGGGCGCCGACCTGCCGGGCCAACCGACCCTGGGCCAGCTGGTGGCGCGCATCCTGAAGCTGGTCCCGGACCTGCCGCGCCTGCGGCTGTCGTCCATCGACGCGGCCGAGATCGACGCGGACCTGCTGCGCTGCCTGGCGCAGGAGCCGCGGCTGATGCCCTACCTGCACCTCAGCCTGCAGGCCGGGGACGACATGATCCTGAAGCGGATGAAGCGCCGCCACCTGCGGGCCGACGCCCTGAGGCTGGTGGCCGAGGTGCGCGCGGTGCGCCCCGACACCGCCTTCGGCGCCGACCTGATCGCCGGCTTCCCCACGGAAACGGACGAGATGTTCGAGAACACCCTGGCGCTGGTGGAAGAGGCTGGGTTGTCCTTCCTGCACGTCTTCCCGTTCAGCCCCCGGCCGGGGACGCCGGCGGCGCGGATGCCGCAGCTGCCCCGCAGCCTGGTCAAGGCG
>JAEYNH010000226.1 GCA_023412655.1 Pseudomonadota bacterium | reverse complement strand
GCGTCGGGCGAAAGCGGTTTCACGAGGAAGTCGTCCATGCCCGCCGCCAGGCAGGCTCTGCGGTCATCGTCGAACGCGTTGGCGGTCAGGGCGATGATGGGCGCGGTGACCCCGGCTCCGCGCATGCGCCGGGCGGTCTCCTCGCCCGACAGCCCAGGCATCCGCATGTCCATCAGCACGAGATCGAAGACGCCCACGCCGACCGCCGCCAGGGCCTCCTCGCCGCCGGTGGCGTGCTCGATGGTGCAGCCCTCGCGCGTCAGCAGGGCGCGAGCGAGCAGGGCGTTGATGGGATTGTCCTCGACCAGCAGCACCCGCGCGCCCGGCGCCGCAGCCTCGGCGATGCGCTCGTCGTCGCGGTCCATGCCGGCCTCCGGTACGGCGCCGGCGGCGATCAGCACCCGTTCGGCCAGGGACGCGCGGCGCAAAGGTTTGATCAGGTAGCCGGCGAAGCCCGCCTGCCGCAGGCGCGGGATGTGGTCGCGCTCTTCAGGCGCCAGAAGGACGATCGCGGTACGACCCGTTGGCGGGGCCAGGGCCGTCAGGTCGGCGCCCGCGGCGTCGATCAAGAGCACATCTTCGTGAGCGGTCTTCTCCAGGATATCGGCCACCGCGGGTGCGGCGACGGGCTGGCCGCCGCTGGCCCGGACCTGCCGGCGGGCGGCTTCACGCACAATGGGATTGGCCGAGACGACGCCCACCGTGCGGCCCTTGAGCGCCGGGATCGCGGCCTCGCGGACGCCCGCCGCAGGCAAGGCGGCCTCGAACCAGAAGCAGGCGCCGCCGCCGCCTATGACCCCTGGCGCGGCCTCCACCCCCACTTCGCCGCCCATCGCCCGGGCGAGCCGCCGCGCGATGGCCAGGCCCAAGCCGGCGCCGCCCAGGTCGGCGTGGCTGGCTTCAGCCTGGGCGAAGGCCTCGAAGATGCGGTCGCGGGCGTGGGCCGCGACCCCTGGCCCGGTGTCCTCCACCGTCAACCGCAGCCGTCCGGGCTCCGGCGCCGAGGCGGCGATCAGCACGCCTCCCGTCTCGGTGAACTTCACGGCGTTGCCCGCGAAATTGAGCAGGATCTGGCGCAGCCGGCCCTCGTCCGCATGCACCTGGCCGATGCCCGGCGGAGCCGCCCAGGCGATCTCCAGGCCTTTCTCCCGAGCGCGCGGCGAGAGCAGCTCGCTGACGCTGCGCAGCAGGCTCTCAACGTGCATGGGCTCGGGGTGCAGCTCCACGCGGCCGGCGCCCAGCTTTGCGAGATCGAGCACGTCATTGACCAGGGTCAGCAGGTGCTGGCCGCTCTCGCGAAGCGCGGCCACATAGGCCGCCTGCTCCGCGGTCAGCCGGGTGCCTTCCAGCAGGCGCGCCATGCCCAGGACGCCGTTGAGCGGCGTCCGGAACTCGTGGCTCAACGACGCCAGCTGCTCGGCGCTGATCTGTGCGCGCGTCGGGCGGCGCTCGGAGAGGGGTCTCAGCGGTCTGCGCATCCGGGCAGCCTAGGGCGGAGCGCTTAACGGTCGGCAAATTGCGCACGCACCGGGCCGAAAACAACGCGAAGCGGGCTTCCGTCTCTCGCCAAAGTAGACGCCGACGCAAAGCCGTCGTTTATTAGGCTGTCATGGCGACACGGACCGAAGCACCGACGAACCCCGCCGAGCTGCTCACCCAACGTGAGCGCGAATGCTTACGTCTTGTCGACCAGCACTTGAGTTCGAAGCAGATCGCCCGCGAGCTCGGGATGTCTAAGACATCCGTGGATACCTACTGTGATCGAGCCCGGCGGAAGCTGGGGGTCCCGGATAGGTATGAGGCCGCCCGACTGCTCCGTCGTCTCGACCCTCAAGCTGTCCTGACCGCGTCAGGACAGGACACGATCAGGACAGACAATCCCGCCGAGCCCAGGCTGGATGACCCCGCAACCAACGGGGGAGCCCATGGGCGACTGGCAGAACTTCGACAACCGCGCGGTGATCGGCCGAGCGCTCCGCCTTCGTCGGGAGATCGACGACTTCGAGGCGAAGTGGCCGGCTTTAGCAAACCGGGAAGAGACCCTACCGGCCTTCTCCTGGACGCAACTGGAACGGCAACTCGTCGACCTGTCGGCGACGCCCGCCCAGGCGGATATGGCGAGGCATCTGGTCTCCGCGACCCGCAAGCTCGCACCGTTCAAGCCCCCGGAAATGGTGCTCCGGGAAATTCTCTGTCTGACCTGGGTTCTCCTGGACGAGAACTTCCGGCCCGACACCGATCAGGACCTGGCGCAAATGAGCTAGGTCCAGTAGCGCGGCTCGGCGCGATCGTGGTGGTGGCGATCCTCACGGCCCTCGCCTTCGGGGGCATGCTGGCGGGTCTCCACGCGCTGCAAGCGTTGGCCGCGGCCTTAACCTAACGCCTGAACGGCGAAGAAACCTCAAATCGTGAACCCTGGGACGCGCCACCTCACGTGGCGCGATGGAGAGAGCTCATGCTCAAGCAACGTCGTATGGCCGCCGAGCAAATCGCCGGCGCTCTGTTCGAAGCCGAAGCCGCGATCGATGCGGCCCTGGCGAAGACCGCCCAGCTTACCGGTGTGATGCCGTCCCTGCGCAAGATGGCCGGGGCTTCGGCCCTGGTCGGGCAGGACGCGGTTGAGCGTGCGAGCCAGGCGATCATGGCCCTGGCGGAAGCCCGCCGCGCCATCGTCGAAACCCACAAGGAGCTCAGCGTGGCTCAAGGCCAGGTCGGCCTGGGCGCCGTCGCCTTCGGCGACGGCCAAGACAAGCCTCCGGTCGGCACGGTCGCGCACGCCACCCGCCGTCTGCGCGAAGTTCGCGCCGCCTAGAGTTTCATCTCAACGTCGTTTTTGTCATGCTGGGCCCTCGGTTCGACCGGGGGCCCTCTTGTTTTCGCAGTTCTTCTCGCCGGCCCACTTACCATGGACGCTGATTGTGGTGGGGACGTTCGGTTTCGCCATGTGGCGCGGCGGACGCGAAGAGCGCCTGGCGGGCAACGCCGTGCTGATCGCCTGGCTCCTGACCAAGCTGGTCTCACGCTATCAGGGCCATCAGACCGAGTGGGGCGTGTTGCTCGTGGACTGCGGCCTGCTCGCCGTCTTCGGCTGGCTGGCGATGACCAGCCGCCGTTACTGGCCGATCTTTGCCGCGGGTTTCCATCTGCTGGCGCTGCTCACGCATCTGGCGCGGATGATCGACCCCACCGTGGGCGGATGGGCCTACCTCACGGCCAACATCATGTGGGCCAATCTGGTGCTACTCAGCATCGTCTACGCGGCGTGGACCGCGCCCCGACGGGGTCAGGCCAGCGCGCCGACGCCTGTGGGCGCCACGCGGCGGTAGATCAGCGCCTCTGCCACGTGGACGCGGCGGACGCCGTCCGCCCCTTCCAGATCGGCGATGGTGCGGGCAAGCCGCAGGGTGCGGGTCCACCCCCGCGCCGAAAGGCCGCCTGCCTCCGCCGCCCGCGTCAGCAAGGCATGGGCCGGGGCGTCGAGCCCGGCTGCGGCCTGCAGGAAGTCGCCGTCGGCCTGGGCGTTGAGGGCCGCTCCGCCCAGCCGGTCTGCCCGCTCGGCCTGCAGCGCCCGCGCGACAGAGACCCGCCCCGCAGCCTCGGCCGTACCCGCAGCCGGCGGCGGCAGGGCCAGGTCCGCGGCGGTGACCGGCGGGACCTCCACCTGCAGGTCGATGCGATCCATCAGCGGGCCTGAGATTCGGCCCTGGTAGTCGGTCTGGCAGCGCGGCGCCCGGCCGCAGGCGCCCCGGCCCGGACCGCCCAGGCCGCACCGGCACGGGTTCATGGCCGCGACCAGCTGGAAGCGGGCTGGATAGCGCACATGGGCGTTGGCCCGGGCCACCACCACCTCTCCGGTTTCGAGCGGCTGGCGCAGGCTGTCCAGAGCCTGGGTTCCGAACTCAGGCAGCTCGTCCAGGAACAGCACCCCGTTGTGGGCGAGGCTGACCTCGCCGGGCTTGGCCTTCAGCCCGCCGCCGGTGAGCGCCGCCATGCTCGCCGAGTGGTGCGGGCTGCGGAAGGGTCGGGCGCGGGTGAGCTGCCCGCGGGCGATCAACCCGGCCACCGAATGGATCATCGAGGTCTCGAGCAGTTCCTCGGAGGTCAGCGGCGGCAGCAGGCCGGGCAGCCGGGCGGCCATCATCGACTTGCCCGAGCCTGGAGGGCCGGAGAACAGCAGGTTGTGTCCGCCTGCGGCGGCGATCTCCAGCGCCCGCTTGGCGTTCTCCTGGCCCCTCACATCGCGCAGGTCGGGAACGCGCTCGCTGTCCAGCATGGGGCCGGGCGTCGGCGGCGACAGCATCTGCGTGCCGCGGAAATGGTTCACAAGAGCGATGAGCGAGGGGGCGGCAAGGATGCGGGTTTCCCCCGCCCAGGCCGCCTCAGGGCCACAGGCTTCGGGGCAGATCAGGCCCAGGCCCATCCCGCCCGCGGCCACAGCGGCCGGCAGGGCGCCCGCCACCGGCGTAATGCGACCGTCCAGCGACAGTTCGCCCATCGCGGCCCAGCCTTCCAGGGCGTCCGGCGGGAGGATTCCCATGCCGGCCATCACCGCCAGGGCGATGGGCAGGTCATAATGGCTGCCCATCTTTGGAAGGTCGGCAGGGGCCAGGTTGGCGACGATGCGGCGGCCTGGCATGGCGAGCCCCATGCCGGTGAAGGCGGCGATCACCCGCTCGCGGCTCTCAGCCACAGCCTTGTCGCCCAGGCCCACGACGACGAAGGCGAACGCCCCGGCGGTGAACTGCACCTGGACGTCCACGCGTACGGCCTCGACGCCGGAGAACGCCAGGGTCACCACGCGCGCCGCCATTCCGACCCCCCAACCCGTTGTGTCTCAGCCAGACTTATCCACAAAACCAGCACAAGGCACGGGCCGGATCAAGAACATAAAAAGAACTTTTCGGGAAACCAATACAAGTCCGTGACTTGCGCCGGTCTTCTGATGTCGGTTGGAACCGTTGTTACGTCATGCAGCGCGGAGCGCTTCGATCCGGGACCACATCACTTCAGTGGCGTCGATGCCGGTGAAACGCTTTAGCGCCACCGCACCCGTCGGCGAGGTCACGTTGATCTCGGTGAGATGCTCGCCGATGACGTCGATGCCCACGAAGATCAGCCCGCGGGCCTTCAGCTCAGGCCCGATGGCGGCGCAGATCTCGCGGTCGCGGGCCGAAAGCTCGATGGGTTGTGGCGCGCCGCCGACGGCCATGTTCGAGCGGATCTGACCCTTCGGCGGCACCCGGTTGATGGCGCCGACGGGCTCGCCGTCCACCAGCAGGATGCGCTTGTCGCCCTTGGTCACCGACGGCAGGAACTTCTGCACGATCACAGGTTCGCGGCCGATCTGGGCGTGCAGCTCAAGCATGGCGTCGATGTTGGGATCATCGACCAGGTGCCGGGTGACACCCGAGCCGCCGCGGCCGTTCAGCGGCTTCATGACGATGTCGCCGTGCCGGGCCCGGAAGTCGTAGATGGCCTCGCGGTCGAGGGTGATGAGCGTGGGCGGCTGCAGGTCCGGGAACTTGGTGACGAACAGCTTCTCGGGCGCATTGCGCACCTCCCGGGGATCGTTGACCACCAGGACCTGCGGGTGGATCGCCTCCAGGAAGAAGGTCGTGTCGATGTAGTGCATGTCGAAGGGCGGATCCTGCCGGAGCAGCACCACATCGAACTCGGTGAGCTCGGTCCGCCGCCAGGGTCCGAGGGTGGCGTGGCCCCCGGGCACACGCTGCACCTGGACGTCGCGCCCGCGGGCGAACACCCGCCCGTCCTCCATGGCCAGCTTGTCGGTGGTGTAGACGAACAGGGAGTGGCCGCGCGCCTGGGCCGTCTCCATCATCAGGAAGGTGGTGTCGCCCTCGATGTTCACGCCCTCGATGGGATCCATCTGGACGGCCACTTTCAGAGACATGGGCTTCCTCGGGCTGAACGGCTCAGGTGCAGCGACATAGGCGTTGCGGCGGCCGGGCGCTAGCGCCGGGCGATGGCCTCCGGCGGCAGGGTGTTGGCGCGCACTCCCACCAGCACCAGCTCTCCGCCCTCCGTGGCGATGACGGTGTCGGCGCCTTCCTGCCGCACCTCGTAGGTGGACCCAGGCTCGACGATCACCCGGTCGCCCTCGGCAACTGAGAAATCCAGCACGCGGTCGTGGCCGACGCCGGCCCGGGTCACGAAGATGTCGGCCCCTGCGCCGCCCCGCAGGATGTCGTCGCCCCGATCGCCGCTGATCCAGTCGTCCCCGTCGCCGCCGTCGACCTGATCATCGCCGGCGCCTCCCCGGATGATGTCGTCGCCGCCACCGGCCTCGATGGTATCGTTCCCGGCCCGGCCCAGGATGAACTCGCCCCGGTCGCTGCCCTTCAGGTAGTCGGAGCCGGCTCCGCCCGTGACCGTGGGGCGCGGCCCCTCGCGGGGGCGTTCGACCACCTGGCTCTCCTCCGCCACCCGGTGCGGCAGCGCCACCGCCGCAGCGATCCTCTGCCGGGCCGCCTCGCTGGCGGCGGGAGCGGGGGACATCACCAGCGGCAGTCCGGTCTCCACCACCTCCAGCAACACGACATCCGGTTGGAAGCGCGCGATCAGGTCTTCGCGCCAGGCGCCGTCCTGGTTGTGGGCGAGCACGATCCGGCTGAAGTGGGAATAGAAGAACGGCAGGATGGCGTTGGAGAACGAGTCCATCGTCATCAGCAGCACGGGCTTGCCGGCCTGCCCCGTCTCGACCACCCGCGGGGCGGTCCAGTCCTGGACGGGCGTCAGCCACTGCACCTGCAGCCGGTCCTCAACAGGCGGGTCGCCCAGTTCGGGGTAGTCGATGTGCACGAAGCTGGCGATGCCCAGCATGAGCGCGAGGTTGCGGGGCTTGTTCGGATCGAACTCGTTGATCTCGACGAAATCGTCGAGCGGGCGGGGGCCCTCGGCGACCCTCAGGGCCTGGAGCCGGCGCATGATCGCGGCGTAGCCGTAATAGGCCCCCAGGCCCGTCCAGTGGGTGTCGTTCGGCGTGTAGGTCTTCAGCCCCCACTGGGTCGGCTGGGCCAGGGCTTCGCGCAGGTAGAGGACCTCGCCAGCCCCAGAGCTGGCGGCCAGCCTGGGCAGCAACTCGGCAGGCCGGTTCAGGTTCGGGCCGCGATACCACCAAGGGCCGAGTTCCGGATAGAGCGCCTCCTTGTCGGGGGCGGCGACCACCAGATAGGTCGCGCCTGCGGCGCGCAGCGCCTCGGTGCGGCCAGCGAGCCCCGTCAGCCATTCGGCCGCCTGGGCGTCGGTGTAGGGAGGGTCGTTTCGCGCAGACCCCAGGTGTGTGCCGTTGTCGAAGAACAGCCAGCCGCGACGGCCGACGATCACCTTGTCGGAGCCGCTCACGCCGACCTTGGCGCGGAGGAAGTTCAGCCCGGCGATGAGATAGGGCCTGGCCGGAAAGTGGTCGGCGACCCATGCGTCGGCGGCCGTGGGGAACTCGCGCAGGCCGGCCCATGAGGCCTGCAGCTTCGGAGGCTCGGCCAAGAGGCGGTTCTCGGCGATGTCGGGGGCGGGGGCCAGCTTCGGCGCCAGAAACCCGGCCGCGATGACGGCGGCGCTCGCGCCCATCAGACCCGCCCAGTGTGTGCGCAGCGACCTGTCCATCAGAACCGGAAGTACAGGAAGGGGTTGAGGCTCGACCCTGCCAGAATTGCGATCGACAGCACCAGTCCGACGATCAGCAGGGGTGTGGGCAGGACGTGAACGGCCTGGGTGTCGAGCCGGGGCTCGATGGCCGTGGAGTGCGGGAGCCTGGTGGCCCCGACCCGTTCCATGATCCAGGGCAGCGCCGGATAGGCGAAGACGCAGCCCAAGGCGACGGCGGCCAGCACCTGGTTGTTCAGGACCACCTGGGTGCCGATCGGCAGCGGCTTGAAGCCCGCAGGATCCACCAGAGCGCCCCAGTAGCGCAGGGCTTCGCCCAGGCCTTCGGCCCGGAACAGCACCCAGGCGGCCATCACCGCCAGCATGGTGTAGCCGATGGCCACGGCCCGGGGGAGGCGTTCGAGGATGCGTCCCAGCCAGAACCGCTCGATCAGCAGGAAGCCGCCGTGGAAGAGGCCCCAGACGATGAAGTTCCAGGCCGCCCCGTGCCAGAATCCGGTGAGCAGGAACACGATGAGCAGGTTGCGGACCGTCTTCGAGGACCCGGCGCGGTTCCCACCCAGCGGGATGTAGACGTAGTCCCGAAACCAGGTGGACAGAGCGATGTGCCAGCGCCGCCAGAACTCGGTCACCGACCGGGCCATGTAGGGGTAGTCGAAGTTCTTCGGGAACGTGAAGCCCAGCATGAAGGCCAGGCCGATGGCCATGTTCGAATAGCCGCAGAAGTCGAAGTAGATCTGCAGGGTATAGGCCAGCATGCCCAGCCAGGCCGTTCCGGCGTCGAGGGCGCCCGGCGCGATCCCGAAGGCGTGGTCGGCCAGCGGCGCCACGGAATTGGCGATCAGCACCTTCTGGCAGAGGCCGACGATGAAATACTGGATGCCTAGCCCGATGCGGCCCGTCTTGCGCCGGTCGGCGTGCAGCTCGTCGCGGATCTGGGCGAACCGCACGATCGGGCCGGCGATCAGGTGCGGGAACATCAGGATGTAGGTGGCGAACCGGCCCAGGTCGCGCTCCACCTCCACCTGTCGCCGATGCACGTCGAACAGGTAGCTGATCAGTTGGAAGGTGAAGAAGCTGATGCCCAGTGGCAGGCGCGGGTCGATCGGCGGCAGCGGCTCGCCGGGCAGGACGGCGTTGAGGTTGGCAAAGAAGAAGCCGGCGTACTTGAACCAGCCGAGCACGGCGAGGTCGACGCCGATCAGCAGGCCGAGGGCCAGGCGCCGGCGGCGGCGATCATCCTGCGCGTCGAGCCAGCGAGCCCCCGCATAATTCAGGCCGATGAGGCCCATCAACAGGAAGAGGTAGGGGCCCTCGCCCCAGGTGTAGAAGATGGCGCTGCCCGCCAGCAGCGCGCCCGTGCGCCAGCCGCTCAGGTAGTACCCGAGCAGGAACACCGGCAGGAAATAGAAGATGAAGATGACGGAGCTGAAGACCATCCGTCGCTGTGCGCCCCACCGATCCTCGAATCGGTCGCAGGATGCGAGGGGCGAAGCTTGGCCGCAAGCTCCGCGGCCGGCGCGATCAGTTCAGTCTTAGCCGAACGCGCTCACGTTGGGCCCGCGCCGCCAGGGCGGCTCCGCCGTCAATGGAACTTGCGCGCTGCAGGGCCTCAAGCGCGCCGGTCAGCGCGCCCTGCCCCTCCCGCGCCGAGGCGACGTCGAGCCAGGGGCGATGGTCGGTCGGATCGAGCAGGGCCCGCCGAAGCGCCGCGCGCTCGGCCCGGGGATAGTCTCTGACGTTGCTGGCGCGGGCGAAGATGATGTTCTGCAGCCGCATCAGCACGGCGCGGTCGCTAACCGGAGCCATCAGTCGATCCAGCCGGTCGGCCACGTTGGGCGTGAGGCCGGCGTGCAGCGCCCGGCGGGTGAGTTCGGACGGCAGCACCACCCGCCCCTCCGAAAAGGGATCTAGGGCGAGCGGGCCCTCCTCGGTCTCGATGCGCAGCAGGAAGTGGCCCGGGAAGTCCACGCCCTGGACGGTCAGGCCGCATCGGCGGGCGGCGTGCAGGTAGAAGATGCCGAGGGTGACGGCCAGCCCGCGCCGGGTCTCGGCCACGGTGATGATGTCGGCGTTGCCCAGGCCCTCGGAGGCGAACAGGTCGCCGGTCAGGCGCAGGTCGCCGGCCATGCTCTCGGCGAGAGCTTCCTCGGGGCTTTCGGACTTGAGGCGCTCGGTCAGGCGCTGGACGCCGGCGGCGGCGAGCTCGCGCGCTACGCCTGGATCGCGCGCCGGCTCCTCGTGGATGGCGCAGGCGATCGCGGCCTCCAACAGCGGGAACTCGCCCTCGGGGGCGGCGCCTGCCTCCAGCAGGATCGTCTCAGCCTCTTCGCGGTCCATCCGTCTCGTACAGGATATCCGTTCTCATCCGCCCTTCCAGGCGTCGGGAATATGCATAGGAAGCCGCCCAGGCGCGAGCGCTACAAGGTCGAGGCGAACCGACGCACCCTTCAGCGCTGCGCGACCGGCCGCGAGATTAGCGCCTGCGCGGCGAAGACGTTCACGCTGGTCGTACGACACCGCGTCCAGGGCCGAGACCAGATCGGCGCGGCGCTTCACTTCCACCACCGCCAGCACCCGGCCGCGAAGCGCCAGGAGATCGATCTCGGCTTGGGGAGTCTTCATGCGAAAGCCCAGGATGCGATAGCCCTTGGCCATCAGCCAAAGCGCCGCCACCACCTCGCCGCGCCGGCCGGTCAGCCGCGCCCGCGCCCCGCGGGCCACTCGACCCTCACGCCGCGCCTTGCGGTCGGGGAGGGGCGCGTTCAGCGCTTGAGCTCCAGGGCCCGGCGGTAGAGCTCGCGCCGCGGCAGGCCCAGGGCCTTGGCCACTTCGGCCGCGGCGTCCGCCGGCTTCAGCCGGGCAAGCGCCTCCGTGAGGGCCGCATCGGCGTCGGCGGCGGTGGCTTCCGTCTCCCTTCCCGGGCCCACCAGGACCACGATCTCGCCCTTGGGCGCCTCGAAGCGCGGATCGCCGCTCAGTTCGGCGAGCGTCCCCCGGACGATGGTCTCATAAAGCTTGGTCAGCTCACGGCAGACCACCGCCTCCCGGTCGGGGCCTAGCACCTGCGCCATGTCGGCGAGGCTGGCGGCGAGGCGGGAGCCGCCCTCGAAGAACACAAGGGTCGCCCGCACGCCGGCGATCTCGGCCAGGAAGGTCTGGCGGGCCGCGGACTTGGGCGGCGGGAAACCGGCGAACAGGAAGCGGTCGGTCGGGAGGCCAGAGACGGAGAGCCCCGCCAGCAGAGCCGAGGCGCCGGGAATTGGGATCACCGGGAAACCGGCCTTGGCCGCTTCGCGCACCACCCGGTAGCCGGGATCGGAGACCAGCGGCGTACCCGCATCCGACACCAGGGCCACCCGTCCGCCCGCGGCCAGCACCTCGAGGGCCCGGGGTGTCGCCCGGGCCTCGCCATGCTCGTCGCAGCGCTCCAATCGCGCCGAGAGGCCGAACGCCTGCAGCAGCTTGGCCGAGACCCGGGTGTCCTCGGCCAGCACCAGGTCGGCCTGGGCGAGTACGTCCAGCGCCCGCAGGGTGATGTCGCGCAGATTGCCGATGGGCGTGGCCACCACATAGAGGCCGGGCGCCAGCGGGGCGTCGTCGAGGGTCGGGGGCGGCAGGGCGCGGGCCATGTCCTATGGCTTCGCCGGTCCGCAACGCGAAGGCAAGGCTAGACGAGGAGTTCGCGGGTGACCGCGTCCAGCACCCGTCGCCCCTGCGGGGTGGCCCGAAGGCGCAGCTTGTCGTCCGCGAGCAGGCCCAGCCCAACGAGGCCGGCGATCCTGTCGGCAGGGATGTCCAGGGGCGCAAGCTCAGCGACGGCGACCCCCTGGGCGATGCGCAGGCCGCCCAGCAGGCGCTCCTCGGCCGCCTCCTCGACGGTGAGCAGTTCGCGGACGGTCTCGCCGGCGATGTAGTCGCCGGGGCGGTCGGGCGCCCGCGTCGCGACGCGACCGGCCTGGGTGGTGATGCGGCCGTGGGCGCCGGGACCTGCGCCCACATAGTCCCAGCCGCGCCAGTAGACGAGGTTGTGCCGCGACCGGGCCGCCTCGCCCCGGGCATGGTTCGAGACCTCATAGGCGTCGAAGCCCGCGGCCTCGAGCACGTCCTGGGTGGTCTCGTAGAGTTCGGCGGCGGGCTCCTCGGCAGGTGGGACCAATACGCCCCGGCGCACGGCCCGGTCGAACGCGGTGCCGGCCTCGATGGTCAGCTGGTAGGGCGAAACGTGTTCAGCGCCCAGGTCCACCGCCGCGCGCAGTTCCTCAGCCCAGGCGGCCGCTGTCTGGCCCGGCCGCGCGTAGATCATGTCCAGAGAAAGCCGCGGGAAGAGTCGCGCCGCCGTCTCCGCCGCGCGGCGACCTTCGGCGGCGCCGTGGTTCCGGCCCAGCATCCGCAGCGCCGCATCGTCCAGCGACTGCAGCCCGAGGGACAGCCGGTTCACGCCGGCGTCGCGGAAGCCCTGGAAGCGGCCCGCCTCCGCGTCCGTCGGGTTGGCTTCCAGCGAGACTTCGAGGTCGGTCGCGGGAGTCCACAGCCGCCTGGCCACGGCGACGATCTCGCCGGCTTGGTCGGGATCCATCAGCGATGGCGTGCCGCCGCCGAAGAAGACCGACACCAGTTCACGCGGCCCGGTGAGTTCCCGCTGCGCCGCCAGATCCTCGACGATCGCCCGCGCCAGTTCGGCCGCCTCGGCCTCGCGGCCGCGGGCCTTGAAAACGTTGAAGTCGCAATAGGGGCAGATGCGCGCGCAGTAGGGCCAGTGGACGTACACGCCCAGGGGCCTGGCCCCGGCCGCCGCGACCGTGGTCACAACAGCGCCGCCTTGAGCTTCTCGAACGCCCGCGCCCGGTGGCTCATGGCGTCCTTCATCGCCGGCTCCAGCTCGCCGAAGGTGTGCTCCATGCCTTCGGGCACGAAGATCGGATCGTAGCCGAAACCCCGCTGGCCCCGGGGCGGGAAGGTGAGGGTTCCGTCGACCCGGCCTTCCACCACCACGGCGGGCCCGCCCGGCCAGGCCACGGCGAGGGCCGAGGTGAACCAGGCGGAAAAGTCGGCGGCGCCCGCTTCTTCCAGGCGTTCTTCCACCTTGCGCATGGCCATGGCGAAGTCCTTCTCCGGACCCGCCCAGCGGGCGGAATAGATCCCGGGCGCGCCGTCCAGCGCGGTCACCGACAGGCCGCTGTCATCGGCCAGGGCGATCAGGCCGGAGGCGTCGGCGGCCGCCCGCGCCTTCAGGAGCGCGTTGCCCACGAAGGTCAATTCGGTCTCGTCCGGTTCCGGCAGGCCAAGTTCGCCGGCGGCCACGAGGTTGAAGCGACCGTCTAGGATTTCCGCCAGTTCGCGGGCCTTGCCGGGATTGTGGGTGGCCACCACCAGCCGGGCGCCGGGCTCCAGTCGCAGGGCCATCGTCTCGTCTCCATCGATTGTGCGCCGCGACCATACCGCAGCCGCGAGGCGCTGCATTACCAAAGTTTCATATCGTTACTCGATATTAATTTGATCGAGAAACGATGTGGCCATATCGATAATCACAACAACGAACGGGCCTCGCCCACCACCGATGCTGCAGCGCAGCATCATCTGAATGGAGAGTTCAGAATGTTCGCCAACGTCATGTCCTTCGTCGATCGCGCCGCCCTCAGCTTCGTGGTCGTCCTTGGCGCCGTGCCGATGCTGGCCATCGCCGCCGCACAAATCTAGGCTCGCCCCTTGGGGTTCGTCAGACCTGCTCCGGCCGCGGCCCTGATCGCCGCCGGGGCGGGTTAGACGCCGTTCAAGCGGGGTCGTCATCGCCATGCGCGCCTTGGGTCCGGGCTCGGTTTCGAGCTTCCTGAAGATCATCCTGGACGTCGTTTTCGGCGCCCTGTGGGTCGGCCTCGCCGTCGTGGCGCTGATCACCGTCGCGGCCGTGCTGCTGAGCTTCAACCCCGACCTCTTGTCGGACGTCACCATCGATCCCGAGGCCGGGGAGGTCATCCGTCGCGGGCCCGTGCTCGCCGCAGGCCTCGCCGCCGCCGCCGTCTATCTCGCGGGAGTCCTGGTGATCGTGGGCTGCCTGCGCCGCATCTTCGCCACCCTCACCGCCGGCGATCCCTTCCACCCCGACAACGTCGCGCGCCTGCGCCTCATCGGCCTGATCCTGGCGGGGCTGGAATGCGGCCGCTATGCCCTATGGGCCATCGGCGCCTGGCTGCTGCCCGGCGTCACCGACGTGGAGCCGTCGTTCAGCCTCACCGCCTGGTTCTCGGTCCTGGTGGTGTTCGTGCTGGCCGAGGTGTTCCGTGAGGGCGCGCGCCTGCGCCGTGAAGCCGAGCTGACCATCTGACATGCCGATCCGCGTCAACCTCGACCGAGTGCTGCTCGACCGGCGCATGTCGCTCACCGAGCTCGCCGACCGCGTCGGCGTCACCATCGCCAACCTGTCGATCCTGAAGACCGGCAAGGCCAGGGCCGTGCGCTTCTCGACCCTGGCCGCCTTGTGTCGGGAGCTGGACTGCCAGCCGGGCGACCTGCTCGTCTACGAAGCGGGCCCCGACGATCCCACGGACGACGCGGAGGATTAGCGGGCGACCGCCGCCCGCTGCAGTTCGCACAGCTCGCCGATGCCCTTGCGGGCGAGGCTGAACAGCGCCTCGAACTCGGCCTCGGAGAAGCCGCGCTTCTCGCCGGTGGCCTGCACCTCGACGATGTCGCCGCTGCCGGTGAGGACAAAGTTGGCGTCGGCCTCGGCGTTGGAATCCTCCTCGTAGTCGAGGTCGAGCACCGGCGTGCCGGCGAACACCCCGCACGAGATCGCCGCCACCTGGTCGAGGATCGGATCCGCCGTGATCACGCCCTCGTCGAGCAGGTACCGCGTGGCCAGGCGCAAGGCGACCCAGGCCCCGGTGATGGAGGCGGTGCGGGTGCCGCCGTCGGCCTGCAGCACGTCGCAGTCGACAGTGATCTGGCGCTCGCCCAGGGCCTTGAGGTCGGTGATCGCCCGCAGGCTTCGGCCGATCAGGCGCTGGATCTCCTGCGTGCGGCCCGACTGCTTGCCGGCTGCGGCTTCGCGGCGGCCACGGGTGTGGGTGGCCCGGGGGAGCATCCCGTACTCGGCCGTCACCCAGCCCTGCCCCTTGCCGCGCAGGAAGCCGGGAACGCCCTCCTCCAGGCTGGCGGTCACCAGCACCTTGGTGTGGCCGAAGCTGACCAGGCACGAGCCCTCGGCATAGCGGGTGACGCCGGTCTCCAGGGTGACGGGGCGGAGCAGGTCGGCGGTGCGTTCGGAGGGGCGCATGGGAAACTTCCGGAATGGTTTCGGCGCCTTGCGCCGGGGCAGCCCGCGCTTATCCTAACCCGTGAGGCGCCGTCCATGGGCGCCGCAACCGTACCCATGTGACGTGACCCATCCGTTCCTCGCCCGCGGCCCCACGCTCACCGAACTGGACGAGCGCGCCCGCGAGATCTTCCGTCGCATCGTCGAGAGCTACCTGGAGACAGGCGAGCCGGTGGGCTCGCGCACCCTCTCCAAGGGCGGACTGCCGCTGTCGCCGGCCTCTATCCGCAACACCATGCAGGACCTCACGCAGCTGGGCCTGCTGGGCGCGCCGCACGTCAGCGCCGGGCGACTGCCGACCCACGCGGGACTGCGGCTGTTCGTGGATGGCCTGCTGGAGGTGGGCGACATCGCCGAGGAGGAGCGCCGCAACATCGACGCCCGCCTGGGCGCCCGGGGCCTCAACTACGAAGACGCCCTGAACGAAGCCTCGGCCATTCTCTCCGGCCTGGCTGGCGGGGCCGGGGTGGTGGTCACCCCGATCCGCGACGCCGGGGTCACCCATGTGGAGTTCGTGCCCCTGTCGGGGGAGCGGACCCTGGCGATCATGGTGTTCGACGACGGCACCGTGGAGAATCGGCTGATCCGGCGGCCCATGGGCGTTACGCCCTCGGCCCTGCAGGAGGCCTCGAACTTCCTCAACGCCCGCATGCGCGGCCGCACCCTGGCCGAGGCCAAGGTCGACCTGCGGGCCGAGCTCGACCGCGCCCGGCGTGACCTGGACGAAACCGCCGCCCGCCTGGTGGAGGACGGGCTGGCCGCCTGGGGCGGCGGCGACGACGACGCCCGAGCGCTGATCGTCCGCGGCCGGGCCAACTTGCTGGAGGACCGCGAGGCCATCGAGGACCTGGAACGGGTGCGCTCCCTGTTCGAGGACCTGGAGCAGAAGGAACAGCTGATCCAGTTGCTGGACGGGGTGCGGGAAGGCGAGGGCGTGCGCATCTTCATCGGCGCGGAAACTCGGCTGTTCTCGCTTTCGGGTTCCGCCGTGATCGCGGCGCCCTATATGACGGGCTCGCAGCGGGTGGTGGGTGCGATCGGCGTGATCGGCCCGGCCCGCTTGAACTATGCCAGGGTCATTCCGTTGGTGGATTACACCGCCCGCGTGCTTGGCCAGGTGATGAACGCGTAAGACCGGGTAGGATATGTCCGAAGACAACATGCAGCCTGAAGGCGACGGCTTCGATTTCGAAGGCGGTGAGGTCGAGGCGCTTAGGGCCGAGAACCAGGCGCTGAAGGAGCAGGTGCTTCGCTACGCCGCCGAGGCCGAGAACACCAAGCGCCGCGCCGAGCGCGAGGCGAACGACGCCCGCGCCTACGCCATTCAGAAATTCGCCCGCGACCTTTTGGGGGTGGCCGACAACCTCGACCGCGCCATGGCCGCCGCGCCTGCCGACCACACCGATGCGCCGGTGAAGAACTTCGTGGTCGGCGTCGAAATGACCGCCAAGGAGCTGCTGGGCGCCTTCGAGCGCAACGGCCTCACCAAGATCGACCCGCCCCAAGGCGAGAAGTTCGATCCGCACAAGCATCAGGCCATGATGGAACAGCCGGGGACCGAGGTTGTCCCTGGCGGGATCGTTCAGGTGCTGCAGCCGGGCTATGAGCTGCTCGGCCGGCTGGTGCGCCCGGCCATGGTCGTGGTGGCCGCCAAGGCGTCGGGCGGCGGCGGCTCCGGCGGTCCGACGAGTGGCGAAAACCCCTATTCCGCCAGCGACGGCGGCGATCCCGCCGCCGGGTCGGGCGGCTCTGTGGACACCCGCGCCTAAACCGACGCCGGCCTCTTCCCCCGAGGGTGATTTTGGCTAATGTCGCAAGTCCCTTCCTTTCGGGGTGTGGGCCGGCGCCTTGATTCGCGCCGGCTGCAAAGGCGAGCCGGGACCCAAGAATGAAGCTGACGATCGAACGCGCCGCGCTGCTCAAGGCCCTGGGCCACGTGCAGAGCGCGGTGGAGCGCCGCAACACCATCCCGATCCTGTCGAACGTGCTGTTGTCAGCCGAGCGCGACCGGCTGACCTTCTCGGCCACCGACCTCGACATGGAGATCGTCGACGAGGCCCTGGCCCAGGTGGACCAGCCCGGCCAGATCACCGCCCCGGCGCACACCCTCTACGAGATCGTCCGCAAGCTGCCGGAAGGCGCCGACGTCTCCCTGAGCTTCACGGGCGAGGATCCGCGCCTGACGGTCCAGGCCGGCCGCTCGCGGTTCAACCTGCCGGTGTTGCCCGCCGGCGACTTCCCGGTGATGTCAGCCGAGGGCTTCGGCGGCGCCGTGGCCGTGGACGTGAACGACCTGATCCGGCTGATCGACAAGACCCGCTTCGCGATCTCGGCGGAGGAGACCCGTTACTACCTCAACGGCCTCTATCTCCACACCGTGGTGGTGGACGGCAGCCCCCGCCTGCGGGCGGTGGCCACCGACGGCTCGCGCCTGGCCCTGGCGGACATGCCCGCGCCGGAAGGCTCGGCCGGCGCCCCCGGCGTCATCGTGCCCCGCAAGACGGTCAGCGAGGCCCGCCGTCTGCTGGAGGACGCGGGCGAAAGCGTGGAGCTGCAGGTCAGCCCGCAGAAGATCCGCTTCGAACTGGGCGGCGCGGCGCTGACCTCCAAGGTCATCGACGGCAACTTCCCCGACTACGCCCGGGTCATCCCGAAGGACAACAACCGCACGGTCATGGTCGACGCCAAGCTGTTCGCCCAGGCGGTGGACCGGGTGGCCACCATCTCGGCCGAGAAGAGCCGCAGCGTCCGCATGGCCATCGAGCCCGGGCGCGTGGTCCTGACGGTCCGCAACATGGAAGCCGGCCAGGCGGTGGAAGAGCTGGAGATCGACTACGACGGCGAGCCCTTCGAGCTGTCGTTCAACGCCCGCTACCTGCTGGACATCACCGACCAGATCTCGGGCGAGAGCGCCGAGCTGCGCTTCGGCGGCCCCAACGACCCGGCCCTGGTACTCGACCCGGCCGACGCCGACGTCCAGTACATCCTGATGCCGCTGCGGGTGTGACGACGCGCGCCTTCTCCCCTGGGGGAGAAGGTAAATCAGTGCCCGTGCGAGCCTTCGTAGACGCCGGGCGCCAGGCGTTCGTCCTCGGCGCCGTCGGCGCCCTGGGCCAGGACGAAGCGGCGATCGCAGTAGGTGCACTCGACGAAGTCGGCCTCGCCCATCTCCAGCCAGACGCGCGGATGGCCGAGCGCCCCGCCCACGCCGTCGCACGCGACCCGCTTGGAGCGGACCTGGATAACCTCCGGCGGCGGCAGGTCGGGAGTCAGCGCGGGCTTGGCGGGCGCCGGCTCCGGCTGCGTCTGCGCCTTCGCGCCTTTGGCGCTAACGAGTTTGCGGGCCATCGAAACACCTTTGACTGCGCGCGCGTGCTTGGCGCTCCGCGGCGGCGCGCCTAGGTATGCGACCGCGGCTTTCGCCGTCAACGACAGGTGATCATGGACCTTCCGGAATACGCGATCGAGGCCAAGGGCCTGGTCAAGACCTACGCCGCCACAAAGACGACGCCCGAGATGCGTGCGCTGAAGGGCATCGACCTCGCAATCCCGCGCGGCTCGATCTTCGGCCTGCTGGGGCCGAACGGCGCCGGCAAGTCCACCTTCATCAACATCCTGGCCGGCCTGAGCAAGAAGACCTCGGGCCAGGTGTCGATCTGGGGCCGCGACATCGACCAGCGGCCGCGGGACGCCCGGGCCGCCATCGGGGTGGTGCCGCAGGAGATCGCCGCCGACCCGTTCTTCACCCCGCGCGAGGCGCTGGAGGTGGCGGCCGGCATGTACGCCGTGCCCAAGTCCGAGCGCCGCACCGACGAACTGCTGAGCGCCCTCGGCCTGGCTGACAAGGCGAGCGCCTATGTGCGCCAGCTGTCCGGCGGCATGAAGCGGCGGCTGATGGTGGCCAAGGCCATGGTGCACAACCCGCCGGTGCTGATCCTCGACGAGCCCACCGCCGGGGTCGACGTCGAGCTGCGCCGGCAGCTCTGGAGCTATGTGCTGGAGCTGAACCGCAAGGGCGTGACCATCGTGCTCACGACCCACTACCTGGAAGAGGCCCAGGAGCTCTGCGACCAGATCGCCATCGTCAACCGCGGCCAGGTGGTGGCGTGCGAGCCGACCACCACCCTGCTGCGGCGGATGGACACCCGCAACGTCCTGGTCACGCCGGAGGAGCCGTTGACCGCGGCCCCAACCCTGCCGGGCTTCGAGACCAGGCTGACCAAGGCCGGTGGTTTCTCGGTCAGCTATCGCACCGGCCAATCCAGCGTGGAGCAGGTGCTGGCCGCTGTGCGCAAGGCCGGCCTGCACATCAAGGACATCTCCACCGAGGACCCGGACCTGGAGGACGTCTTCGTCAGCCTGACCTACGCGGCGGAGGAAGCCGGGGCGGTCTAGCCGCGGCCCTGCGGGCGGATCAGCCGATCAGCTGGCGGATGTCGGGCCAGCGGTAGGCCACCTCCCAGAGCAGGGTCCCGCCGGGTCCCGGCTCGCGGCGTTCGGTTTCAGCCAGTCCGCCCAGATGCTCGTAGAAGCCGCGGGCGGGAAGATTCTCGCGCAGGACCGAGATCATCAGCGATACGGCGCCCTGGGCGGCCAGGGTTCGCGCGGCGGCGGTGAGCAACTCCCGGCCAAGGCCGCGGCTCTGCGCCCGTCGCAGCAGGTAGAGGACGCTGATCTCGCCTTCGCCGGGCCGTCCCCGCCGCGATGGGCCGGCCTGGGCATAGCCGACCAGGCCGGTGCGGTCCGCCAACGCCAGGGTGATCCCGTCTCCCGCTTCCAGCTGGCGCCGGAACCGATGGGCGAACACAGCCTCGCTCATGCGGTCGAGGTAGGCGTCCGGCAAAAGGCCCCTGTAGGTCTCGCGCCAGGAGGCGACGTGGACATGGGCCAGGGCCTCGGCGTCGGAAGGGCCGGCGGGAAAGACCACATGGGCGGGCGCGAGGGCGGGCTGCGGCATCCATCCACAGCTTGGCGCGCATCGGGGCGGCTTCAAGGGGTCGCGGGACTCAAGGCCATTCGTTAACGTCCGCGCAACCTATGAACGCCCCTGCCCCCACCGCTGTCCCCGATCCCGCCGCCGGCGCCTCGCCGGTCATGGCGCAGTTCTTCGACGCCAAGGCGCGCCAGCCCGACGCGCTGGTGTTCTTCCGCATGGGCGACTTCTACGAGCTGTTCTTCGAGGACGCCCAGAAGGCCGCGGCCGCGCTCGGCATCACGCTCACAGCCCGCGGCCAGCACGCCGGCCAGCCGATCCCCATGGCCGGGGTGCCGGCCCATGCCATGGAGGCCTATCTCGCCAAACTGGTGCGCGCCGGCTTCAAGGTGGCCCTGTGCGAGCAGCTGGAGGACCCGGCGGAGGCCAAGAAGCGCGGCTCCAAGGCCGTGGTGCGACGGGACGTGGTGCGCGTGGTCACCCCCGGCACGCTCACCGAGGACGGACTGCTGGACGCCCGGGGCGCCAACCGGCTGGCCGCCATCTCCGTGCGGGCCGGCGCCGCCGCCGTCGCCAGCGTGGAACTCTCCACCGGGGAGGTGGAGTGCATGGCGGTCACCGTTCCGGGCCTGGCCTCGACCCTGGCCGCCCTGGGTCCCTCCGAGATCCTGGTCCCCGACCGGCTGTTCTCCGACGAGGCGGTGAACGCCGCCCTGAAGGCCGCGGGCGGCTTCGTCCAGCCCCTGCCGTCCGCCCTGGCCGAGCCGTCCGCCTCGGAAACCCGGCTGAAGCGGCTGTACGGCGTGGAGACCCTGGACGGCTTCGGCCAGCTCTCCGGCGCCGAGGTTTCGGCCCTCGGCCTGATCGCGGCCCACCTGGAGACCACCCAGGCCGGCAAGGGCCCGGCCCTGTCGCCGCCGCGCAGGGCCGGCGAGGCCGACGTCATGGTCATCGACCCGGCCACCCGCAACAGCCTGGAGATCGAGCGCGCCACGTCCGGCTCACGCGACGGCTCTCTGCTGGCCGCCATCGACAGGACCGTCACCGCGCCCGGCGCCCGCCTGCTGGCCGCCCGCCTGGCCCGGCCGCTGCTGGACCCCGCCGCCATCGACGCCCGCCTCGACGCCGTCGCCTGGTTCTGCGAGGCGCGGCCGACGCGGCAAAGGCTGCGCGAATGTCTGCAGCGCCTGCCGGACATGGCCCGAGGCCTGTCGCGTCTGGCCTTGGGCCGGGGCGGTCCGCGCGACCTGGGCGCCCTGCGCGACGGCCTGACCACCGCCGACGCCGTGGCGGGGCTGTTCGCCGGAGCCAACCCGCTGGTGGAGCTGCCGGCTGAGCTTGCCGAGGCCGTGGCCGCCCTCGACCTGTCGCGCCGGCCGGACCTTGCCGCCTTCCGTGACCTGCTGGTGGCCGGACTCGGGGCCGACCTTCCGGCCCTGGCCCGGGACGGCGGCTTCGTGGCGGACGGCGTGCGTCCTGAACTCGACCAGGCCAGGGCCCTGCGCGACGACAGCCGCCGGGTGGTCGCCGCGTTGGAAGCCCGGTTGGCCAGCGAAAGCGGCGTCGCCCTGAAGGTCCGGCACAACGCCGTGCTGGGCTATTTCGTGGAATGCACCGCCAAGGCGGCCGAGCCGCTGATGCAGCCGCCGCTGAACGCCACCTTCATCCACCGCCAGACGCTGGCTAACCAGGTGCGCTTCACGACGGTGGAGCTGGCCGAGCTGGACGCCCGGATCGCCCAGGCGGCCGAGCGGGCCCTGGCCATCGAACTCGACACATTCGAGGCCTGGCGGGACGCGGCCATCGCCGTCGCCACCGACATCCAGGCCGCAGCCGAGGCCGCCGCCCGGCTCGACGTGGCCGCGGGCCTGGCGGAATGGGCCGAGGACGTGGGCGCCAGCCGTCCCGTGGTCGACCGCTCCACCGCCTTCGAGGCCGAAGCGGCGCGCCATCCGGTGGTCGAGGCCGCGGTGCGTCGGGCGGGTGAGGCCTTCACGCCCAATGACTGCCGCCTGGATGGGGCGGGCGTGGCGGGCGCACGCCTCTCTATCGTCACCGGACCGAACATGGCCGGTAAGTCGACCTTCCTGCGCCAGAACGCCCTCCTGGCCGTACTCGCCCAGGCGGGCTGCTTCGTGCCGGCCAAGCGCCTGCGCATCGGAGTCGTGGACCGGCTGTTCAGCCGCGTGGGAGCCGGCGACGACCTGGCCCGGGGGCGTTCGACCTTCATGCTGGAGATGGTGGAGACCGCCGCCATCCTCACCCAGGCCACCCCGCGCAGCCTGGTGATCCTCGACGAGATCGGCCGCGGCACAGCCACCTACGACGGCCTGGCTATCGCCTGGGCCTGCGTCGAGCAGCTGCACGAGACCAACCGCTGCCGGGCGTTGTTCGCGACGCACTACCACGAGCTTGCCGTGCTCGAGGATCGGCTGGCCTACGTCTCCAACCTGTCCCTGAAGGCCAAGGAGTGGAACGGTGACCTGATCTTCCTGCACGAGGCCGGCCCCGGTCCTGCGGACCGCAGCTACGGCGTGCAGGTGGCCAAGCTGGCTGGCGTGCCGCCCGCGGTGGTGGCCCGGGCCAAGCAGGTGCTTGAACGGTTGGAGCGTGAGGCGGGCGCGCCCGCGCACCTCGAGGACCTGCCCCTGTTCGCGGCGGTGGCTGAGCCCGAGGCCAAGTACGGCCCCTCGAAGGTCGAGGAGGCCCTGGAGGCCCTGGACATCGACGGCATGAGCCCGCGCGAGGCGATGGACGCCCTCTATCGGCTCAAGGGCCTGCTGGCGTAACGCCCCACCACGGCGAAGGCTTGCCGGTCGCTCCGGGCTCTCCTACTCGGAGGACATGAGCAGGATCATCTATCTCGCGTTCCCGGCCGGTGAGAAGATCACCGGCGGGCTGAAGATGATCGTGCGGCACGTGGAGACGCTGCGGGAACTCGGCTTCGATGCGGTGCTCTGGCTGAACACCCAGGCTGCGGCGCCCACGTGGCTCGCGCATAGCTGCCCTGTGGAGATTGCGACCCACTTCCGGCCCGACGACGTACTGGTCCTGCCGGAGGATGCGCCCAACGCCATCGCCCACGTGGCTGGGCTGACCAACCGCGTTGTGATCTTCTGCCAGAGCCACCTCAATCTGGTCGCCCTGAGCCATGACGCCGTGCGCGGCTTCCCGTCTGGGCGGTTCCCGGCATTCATCGGCGTTGGCCCGCGCGTAGTCGCTGCAATCCGGCGCGACTTCCCCGAGGCCGATGTCGAGCTGGTGCACTGCTTCGCCGACGAACGCGTATTCCGACCGGCCGCCGCGCGTCGGCCTGGGGTCGTCCATATCCCGCGCAAGCGCCCTGGCGAGGCCTCGGTGATCCGCGCCCTGCTGCAGCGACGCCATCCCCGCCATGCCGACCTTCCTTGGATCGCGCTCGAGAACGCCCCGGAGGCGGCCGTCGCCGAAGCCATGGGATCTTCGACGCTCTTCCTGGCGCTGGGGCGCCAGGAGGCCGTGGGGCTGACGCCGCTCGAGGCCATGGCGTCGGGTTGCGTCGTCGCGGGGTTCAAATCCGTCGGCGGCGGAGACTTCGCCAGTCCCGACAACGGCTTCTGGGCGCCGGAGGAGGACTGCGAGGCGGCCGCCGATGCGTTGGCGCAGGCCGCCGACGTGGTCGCGGCCGGTGGTCGGCGGCTGCAGGCCGTACTGGACGCCGCTGCAGTCACCGCCGCCGACTGGTCCTACGCGGCGTTCCGCCCGCGGCTGGAGACTTTCTGGTCGCGTATCGCGCCGCAGGCGCGGACGCTCTAGATCGACTATATCAGCCCGCACATGCCCCCCCGCCTCAAACCCACCCGCCTGGAATACGTCGTCGACGGCGTGAAGCTGCGCAGCCAGCTCTCGGCGGCCGCGCTGCAGTACTCCGGCGATGAGGCCGCCCAGCGGGCGGCGGCGCTGGAAATCCTGAAGGGCGCGCTCTTCCGGGGACGGATGATCGCCAAGGAGCGGCTGGAGAACGGGGCGGGCGGCATCGAGACCGCGCGTCTGCTTTCAGGCGTCACCGACCAGGTGGTTTCGGCGCTTTACGACTTCACCACCGTCCACGTCTTCCGGGCCCGCAACCCCACCGAGGGCGAGCGCCTCGCGCTGATGGCGGTGGGCGGCTACGGGCGCGGGACCCTGGCGCCATTCTCCGACATCGACCTGCTCTTCGTGCGGCCCTACAAGCAGACGGCCCACACCGAGAGCGTCATCGAGTACATGCTCTACGCCCTGTGGGACCTGGGCTTCAAAGTCGGACATGCCTCGCGGACCATCGAGGAGTGCCTGAAGCTCTCCCGAGAGGACTTCACCATCCGCACCTCGATCCTCGAGGCCCGGCGGCTCACCGGCGACGAGAGCCTGGCCGAAGACTTGGTCAACCGCTTCCGCGACGAGGTGGTGAAGGGCACGGGCGCCGAGTTCGTCGCGGCCAAGCTGAAGGAGCGGGACGAGCGCCACGAACGCGCCGGAGCCAGCCGCTACATGGTCGAGCCCAACGTCAAGGAGGGCAAGGGCGGCCTGCGCGACCTCAACACCCTGTTCTGGATCGCCCAGTACCTGCATCCCGGCGAAAGCATGGAAAAGGTGATGCAGCTGGACATCTTCGACCGGCGCGAGGTGTCCACCTTCATCCACGCCCTCGACTTCCTGTGGGCGGTGCGCTGCCACCTCCACTTCGCCACCGGCCGCCCGGAAGAGCGGCTGACCTTCGACCTGCAGCCGGAACTGGCCCGCCGCATGGGCTATGGCGACCGGGGCGACGCCCCGGCTGTCGAGCGCTTCATGCGGCGCTATTTCCTGTTCGCCAAGGAAGTGGGCTCGCTCACCCGGGTCTTCGCCGCCAAGCTGGAGGCCGACCGCGTCAAGACCGCGCCGCGGGGGATCAGCCGGTTCATCCCGGGCCGCGCGGCCAAGCGCAGGCCGCTGGACGAGCCCGGCTTCCACGAGGTGGGCGGCCGGCTGGTGGTGGACCCGGACATCTTCCGCAAGGACCCGGTGAACCTGCTGCGCCTGTTCCGCATCGCCGACCAGCGCAACCTCGACCTGCACCCGGACGCCTTCACCGCCGCCTCTCGGGCCACGGGCCTGATCACCTCGGCCGTCCGCCGCGACCCCACCGCCGCCAAGGTGTTCCTCGACATCCTGGCCAGGGGACGGGACCCGCGCACCACCCTGGCGCTGATGAACGAGACGGGCGTGCTGGGCCGCTTCGTCCCCGAATGGGGCCGGATCGTCGCCCAGATGCAGTTCAACATGTACCACTCGTACACGGTGGACGAGCACACCCTGCGCGCCGTCGGGGTGATCGCCGACATCGCCGCCGGCCGCCTTGCCGACGACCATCCGCTGGCCGTGCAGATCATGCCGCTGATCGCCGACCGCGAAGCCCTGTTCCTGGCCATGCTGCTGCACGACACCGGCAAGGGCGGGGCGGGCGGTCAGGAAGTGGCCGGCGCCCGGGCCGCGCGCCAGGCCTGCGAGCGGCTGGGCCTTGAGCGCTCGAAGATCGAGTTGGTGGCCTGGCTGGTCGAGCATCACCTGGTGATGAGCGACTACGCCCAGAAGCGGGACGTCTCCGATCCGCGCACGGTGGCCGACTTCGCCCGCATCGTTCAGAGCCCCGAGCGCCTCCGCCTGCTGCTGGTGCTCACCGTGGCCGACATCCGCGCCGTGGGGCCCGGTGTGTGGAACGGCTGGAAGGGCCAGCTGATGCGCGAGCTCTACACCGCCACCGAGGCGGTGTTCCGCGGCGGCCGGGGCTCGGACGCCGCCGCCGCCCTCAAGCGGTACCAGGAGAACGCCGCCTACGACGCCCGGGTCGCCCTGGCCAAGTCGGATCCCGGCGCCGAGCCCTGGGCCGACGCCATGGAGGACGCCTACTTCACCGCCTTCACCGCCGCCGAGATCCTTGCCCACGCGCGCCTCGCCCAGGCCGCAGGGACGGGCGCGGCGGCCGAGGGCCGTGTCCGCGCCGACCTCAACGCCGCCGAGGTGGTGGTGGCCGCCGCCGACCGGCCGCGCCTGTTCGTCGATCTCGCCGCCGAGATCACCGCCGCCGGGGCCAATGTGGTGGGCGCCCGGGTGTTCACCTCCCGCGCTGGCCAGGCCCTGGACGTCTTCTATGTGCAGGACGTCACCGGGGCGCCATTCGGCGTCGAGGACCCACGCGCCCTGCCGCGCCTGGCGGAGGCCCTCGCCGCGGCCGCTCGGGGCGAGCCGCACGCTCGGGAGAGCCGAAAGGTCCAGGATCTGGGCCGCGCCGCCGCCTTCGCCATCACGCCCACTGTCATGCTCGACAATGAGGCTTCCGAGACCTCGACCGTGGTGGAGGCCTCGGGCCGCGACCGGCCGGGCCTGTTGGCCGCTCTGGCGCGGAAGATCTCCGACGCCGGGCTGTCGATCCTGTCGGCCCACATCGACGGCTACGGCGAGCGGGCGGTGGACGCCTTCTACGTGGTGGACGCCGAGGGCCGGAAACTCACTGATGCGCGCAAGGGCAACGCCCTGAAAGCCGCCCTCCTCAACGCGCTTACCGAAGCCGAGGCCGAAACCGGCCAGGCCAGGCGCGCCAATCTGCAGCGCGCGCGAGCCAGCGTCGCGCGTTAAAAGGACCAATATGCCGTTTCCAGATACCCACCCGGCGCTGAGCCGGGCCCTAGCCGCGCGCGGTTACGCCGAGCCCACGCCCGTACAGGCCGCCGTCCTCGAGGCCGAGTCGGGCCGCGACCTGCTGGTCTCCGCCCAGACCGGCTCCGGCAAGACCGTGGCCTTCGGCCTGGCCGCCGCCCCCGTCCTGCTGGACGACGCCGAGCGCCTGCCGGCGCCGGGCCTGCCGCTTGGCCTGGCGATCGCGCCCACCCGCGAGCTCGCCCTGCAGGTCGCCCGTGAGCTCGAGTGGCTTTACGCCGAGGCCGGGGCGCGGATCGTCACCTGCGTTGGCGGCATGGACGCCCGCCGCGAGCAACGGGCCCTGTCCGGCGGCTGCCACTGGGTCGTCGGCACGCCGGGCCGCCTGCGCGACCATCTGGAGCGCGGCAACCTCGACCTGTCGGCTCTGAAGGTGGTCGTCCTCGACGAGGCCGACGAGATGCTCGACCTGGGCTTCCGTGAGGACCTCGAAGAGATCCTCGACGCCACCCCGCCCGGCCGCCGGACCTTCCTGTTCTCGGCCACCCTGGCGAAGGACATCGTGGCCCTGGCCCGCCGCTACCAGACCGACGCTGTGCGCATCGACACGGTCCGCCGGGACGAGCCGCACGGCGACATCGAGTATCGCGCCGTCCGCGTGGCGCCGAACGAGCTCGAGAACGCCGTCGTCAACATCCTGCGCTACTTCGAGTCTCCCAGCGCCCTGATCTTCTGCGCCACTCGGGAGGCGGTGCGCCACCTCTACGGCGCCCTGCGCGAGCGCGGTTTCCCGGTGGTCGCCCTGTCAGGCGAGATGGGCCAGAAGGAGCGTTCCGACGCCCTGCAGTCGCTGCGCGACGGTCACGCCCGCGCCTGTGTGGCCACCGATGTCGCCGCCCGTGGCCTCGACCTGCCGGACCTGGGCCTGGTGATCCACGCCGAGCTGCCGGTGAACAAGGCCGCCCTGCTGCACCGCTCGGGCCGCACCGGCCGGGCCGGCCGCAAGGGCGTTTCGGTCCTGGTGGTCCCCTACACCCGCCGCCGCAAGGCCGAGATGCTGCTGGCTTCCGCCGGGGTCGAGGCGCAGTGGTCCGGCGCGCCCACGGCCGAGGAGATCCGCGAACGCGACCAGATGCGGATGCTGGAGGATCCGATCCTCACCGATGCGCCGTCGGACGAGGACCTGGCGCTGGCCCGCAAGGTGCTGGAAGGCCGCGCGCCGGAGGCCGTCGCCGCGGCTCTGGTGCGTCTCTACCGCGCCCGCCTGCCCGAGCCCGAGGAGATGTTCGACGTCCCCGACCGGCCGCAGCGCGGAGAGCGTCAGGATCGCGCCCCCCGGGAGCGCCAGCAGAACGTGGAGATGGGCGACGGCGTCTGGTTCCGCCTGCCTGTCGGCCGAAGCAAGAACGCCGACCCCAAGTGGCTGGTCCCGTTGATCTGCCGGTTGGGCCACGTCACCAAGAAGGACATCGGCCAGATCCGCATCTTTGACCGCGAGACCCGGTTCGAGATCAGTCCCGAGGCGGAGGGGCGGTTCCGTGAGGCGGTGGCGGCGAACGACAAGGCCGAGATGCGCGTCGAGCCTGCCGGCCCGCCCGGCGAGCGCCCGCCGCCGCGCCCCCGTCCTGCCGGCAAGGGTCCGCCGCACCGCAAGGGCGGCTCCAACGCCCATAACCCGCGGAAGCCCCACGAGGACCGGGGGCCGCGCAGGGGGCCGCCGCCCGCCAAGACCGGCAAGCCGCCGAAGCGCCCCCGAGCTTGACGGCAGGCCCCACTCAGCCGACCAACGGCGACGTGACCGACAATCCCGCGAGCAACCCGACCCCGAAGCGCGGCGGCCTCATCCGCTCCTCGGCGATCTTCGCGGGGCTGACCCTCGTCAGCCGGGTCATGGGGCTGGCGCGGGACCTCGTGGTCACCGCCCGGCTGGGGGCCAGCCAGACCATCGCCGCCGACGCCTACTATACGGCGCTGGCCTTCCCGAACCTGTTCCGGCGGATCTTCGCCGAGGGCGCGTTCGCGGCGGCCTTCGTGCCGATGTATTCGCGCAAGCTGGCGGCCGACGGGGAGGCCGATGCCGACCGCTTCGCCGCCGATGCCGCAGCCACGGTGGCGGTGGCTACGGTGGCGGTCATGCTGGCCGCCCAGCTGTCGATGCCCTGGCTGATGTACGTCATCAACCCGGGATATGCGGACCAGCCTGAGAAGTTCCGCCTCGCCTGGATGCTGACCCAGGTGACCATGCCGTACCTGCCGTGCATGGCCCTGGCGGCGCTGTTCTCCGGCGTCCTGAACGCCCACGGCCGGTTCATTGTCTCGGCCGCCTATCCCACCATCCTCAATGTGGTCATGCTGGCCATGGTCCTGCCGCAGACGGACCCGGTGCGGGCGGCCTGGTGGGCCTCGGGCGGTGTGGTGCTGGCGGGTATCGGCCAGGCTGCGATCTGCTGGTGGGGCGCCCGCCGCAGCGGCGCGCGCCTGCGGCTCGTACGCCCGCGGCTGACGTCCGAGATGAAGGAGCTCATCAGGCTCGCAGTGCCTGCGGCGGTGGCCAATAGCGCCACCCAGATCAACATCTTCATCTCCGGTATCCTGGCCTCCCAGATCGCCGGCATGCGCGTCTGGATGACCGTCGCCGACCGGCTCTACCAGCTGCCCATGAGCCTGGTGGGCGTGGCCATCGGCGTCGCCCTGCTGCCCCGCCTTTCGCAATCCCTTCAGAAGGGCGACCACGCCGACGCCCAGGGCGCCATGGATCAGGGCGTGGTCTTCGCCCTGGCGCTCAGCCTGCCCGCCGCCGCGGCGCTCATGGCCCTGCCGGTGTGGCTGATCGACGGCTTCTTCACCCGGGGCGAGTTCACGGCCGCCGATGCGGCCCGCACAGGAGCCCTGTTGTTCCACTACGGCTGGGGCGTGCCTGCCTTCGTCCTGCTGCGCATCCTGCAACCGGCCTTCTTCGCCCGGCAGGACACCCGCACCCCGATGCGTTTCTCGCTGATCTCCGTGGCGGTGAATATCGTCCTCGGCGTCAGCCTCTTCTGGACGATCGGCTTCATCGGTGTGGCCATCGCCACTTCGACCGCGGCCTGGATCACGGTCCTGCAGATGTGGCTGGCCCTCACCCGCCGGAACGTCTGGCGTCCCTCGCCGCGCGCGTCGGGCAAGATCATCCGGGTCATCATCGCCAGCGCCGCCCTCGGCCTGTTGCTGGTGGGCCTCAATCACCTTCGCCCGCAGATCGAAGGCCTGGTGGGCATGATGGCGCCCGGCGCGGCCAAGGAGCTTTCCATCCTCGGGGTCTCGGCTTTCGGCCTGCTGCTCTATCCGGTGCTGCTGTTCGCGTCCGGAGGCGTGACCCCGGCCGAGGCCAGGGGGGCCTTCCGTCGTCGCCGCGGCGATCCGCCGGCCACCGCGGACTTGCCCTGATGTCCCCCAGGCCGTATCGCTCGCACCCATGACGACGCGGACCCGCAACAGCTGGCGATGGCGGCCCTGAGCCCGATGGCGGCTCTTGGCCGCTGAAGACCCGTTAGCCTGGGCCCTGCGCCCGCACGTCCCTTTCCGTCAGAAGCCGATCCGATCATGACCGACCAAGCTCCCGCCCCCTACGCGGGCCCCCAGCGCGTGCTCTCGGGCGTCCAGCCCTCGGGCGACCTGCACCTGGGCAACTACCTCGGCGCCCTCGCCAAGTTCGCCAGGCTCCAGCATGAACAGCCCACCTTCATCTTCGTGGCCGACATGCATGCGATCACGGTGTGGCAGGAGCCGTCGAAGCTGAAGCAGCAGGTGCGGGAGATCGCCGCCGCCTACCTCGCCACCGGTCTGGACCCCAAGGTGGCCGCCATCTTCGCCCAGTCGGCAGTGCCCGAGCACGCCGAACTGGCCTGGGTGTTCAACTGCGTCGCCCGCCTCGGCTGGCTGGACCGGATGACCCAGTTCAAGGAGAAGAGCGGCAAGCACAAGGAGCGCTCGAGCGTCGGGCTCTACACCTACCCGGTGCTGCAGGCCGCCGATATCCTTGTCTACAAGGCCACCCACGTTCCCGTGGGCGACGACCAGAAGCAGCACCTGGAGCTGACCCGCGACATCGCCCAGAAGTTCAACAACGACTTCGGCGCGCCCGGCTTCTTCCCCCTGCCCGAGCCGCTCACTCAGGGCCCCGGCGCGCGGGTGATGAGCCTGCGGGACGGAACGGCGAAGATGTCCAAGTCCGACCCGTCCGACCAGTCGCGGATCAACCTCACCGACGACGCCGACGCCATCGCCGCCAAGGTGCGCAAGGCGCGCACCGATCCCGACCCGCTGCCGGAAACCGTGGAGGGCCTGGAGGGCCGGGCCGAAGCCCGCAACCTGGTCGGCATCTACGCCGCCCTCGCGGGCAAGACCGACGCCGAGGTGCTGACCGAGTACGCCGGCCAGGGCTTCGGCGCCTTCAAGCCCAAGTTGGCCGAGCTTGCCGTCTCGGTGATGGCGCCCATCGGCGATGAGATGCGGCGGCTTCTGGCCGACCCCGCGGAGATCGACCGCGTCCTCGCCGACGGCGCCCTCCGGGCCCGGGAGATCGCCGTCCCGGTGGTGGCCGACGTCAAGCGGCTCGTGGGCTTCTGGGCGGGCTGACCGCCCCAGGGGAGCGCGGGCCGCTTGCCTCCGCTCCCGCCCCACGCCAGGGTTCCGCCCCATGAGCACCAGCCAGCGCAAGTTCCTGGTCGTCGCGGACGACACGCCCGAGTTCCAGGCGGCCCTAAGCTTCGCCTGTCGGCGCGCCCGCTCGACCGGCGGGCACGTGGCCCTGCTGAAGGTGATCGAGCCGGCGGTGTTCGAGCACTGGTCGGGAGTGCGCGACGAGATCGAGCGCCAGCAGCGTGAGGAGGCCGAGGCCTCGCTACAGGAGGCCGCCGAGTTCGTCCTTGCGGAGACCGGCGTCGCGCCCGAGTTCCTGATCAAGAACGCGGACAGCGTCCGAGCCGCCCTGCGTCAGGTGCTGGCCGACGATCCGGCCATCAAGATCCTGGTGGTGGCCGCCGCCGTGGGCGGGCGAGGCCCGGGGCCGCTTGTCTCCTCCATCGTCAAGGACGGCGCCAAATGGGGTGAGCGCAAGCTGCCGGTGACCATCGTGCCTGGCGATCTCACCGACGAGGAGATCGCCGACCTGGCTTAGGCGTCGGAACTTGCACCGGCCGCCGCGCGAGGCCACATCTGGCCCATGTTCATCCAGACCGAAGCCACGCCCAATCCCGAGGTGCTGAAGTTCCTGCCCGGCCGCACGGTGCTGGGGGACGGCACGCGGGACTTCCGCTCCATCGACGAGGCCCAGGTCTCGCCCCTGGCCTCCGACATCTTCGACATCGAGGGCGTCCAGCGGGTGTTCTTCGGTCCCGACTTCATCACCGTCGGCAAGCATCCGTCCTTCGACTGGCCGCACCTGAAGGCGCCGGTGCTGGCGGCGATCATGGACCACTTCACCGCGGGCCGCCCGCTGTTCGCGGACGAGGGCGAGGCGGCCGGGGGCCATGACGAAGGCGTCTACGAAGGCGAAACCGCCCAGATCGTCGCCGAGATCAAGGACCTCCTCGACAGCCGCATCCGCCCGGCCGTGGCCCAGGACGGCGGCGACATCCTGTTCCACAAGTTCGAGCCCGACACCGGCGTGGTGTGGCTCAACATGCGCGGCGCCTGTTCGGGCTGCCCCTCCTCGACCGCCACCCTCAAGGCCGGGGTCGAGAACATGCTGAAGCACTACGTCCCGGAAGTGACCCGGGTGGAACAAACGCTCGGCTAGCCTTCCCGCCGCTTCGCCGATCCGCTAACCGGGCCACATGATCGTCCTGGGGCTCGACACCTGCCTGAACGCCTGCTCGGTGGCCGTGCTCGACGGCGACCGCGTCCTGGCGCACCGCTCCGAGGCCATGGCCCGGGGTCACCAGGAGCGTCTCGCGCCCATGGCGCAGGCGGTGATGGCCGAGGCCGGCCTGCCGTTCTCCAGCCTCCAGCGCATCGGCGCCACCGTCGGCCCGGGCTCGTTCACTGGCCTGCGCGTCGGGGTGGCCTTCGCCAAGGGTCTGGCCGCCGCCCTGGGCGCCCAGACAGCGCCCGTGGGCGCGCTGGAAGCCCTGGCCGCCGAGGCGGACGGCCTGGTGGCCGCCGTGCTCGACGCGCGCCGGGAGCAGGTCTACCTGCAGGTCTTCAATGGCGGCGCGGCGCTGACGGCGCCGGAGGTGCTGCCGGTCCCCGCCGCCGGGGAGCGGCTCAAGGAGATCGTCTGCGGCCGGCCGCTCACCCTGGTGGGCTCCGGCGCCCCGCTGCTGGCGCATGCGGCGCCCGGCGCCGGAGGACTGACGCCAGAGGGCTGCGACGCCCGCAAGGTGGCCGCCCTGGCGGCGGCCCGCGAGCCGGCGCCGCTCAAGCCCCTCTACCTGCGCGCCCCCGACGCCAAGCTGCCGGGCGGCCGCTCGCCGGAATGAACCTCCGCAGCGCCGACGCCGCCGATGCGCCCGCGATGGCGCAGGTCCACGCCCAGGCCTTCGACCGGCCATGGGGCCAGGCGGCGCTGGAAGAGGTGCTAGCTGGCGAGGGCGTCTTCGCCCTCATGGCGGGGAATGACGATCCAGACGGTTTCGTCGTGTGCCGGGCCCTGGCCGGCGAGGCTGAGATCCTCACCATTGCGGTCGCGCCGCAGGCGCGCCGCCGTGGGATCGCCCAGGCCTTGATGGTGGCCGCCCTCGGCGCCGCCCGTGCCTGCGGCGCCGAGACGGCCTTCCTGGAAGTGGGCGTCGACAACGCCCCCGCGGTGGCGCTCTACGAGGGCCTCGGATTTGAAAGGGCGGGGCTGCGGCGGGGCTATTACGACCGCGGACAAGCCGGTCATGTGGACGCCCTGGTCATGCGTCTCGACCTTGGAACCCAAGGCCACTAGACCTATCCTAGCGTCAAAGGAATTGGAGGCTCCGTGTCGGACCGCATCGAAAGGCTCTGCGTCGAAAAGGGCATGCGCATGACCGAGCAGCGCCGGGTCATCGCGCGGGTGCTCTCCGCCTCCAGCGACCACCCGGACGTCGAGGAACTGCACCGCCGCGCTCACGCCGTGGACCCGCACATCTCCATCGCAACCGTCTACCGCACGGTGCGCCTGTTCGAGGAGGCCGGCATCATCGACCGCCTCGACTTCCGGGACGGCCGCTCCCGCTACGAGGAGCACACCGACGACCACCACGACCATCTCATCGACATGAAGACCGGCAAGGTGGTGGAGTTCGTCGACGACGAGATTGAGGCCCTGCAGGAAGCGATCGCCCGCAAGCTCGGCTATCGGCTGGTGGATCACCGTCTCGAACTCTACGGCATGCCCATCGAGGACTGAGGCTGCTGGCCTCTTCCGGGACCGAAACTTGCGCGGCGTCGTGCGGGACCCCATAACGCCCGCCATGTCCGAGCCTGCGCCCGCCAAGCGCCTCTACATCAAGACCTACGGCTGTCAGATGAACGTCTATGACAGCGAGCGCATGGCCGATGTCCTTGCGCCGTTCGGCTATGGCATGACGGACGATCCGTCGGGCGCCGACCTGGTGGTGCTGAACACCTGCCATATCCGCGAGAAGGCCACCGAAAAGGTCTATTCCGAACTGGGTCAGATCCGGCGGATGAAGGAGGCCCGGCAGGCCGAGGGCCAGGGCATGACCATCGCCGTGGCCGGCTGCGTCGCCCAGGCCGAGGGCGAGGAGATCATGCGCCGGCAACCGGCGGTGGACCTCGTCGTCGGGCCCCAGGCCTATCACCAGCTGCCCGAGCTGATCGCCCGCGCCCACCGGGCCCGGGGCGAGCGGCTCGCCGCCGACTTCGCGCCCGACGAGAAGTTCGATGTCCTGTCCACCGACCGCCGCCCGACGGGGGTCACGGCCTTCCTCACCGTGCAGGAGGGCTGCGACAAGTTCTGCACCTTCTGCGTCGTTCCCTACACTCGCGGGGGCGAATGGAGCCGGCCCGCCGAGGCCATCGAAGCCGAGGCCCGGGCCCTGGCCGAGAAGGGCGTGCGCGAGGTCACGCTGCTGGGTCAGAACGTCAACGCCTACGACGGTGAAGGCGGCCTTGCCGGGCTTGTCCGGCGGCTGGCGAAGATCCCGGGCCTGGACCGCATCCGCTACACCACCAGCCACCCGCGGGACATGGACGAGGCGCTGATCGCCGCCCACGCCGAGGTGGCGGAGCTGATGCCGTACCTGCACCTGCCGGTGCAGGCCGGGTCGGACAAGATCCTGCGGGCCATGAACCGCGCGCACACCGCCGAGAGCTATCTGCGGGTGATCGAGAAGGTACGCGCGGCCCGTCCCGACATCGCCATCTCGGGGGACTTCATCGTCGGCTTCCCCGGCGAGCGGGACAGCGACTTCGAGGCCACCCTGCAGCTCGTGCGCGAGGTCGGCTACGCCTCCTGCTTCTCGTTCAAATATTCCCGTCGCCCCGGCACGCCCGCCGCCGCCATGCCGGGCCAGGTGGCGGAGGAGGTGAAGGACGAGCGCCTGCGCCGCCTGCAGGAGCTGCTTGAGGCGCAACAGGCCGCCTTCAACACCGCCCAGGTCGGCCGAACCTTGCCGGTCCTGTTCGAGAAACCTGGCCGCCATGCGGGCCAGTTGATCGGGCGCAGCCCCTATTTGCAGTCCGTGCACGTCACCGCGCCGGATCGACTGATCGGCGAGATCGTTCCTGTGAAGGTTGAAAGCGGCGCACGGAACAGTCTGTCCGGCGCCCTCCTTGGGGAACTGGAGACGGCTTGAGCCGCGCACCTGAATTCATCGCCCTGTCCGACGACGCGGTCCGCGCCGTCGCCGGCCTGAACAGCCGCCACGCGGCGCTGATCGAGGACGCGTTCGGCGTGCTTGTGGAGACGCCTGGCGGCGGGGTGTCGCTGAGCGGCGACGCCAAGAGCCGCGGCCAGGCCAAACGCGCCGTCCAGGCGATCGCCGACCGCGCCGACCGCGGGCTCGAGGTGGCCGAGGCCGACGTGCGCGTCGCCATCGGCCAGGCCCGGGCCGGCCCCGCCGCGCCGGGGACCAGCAACCTGCCGGTCGGTCGGCGCGGTCAGGTGGCGCCCAAGACCGCCCCCCACGCCCCCTACCACCCGGCCCTGGCCGAATGCGAACTGGTGTTCGGCCTGGGCCCCGCCGGCACCGGCAAGACCTTCCTGGCGGTGGCCCACGGGGCCGGCATGCTGCTGCAGGGCGCCGTCGACCGGCTGATCGTCTCCCGCCCCGCCGTCGAGGCGGGCGAGCGACTCGGCTTCCTGCCCGGCGACATGAACGAGAAGGTCGACCCCTATATGGCGCCGGTGTGGGAGGCGCTGACGGACATCCTGGGCGCCGAGCAGCTGCGCCGCCGGCGGGAGAAGGGCGAGATCGAGGTCGCTCCCATCGCCTTCCTGCGCGGCCGCACCCTCAGCCATGCCTTCGTGATCGTCGACGAGGCGCAGAACGCCAGCCGCGCCCAGATGAAGATGGTGCTGACCCGCATTGGCGAGGGATCGCGCATGGCCGTCACGGGCGATCCCACCCAGATCGACCTGCCGAACCCCGCCGATTCCGGCCTTGCCCACGCCGTGGGGCTGCTGGAGGGCGTCAAGGGCATCGGCGTCACCCGCTTCTCGTCCGAGGACGTGGTCCGCCACCCGCTGGTGGAGCGGATCGTCCGCGCCTACGACGCCGATGCGGCCCGTCGCGGACGGACGGTTTGATCGACATCGAGATCGAGGACGCCGTGTGGACCACGGCGCTGCCGGAGGCGGAGGCCCTGACCCGCGCCGCCGCCCAGGCCGCCCTGGACAGCGAAGGGGCGGACGGTGAGGGCGTGACCCTGTTGCTCACCGACGATGCGGCGGTGCGCGACCTGAACGCCCGTTTCCGGAGCAAGGACGCGCCCACCAACGTGCTGTCGTTCCCGGCGCCGACCAATCCCGAGAAGCACCTGGGGGATGTGGCGCTGGCGTTCGGCGTCTGCGCGCGGGAAGCGGGCGAGCAGGGCAAGCCGCTGGGCCACCATCTGCAGCACCTGGTCGTGCATGGCGTGTTGCACCTTCTCGGATACGACCACATGAGCGAAGATGAGGCGGAGGCCATGGAGGGCCTCGAGCGCGTCATCCTGGCCGGACTGGGGGTCCCCGACCCCTACGAGGCCAGTGAGGGAGAGCATGACTGACCCTGATCCATCAAGTAGGCCCGGCCCGGGCCGGCGACGGGGGCTGATGGCCTTCGTCGATCTGTTCCGCCGGAACGCCGCCGAAGCGGCGGGCGCCGGGGGGCCCGAGCCGGAAACCGAAAGCGCGGGAGAGCTGGTGAGCCAGGCCCGCGCCTTCCAGAACCTTCGCGTCGAGGACGTGATGAAGCCCCGGGCCGACATTGTGGCCCTGGACCGCAGCAGCACCTTCGCCGAGGTGGTGGCGCGCTTCGTCGAGGCCGAACACAGCCGTATGCCGGTCTACAAGGACACCCTGGACGAGCCGGTGGGCGTGGTCCACGTGAAGGATGTCTTCAGGCTGCTGGCCCGCAAGACCCGTAAGCCGAAGCCCGAGGACCAGATCCTGCAGGGCCGCTACCAACTGGTCCGCAAGGTGCTCTACGTCCCGCCGTCCATGGCCGCGGCCGAGCTGCTGGCCCTGATGCGCACCCGCCGCACCCACATGGCCCTGGTGATCGACGAGTTCGGCGGCACCGACGGCCTGGTCACCCTGGAGGATCTGCTCGAGAAGCTGGTGGGCGAGATCGCCGACGAGCACGACGAGGAGAACGATCAGGGCTTCAGCCCCATCGTCGAGGACGACGACGGTTGGATCGCCGACGGCCGCGCCCCGCTCGAAGAGCTGGAGCATGCCATCGGCGAGGGCGTCGACCTCGCGCCGGAAAACCTCGACGAGGAGATCGAGACGGTCGCCGGGCTGGTGAACGCCCTGGCCGGACGGGTGCCCCAGAAGCGTGAGCGCATCGCCCATCCTGACGGCTACTCCATCGAGGTGCTGGCCGCCGATCCTCGGCGGGTAAAGCGCGTGCGGGTGCGCCGCGCGCCGGCTCCCGCGGAGGTCTGACCGACCTTGCACCGGCCCTGGCTCGTCCGTCTGTGGGCCCTCGTCGGCGGCCTGGCCGCAGGGCTGGCGCATCCGCCGTTCGGCCTGCTGCCGGGGCTGCTGGGCTATGCCCTGATCCTGCTGACGCTCGAGGCGGACTCGCCGCGGCCTCTGCGGTCGGTCTTCTTCCGCGGTTGGCTGGGCGGGCTCGGCTATTTCGGCCTGTCCACCTGGTGGATCGTCGAGCCCTTCCTGGTGGACGTGAAGGCGCACGGCTGGATGGCGCCCTTCGCCCTTGTGGCCATGGCCGGGGGGCTGGCGTTGTTCTGGGGCCTCGCGGGCCTGTCCTACCGTGCGCTGCGGCCGGCGGGCGCCTGGAAGGTGCTGGTCTTCGCCGGCTGTTTCGCGGCCGCCGAATGGCTTCGTGGCCACATCCTCACCGGCTTCCCGTGGAACCTGCCCGGGGAAAGCTGGCGAGCGGGTTCGGCGCCCTCCCAGGCCGCCGCCGTCTTCGGCGCCTACGGCCTGACCTGGATAACCCTGGCCCTCGGCGCGGCCCCGGCGGTGCTGGGCCTCAAGCTCGGGCGGGGCGCGCGGATCGTCACCCTGGGCCTTGCCGCCCTCGTGCTGGCCGGCCTCTACGGATACGGCTGGATCCGTCTGCAGGCCGCCCCGGCGCCCGGTGCAGCGGATGCGCCGTCGATCCGCATCGTCCAGGCCGACATCGACCAGAAGGAAAAATGGAAGCCCGAGAACCTGCGGCAGATCTTCGACACCTATGTGGGGCTGACGGATCGGCCCAGCGCCGTGCCGGGCCTCGGGCGGCCCGATATCGTGGTCTGGCCCGAAGGCGCCCTGCCGGCGGTGATCGACGACCTCCTGGATCCGCGCTCCATCTACGGGCCCCGGCTGCGCGACGCCCTCGGCGAAGGGCAGACCCTGCTGATGGGGGCCAACCGCGCCGAACTCGCCCCGTCGGGCCAAGTCCGCTACTTCAACAGCCTGGTGGCCTTCCGTCGCGAGGGCGGCGGCCTGCGGGTCACCGGCGTCTACGACAAGCACCGTCTGGTGCCGTTCGGCGAGTACCTGCCCCTGGGCGAGACCATGACCCGGCTCGGCGTGCGCAGCCTGGTGAACATGCCGGAAGATTTCAGCCCCGGCCCGCCGCCCAGGCCCCTGGCGCCCTGGGGCGCGCCGGCGGTGCAGCCGCTGATCTGCTACGAGGCCCTGTTCCCCGGCTTCACCCGCGCCGCGGCGGGCCGCGAGGGGGTCCGGCCGAGCTGGATCCTCAATGTGTCCAACGACGCCTGGTTCGGTCGCACCAGCGGCCCCTTGCAGCACCTCAACATCGCCAGCTACCGGGCGATCGAGGAAGGCTTGCCGATCGTGCGCTCCACCCCCACCGGCGTCTCGGCGGTCATCGACGCCCAAGGGCGGATCGCCCCAGGGGCCCGGCTGGGCCTGGGCGAACTCGGCGTGATCGACGCCCGCCTGCCGCCGCCGTTGCCGCCCACGCCCTTCAGCCGCTTCGGCGACCTGTTGTTCGCAGTCATGATGGGGCTCTCCGCCCTGGCCGCGGTGGCGGGCCGTGTTCGCCGGCCGTGACCATCTGACGCGATTATCTGCCGCGGGGAGGCCCTACGCCCGAAGGTTGCCATTCCTGCAAGCTTAGGTATGGGCTTTAGGATGAGCACGTTATCCGACCTGGGCCGCGACGCGCCGAATCCCGTCGATCGGCAGGTGGGGCTGCGCATCCGTATGCGTCGCAAGGAGCTCGGCATGAGCCAGGAACGCCTGGCCGAAACCATCGGCCTGACCTTCCAGCAGGTTCAGAAGTACGAGCGGGCGACCAATCGGGTCAGCGCCTCCAAGCTGTGGGAGATGTCCCGGGCCCTGAACGTGCCGGTGAGCTACTTCTACGAGGGGCTGGATGACGGCGGGGCGAACCTCGCCCTCGGTCCTTCCGAGACGCTGCAGAAGTTCCTGCTGTCGCATGAGGGGGTCGAACTGGCCCGGCTGTTCCCGCGCATCCCCCAGGCGAAGGTGCGGCGCCGCATTCTTGATCTTGTCCGGGTCATGGCGGACGAACCGGACGCCATCGACGCCTGACCCCGCCGACGGCGCTTGGCGGGACATAAAGACTTCTTTATAGGCTTTTTGCACCTCCGCTGGCCGCCTGGGGTGTGCGGCCGCAAGAAGCCCTGGAGCTAAGCGTCTTGAGCCGTTCCAACTACATCTTCACGAGCGAGGCCGTGTCCGAAGGCCATCCGGACAAGGTCGCTGACCGCATCTCGGATACCGTGGTCGACGCCTTCCTGTCGGTGGAGCCCGAGGCGCGCGTCGCCTGCGAGACCCTCGTCACCACCAACCGCATCGTGCTGGCGGGCGAGGTGCGCGCCGGCAAGCCGGGCGCGTCCAAGGCCGAGAACAAGGCGATCACCAAGGAGATCGTGAAGTCGCTGGAGCCCAAGGTCCGCGCCGCGATCAAGGACATCGGCTACGAACAGAAGGGCTTCCACTGGCAGAAGGCGAAGTACGCCTGCCATCTGCACGAACAGTCGGCCCACATCGCCCAGGGCGTCGACGCCTCGGACAAGAAGGACGAAGGCGCCGGGGACCAGGGCATCATGTTCGGCTACGCCTCGGACGAGACGCCCGAGCTGATGCCGGCCACCCTGCAGTATTCGCAGAACATCCTGAAGCGTCTGGCCGAGGTCCGGAAGTCGGGCGAGTGCGACGTGCTCGAGCCCGACGCCAAGAGCCAGGTGACCATCCGTTACGAGGACGGCAGGCCGGCCGAAATCCTGCAGATCGTGGTCTCCACTCAGCACAAGAAGCGACTGGGCTTGCACATCGCCACGCCCAAACGCATCGCCGAGGTGATCAAGCCCTACGTGCTGGAAGTCTTCCCCGAAGGCCTGGTGACCAAGAAGACCAAGTGGCACATCAATCCCACCGGCCGCTTCGAGATCGGCGGGCCGGACGGGGATGCGGGCCTCACTGGCCGGAAGATCATCGTCGACACCTACGGCGGCGCGGCTCCGCACGGCGGCGGCGCCTTTTCGGGCAAGGACCCCACCAAGGTGGACCGTTCGGCCGCCTACGCCTGCCGTTACCTTGCCAAGAACGTGGTCGCGGCGGGCCTGGCTAAGAAGTGCACCATCCAGATCAGCTACGCCATCGGTGTGGCCCAGCCGCTGTCGTTCTACGTCGACCTGCACAACACCGGCGAGATCGACCCGGCCAAGCTCGAGAAGGTGCTGCCCGAGCTGATCGGCGGGGCGACGCCCCGGTCGATCCGCGAGCATCTTGGCCTCAACAAGCCGATCTACGCCCGGACCGCGGCCTATGGCCACTTCGGCCGCAAGCCCGACAACGAGGGCGGTTTCTCGTGGGAGCGCACCGACCTGGCGCCCGAACTGCTGAAACTGGCCTAGCCGCAAGCCTCAACACCGCGATCGACGGCGCCGCGCC
>JAEYNH010000220.1 GCA_023412655.1 Pseudomonadota bacterium | reverse complement strand
GCCGGATTGCCGTCGTTGGCGCCGGGAGCCGGCGCGTTGGGGGACTCAATGGCCATCTGGCTCGAACGTCCTTATGCGCAAAGAGCCGGCATCGCTTTCGCGCCGCCGGCTCTGCGGATCGTTTTTCTTAGCCGAAGAGGATCAGCAGGCCGAGCACGAAGGCCAGGATGCCCAGGGCTTCGGTCAGAGCCGCGCCCAGGATGAGGTTCGTGAACTGGCCGCCGGCGGCGGAGGGGTTGCGGAGGGCGCCTTGGAGGAACCCGCTGAACAGATTGCCCACGCCGATGGCGGCGCCGACCATGCCGAGAGTCGCGAGACCGGCGCCGATGAACTTAGCGGCTTCCGCTTCCATGATGTCCTAATCCTACCGAAAGTTGAAAGTTGAGGGGTTTAAGGTCGGCCGATCAGTGGTGATCGCCGAGATTGACCACGTCATTCAAGTAGACGCAGGTCAGAACTGCGAAGACGAAGGCCTGCAGGAAGGCCACCAGGAACTCCAGAGCCGTCAGGGCCACAACGCCGCCGAGGGACAGCATGGCGCCCGGGATGCCCAGGAGGCCGAGCCCGCCGCCAGCCGCCAGGCCGCCGAGCGAGACCACGAAGCCGGCGAACACCTTGAGGGCGACGTGCCCGCCGAGCATGTTGCCGAACAGACGAAGCGCGAGGGTGGCCGGCCGGAGCAGGAACGAGATCAGCTCGATCGGCGTCACCAGCAGCAGCATGTACCAGGGCACACCCGCCGGAACGAACAGCTTGTACATGTTGGCGCCGTTGCGGACGACGCCGACGATCAGGACCAGCAGGATGGTCATGAGCGCGAGCGTCACGGTGACGGCGAGCTGCGACGTGGCCGTGAAGACCAGGAACATGCCCAGGATGTTCATCGCGAGGATGAACAGGAACAGCGTGAAGATGAACGGGAAGAACCGCTTGCCTTCCACGCCGATGATGCTGGTTGTCAGGTCGTCGATATAGCCGAAAGCCGCCTCGCCCATCATCTGGAGGCGTCCGGGCACAATCTCGTTGCGGGCGGTGGCGAGGCCAAAGAACGCAGCGATCACCGCCGCCGCCAGGGTCATGGCAAGCGTCGAGTTGGTGAACGCCATGTCGATGACGCCCACGCCGGGGATGTTCACATCCGGGAGGTCCACGATCTTCTGGACCTCGAACTGGTGCATCGGGTCGGCCATGCCGCCTCGAACTCCTTAATCTTCCTCGTCGTCGTCGGAGGGGAGATCCTTGGCCGGACCCCATTCCTCCTCGACGCCGGCCGACATCCGCCTCGCGGAGCGGACCGCCATCCAGACCGAAATCACGAAGCCCACCAGGACCCCGACGATCATTCCCCAAGGCGCGACGCCAGCCAACGCGTCGACGCTCGCGCCGAAACCCATACCGACAAACAGGCCGCCCAGCAGAATGCCGAGCAGCCGGTAGCCGTACCCCGCCGCCTTTGCCCCGTAGTCCACAGGCTCTTTCGGCGCAGACTGCGCCTGTAGGGCCTTGGCCCGTGCATCCAGGCGCTTGAGCGCCTCGTCGCGCGTCTCGTCCGTTTGCGGCATGGTCGGGAGATTCAAGGTCCGCGACGTCGCCGCCACGGCGGGGGCTTAAAGTCGCGCGGAACCTATAGACGCGTGTGCAGTGCGTCAAGGCTACCCCGGAAGTAGCTAGATTGCTGATTTCACATAGGAATCTGGAAGTGTGGCAGAACGTCCGCCAGCTTCTGCAAGCGCGCCGACTATTCCGCCGCCATCGCCTCGGCCTGCCGCAGGTCAACGGAGACCAGCTGCGAGACCCCCCGCTCAGCCATGGTGACTCCGAACAGACGATCCGCTCGGGCCATGGTCACCGGGTTGTGGGTGATGACAATGAAGCGCGTCGCGGTGCGCCGGCACATCTCGTCAATCATGTTGCAGAAGCGGTCGACGTTGGCGTCGTCGAGCGGGGCGTCCACCTCGTCGAGCACGCAGATCGGCGCCGGCTGGGCCAGGAAGACGGCGAAGATCAGGGCAGCCGCCGTCAGCGCCTGTTCGCCGCCGCTCATCAGACTCATCGCCGCCAGCCGCTTGCCGGGCGGACAGGCGTAGATCTCCAGGCCGGCCTCGAGCGGATCGTCCGATTCGACCAGGCGCAGTTCGGCCTGGCCGCCCTGGAACAGGGTCGAGAACAGCGTCTTGAAGTGCTCGTTGATGACGTCGAAGGCGGCGACCAAGCGTTCGCGCCCCTCGCCGTTCAACTCGTCGATTCCCTGCCGAAGGCGCGCGATCGCTCCTGTCAGGTCGGCGCGTTCCGAACGCATGGTCTCAAGCCGGCCGGCGTACTCGGCGGCTTCTTCCTCGGCCCGCAGGTTTACCGCACCGATAGATTCGCGCTGACGCTCGAGGTTGTAGAGGTGGGCCTCCATCCCCTCGGCGTCCGTCGGGACGGCCACGGCCTCATCGCTCAGCTTACGGGCCAGAGCCTCCGGCTCCATCTGGGCGGTATCGCGGATCATCGCCGTGACTTCGCCCAGACGCTGGGTGGCCGCCTCGGAATGGGCGGTGAAGCTGGCGCGCAGCTCCCGGGCCTCGGCGGCCCGGGCTTCGGCGGCGCGGAGGGCGCGGTCCGCCTCCGCGCGCTCTTGCTCGGCGGCGGCGAGGGCGTCGGAAGTCTTGGCCCGGCGCGCCTCGGCCAGCGCCAGTTCGTCGAGCAGCCTATCCCGCCGCGCTTCCAGCGTGGACGGGGCGGCCC
>JAEYNH010000180.1 GCA_023412655.1 Pseudomonadota bacterium | reverse complement strand
GCCACATGGCGGCCCACCTCGGTGACCGCCAGGCTGCGGGTGGTGCGCTCGATCAGCCGGGCGCCGACCCGGGTCTCAAGCGACGCCAGGGTGCGGGTGACGGCCGCGGGCGAACGGCGCAGCCGGCGGGCCGCGCCGGCGAGGCTGCCGGTCTCCAGCACCGCGAGGAAGACGGCGAGTTCGTCGAGCCGGTCCATTATTCCGCATCACGCAATTCTGACTTCGACATTTGGTGCATTCTGGCGGTTCGGCGCAACACCTAGGCTTCCCTGACCCAAGCCGGAAGGAGCCGCCATGAGCGAGAGGATGCGCCTGCACGGCGTGCCGCTGTCGGGCCACACCCACAAGGTCGAGCTGTTCCTGCGTCTGCTGGGCTTGCCGTTCGACTATGTGCACGCGCCCCGGGAGACCTGGTCCAGCGAGGCGTTCGGCAAGCTCAATCCCCTGCGCCAGATCCCGGTGCTGGAGGATGGGGACCTGGTGCTGACCGACTCCAACGCTATCCTGGTCTACCTGGCCAGGCGCTACGCGCCGGACGCACCGTGGCTGCCGGATGACCCGGTGGCCGCGGCCGAGCTGCAGCGGTGGCTCTCGCTGTCGGCGGGCGAGGTCCGGTTCGGACCGGGGAACGCCCGGCTGATCAAGCTGCTGGGCGTTCCCGGCGACCTGGAGGGCGCCCAGGCGATGGCCGGGCGGCTGCTGGAGGTGATGGAACTGCGCCTGACCGCCGCTCCCTGGCTGGTGGGACACGGCCTCACCCTGGCGGACATCGCCTGTTATCCCTACGTGGCCTGCGCTCCCGAGGGCGGCGTGCCGCTGGACGGCTATCCCGCAGTGCAGGCCTGGATCGCCCGGCTCGAAGCCACGCCGGGCGTGACGCCGATGCCGGGCCTGGCGCGGAACTGAGCCCATGGACGGCGCATCCGGCCAGGGGCCCTGGCATGTGGGCGAGCGGCGAGCGCAAGCGCTCGCGGGGGTGGAACGCACCCCGGCCGGCGGGGGCGTGCGCGACTTCATGCCCGACCAGCACCGGGAGTTCTTCATCCGCCTACCTTTCGTGGTCGCCGCGACGGTGGATGGCGCCGGCGCGCCCACGGCGACCCTGCTGACCGGCGGCGAGGGCTTCGTCGGCAGCCCCGACCCCTGGACGCTGGCGCTTGCCGCGCGCGGCCCGGACCCGGCGGGGACCTTGCTCGTCAAGGGCGCGCCCGTCGGCCTGCTGGGGATCGAACTGCATACGCGCCGGCGCAACCGGGCGAACGGATGGATCACCTATGCGGGCGAAGAGGGCCTGATCGTCCGGGTGCTGCAGAGCTTCGGCAACTGCCCGCAGTACATCCACCCGCGGCTGCTGGAGCCGGACCCGGCGGCGCCGCCGGGCATCGAGGCGTTCGAGGGCCTGGACCCCGCCGCGCGGGCGCAGGTGGCCGCGGCCGACACCTTCTTCGTCGCTTCAGCCAGCGGCGCGCAGGTCGCCAATGGCGGGGCGGACGTGTCCCACCGGGGCGGGCCGCCGGGGTTCGTGCGCATCGAGGGCGATGTGCTGACCATCCCGGACTATCGCGGCAACCGGTACTTCAACACCCTGGGCAACCTGCTGCTGGAGCCGCGGGCCGCCCTGCTGTTCGTGGACTTCGACGCCGGGGTCATGACCCAGCTGCAGGGCCGGGCCGAGGTGCTCTGGGACGAGCGGAGCCTGCCGCAGGCCGAGCGCGCCTGGCGGTTCCGCGTGGAAGGCGGCTTCCGACGGGCCTCAGGCCTGCGTTACGCCGCGGTCCAGCCGCCGTCGGCGGTAAGCGCCGCCCCGGTGGTGGAGGCCCCCAGGTCCGAGACCAGGTAGAGCAGCATGCCGGCGAGGTGGGCGTAGTCCACGAACGCCTTGTTCGGCTGGGCCGCGAGGATCACGTCCTCGACCACCCGCTCGGGCGCGATGCCCCGGGCCTTGGCCTGGCCGTCGATCTGGGCCTCCACCAGCGGCGTCTTCACATAGCCGGGGCAGATGGCGTTGACGGTGACGCCGCTGCGGGCGAGCTCCAGGGCGCAGGACTTGGTGAAGCCGATGAGGCCGTGCTTGGCGGCCACATAGGCCGACTTGAAGGGCGAGGCGACGAGGCCGTGGGCCGAGGCCATGTTGACGATGCGGCCCCGCCCCTGGGCCTTCATCACCGGGATCGCCACCTTGGTGGCGTGGAAGGCGGAGGCGAGGTTGATGGCGATGATCTGGTCCCACTTTTCCTCGGGGAACTCCTCCACCGGCGCCACGTGCTGAACCCCGGCGTTGTTCACCAGGATGTCCAGCCGCCCGAGCTCGGCCTGGGCGAAGCCGATGAGGTCCCGGATCTCCTCGGGCTTTGTCATATCGGCCGGGTGGTAGAGCACATTGGCGCTGGTGGTGGCGGCGATCCGGGCGCGGTCGGCCTCGATGCGGGCGGGGTCGCCAAAGCCGTTCAGCACCACGTTGACGCCCTGCCCCGCCAGAGCCTCGGCCAGGGCCTGGCCGATGCCGCTGGTGGAGCCGGTGACCACGGCGGCCTGGCCTTCAAGGTGGTAGTCGACGGCCATGTCAGTCTTCCTTGGCTCGGGCCCGGGAGGGCGGCGGCGGCTGCGGCCGGGTGAAGGTGAACTCCTCGTCCGTGGAGAGCTCCGGGGCGAACCGGTAGCCGGCCACGTCGAACCCCTTCAGGTCGGCCGCGCGCTCGACGCGGTTGTCGATGGCATAACGCGCCATCAGCCCTCGGGCCTTCTTGGCGTAGAAGGAGATGATCCGGCGCTCGCCGTCCTTCTCCTCGAGGAAACGGCACGACAGCACCGGCAGCTTGAGCGCCGTGCGGTCAACGGCGCCGAAATATTCGCCGCTGGCGCAGTTCACCAGGGTCGGATCCTTGTGGCCGGCGGCCGCGGCGTTGAGCGCATTGCTCACCCGGTCGCCCCAGAAGTCGTAGAGGTTCGTCCCGCGGGGCGTCTTCAGCCGGGTTCCCATCTCCAGCCGATAGGGCTGGATGGCGTCCAGGGGACGCAAAAGGCCATAGAGGCCGGAGAGAATGCGGAGGTGGTCCTGGGCCCAGGCCAGGGCCTTGCGGTCGAGCTCGCGCGCCTTCAGCCCGGCGTAGACGTCGCCGTTGAAGGCGAAGGCCGCCTGGAGCCCCTCTTCCGACGCCGGGTCGAAGGCCTGGAAGCGCTCGCGGTTCAGCTTGGCGAGGCTGTCGGAGAGCGACATCAGCCGCTTCAGGTCGGCGGCGGTGAGCTTGCGCGTGACCTTGGCGAGTTCGGCGGTCTCACCGGTCAGCTGCGGGGCCGTCAGCGGCGCGGACACGGGCGGGCGGGTGAAGTCGAGCGCCTTGGCCGGGGAAAGCACGATGAGCATTGGCGGTGGTCTTAAGCGGCGCCGTCCCCACCGCCAACCCCGCCTAGAACAGGACCCGCGGATTGAGGATGCGGTGCGGGTCCAGCGCGCGGCGGATGGCCTGCATCGCCTCGAGCTCGACCGGCTGCTTGTAGCGCGCGCCCTCCGCCGTCTTCATCACGCCCAGGCCGTGCTCGGCGCTGATGGAGCCGCCGAGGCGGGCGGCGATGTCGTGGACGATGCGGGCGCCCTCGTCCCGCCGGGCGGCGTGCGCGTCATTCGACAAGGCTTCGGGACGCAGCACGTCGTAGTGGACATTGCCGTCGCCCACGTGGCCGAAGGCGACGATCCGGCAGCCGGGCACGAGGGTGCGGACGGCGGCGTCCGCCGCCTCGATGAAGGACGGCACCTGGCTGACCGGGACCGCCACGTCGTGCTTCCACACCGCGCCCTCCGGCTTCTGGGCGGCGGACTGGTTCTCGCGGATGGCCCACAGGGCCCGGGCCTGGCTTTCGGTCTGGGCGACCACCGCATCGCGGACCAGCCCCGCCTCCAGCCCGCCTTCCAGGAAACGCTCCATGGCCCGACCGGCCGAGCCCTCCTCGGCGGTGGCGAACTCGGCCAGGACGTACCAGGGATGCGGCTCGGCCAGGGGATCGCGGGTTCCGGGGATGTTGCGGATGGCAAGCTCGATGTTCAGCCGGCCCATCAGTTCGAAGGCCTCGACGGCGCCGCCGGAGACGTCCTTGGCGCGGGCCAGAAGCTCGATGGCGGCGGTGGGCGAGCCGACGCCCAGGATGGCCACGGCACGGCTGGCCAGCACCGGGTGGAGCTTCAGCCCCGCGGCGGTGACCACGCCCAGGGTGCCCTCGGCGCCGATCAGCAGCTGCTTCAGGTCGTAGCCGGTATTGTCCTTGCGCAGGTGCTTGAGGCCGTTCCAGACCTGCCCGTTGGGCAGGACCGCTTCCAGGCCCAGGACCAGGTTGCGGGTCATGCCGTAGCGCAGCACCTGCGTGCCCCCCGCGTTGGTGGAGACGAAACCCCCGACGGTGGCCGAGCCTTCGGAGGCCAGGCCAAGGGGGAAGCGCCGGCCAACCTCCGCGGCGGCGGCGTGGACCTGCGCCAGGGTGACGCCGGCCTCGGCGGTGATCACGTCGTCCAGCACCGACACCTCGCGGATGGTCCGCATCCGCTCCAGGGACAGCAGCAGCTCGCCCTGCGGGATCTGGCCGCCCACCAGGCCGGTGTTGCCGCCCTGGACAGTGATCGGCTGGCGCGCCTCGGCGCAGATGGAGACCACCTGCGCCACCTGGGCCGTCGATCGGGGCAGGGCCAGGAACGGGGTGGCCCCCGACCAGCGGTCGCGCCACTCCACCAGCTTGGGGGCGATGCGGTCGGGGTCCTGGCTCCAGCCGCCCTCGCCGAGCACGGTCTTCAGGCGGGAGAGGACGTCGTCGGAAACGGGAGCGGGCGCGGTGGCGGTCATCGGTTCAGCATATCACCCGACGAAGCCGGCGGCGCGTTTCAGGCGGTCGTTGATGGCCTCGCCCAGGCCCTCGTGCGGAATGGGCGCCACGGCGATCGCATCGGCCCCCGACCGGTCGGCGGCCCTGAGCTGGGCGAAGAGGTTGGCGGCGGCCTCGGCGAGGTCGCGGCGCTCGCTGAGCTGGAACAGCCGGTCGTGGGCGGCCGGACCGAAGGCCAGGAAGGCCTCTCCGGGACGCGGGTCCTCGGCCTCCAGCCGCACCGGCAGGTCGGGGGCGTAATGGCGGGCGAGGCGCCCGGGCGAGCGCTTCGCATCGGCCTCGGCCTCGGCCAGGGGGCCGATCACCGCCTCGATCTGCGCCCGGGTGACCGCCCCGGGCCGCAGCAGCCGGGCCTCGTCCAGCAGGGCGACCACGGTGGACTCCAGGCCCACGGCGCAGGGCCCGCCATCGAGCCCGGCCGCGGCGGCCGCGCCGGTCTCCTCCACGGCGGTGGCGAAGGTGGTTGGGCTGGGGCGCCCCGAACGGTTGGCCGAGGGCGCCACCAGCGGCCCGCCGAAGGCCTGCAGCACCGCCTGGGCCAGCGGATGGG
>JAEYNH010000157.1 GCA_023412655.1 Pseudomonadota bacterium | reverse complement strand
GCGCGGGCCCTGGCCGCCGCCGATGTTCTGGCCTGCGACGCCGGCGCCCACGCCGACGTGCTCGCCCTGGCCCGCCGGGACGCGGAGCGGCGGGAGGACGCCTCCATCGCCGATCTGGCGGACCTCGCCCGGGACGGCCAGCGGGTGGCCCGACTGGTCACCGGGTCGCGCTGGCGGACCGAGCAGGCGGCGCTGGAGACTGCCGGGATCGAGACCGAAGTGCTGCCGATCGCCGGCTGAGCGGAAGGCCGCGTTGACCGCCGAGGCCCCGCTTGCGAAGCCTTGGACATGAAGCTGCTCCTCTGCTCCGCCGCCTTCGCCCTTCTCGCCACGGCCGCCGCGGCCCAGACGGCGGACCCTCGGCTGGCCGCCCGGGTCGACCGGGTGCTGGCCCGGACGCCGCTGATCGACGGCCACAACGACCTGCCGTGGGCCATCCGCGAACGGTTCGACAGCAAGCTCGACAGGGCGGACCTGTCCAAGGACACCCGGGGCCTGCCCACAGCCGGCGGTCCGCCGCTGATGACCGACATCCCGCGCCTGAAGGCCGGCCGGGTCGGCGGGCAGTTCTGGTCGGTGTGGATCCCCGCCGACCTGACCGGTCCCGGGGCGGTGCAGATGACCCTCGAGCAGATCGACATGGTCAAGCAGATGGCCGCCCGCTGGCCCCGGGACCTGGAGATGGCCTACGGGGCCGACGACATCGTGCGCATCCACAAGGCCGGCCGCGTGGCCTCGCTGGTGGGAATCGAGGGCGGGCACCAGATTAACGACAGCCTGCCGGCGCTGCGGCAGATGTACGCCGCCGGCGCGCGCTACATGACGCTGACCCATGCCCGCAACGTGCCATGGGCGGACAGCGCCACAGCCGATCCGCAGCACGGCGGCCTGACGCCCTTCGGCGAGGCGGTGGTGCGGGAGATGAACTGGCTGGGCATGCTGGTGGACCTGAGCCACGTCTCCGAGGACGCCATGAAGGACGCCCTGCGGGTCTCGCAGGCGCCGGTGATCTTCTCGCACTCGGGCGCCCGGGCGGTGGCCGACCATCCGCGCAACGTCTCGGACGAGGTGCTGGCCCTGGTGAAGCAGAACCGCGGGGTGGTGATGGCGAACTTCGCGCCGGGCTATGCCTCGGATGCGGCGGCCAGGTGGGCGTCGGACCGCGCCGCCGAGCGGACCCGCGGCAACGCCCCGCCCTATGCCGGCCTCTACATCGGCCAGCCGGAGAAGGCGAAGGCGGCCCTCGAGGCTTGGGAGAAGGCCAATCCGCACCCGCCGGTCACCCTGTCGATGATCGCCGACCATGTGGAGCACATCGCAAAGGTCTGCGGCCGGGACTGCGTGGGCATCGGCTCGGACTTCGACGGCATCGGCAGCGCCCCGGACGGTCTGGGCGGGGTGGACGAGTTGCCCAACCTGCTGATCGAGATGGCCCGCCGCGGCTGGAGCGACGCCGAACTGACGGGCCTGGCCGGCGGCAATGTGCTGCGGGCCATGCGGGAAGCCGAGGCGGTGTCCGCGCGGCTGCAGGCCGAGCGGCCGCCGTCCAGCGTCACCATCGCCGAACTGGACGGCAAGTAGGCGGGGCTCCGCCGCAGGGCGAGGCGCGCCGCGGACTAGAAGTCCAGCGACCGCCCCTTGGTCTCGCGCATCAAGAAAAGGCAGGTCACCACCGAGATGGCGGTGAAGACGATGGGAAACCACAGGCCCGAATAGATGTCGCCCACGGCGGTGACGATCGCGAAGGCGCTGAAGGGCACGAAGCCGCCGACCCAGCCGGTGCCGATGTGATAGGGCAGCGACAGGGCCGTGTAGCGCACCCGGGTCGGGAACATCTCCACCAGGGCCGCGGCCATGGGGCCGTAAAGGGCGGTGGCGGCGACCACGAAGACCAGCAGCACGCCGAAGGCGCCCCACAGGTTCATCCGCGCCGGATCGGCCGCGGCGGGATAGCCGGCCTGGGCCAGGCCCTGGCGGATGCGCGCCTCGACCCTGGTCTTCACCGCCTTGGCCGCGTCGGGCGGCAGGCCCGCGGCGCTAGCTGTGGTGATGGTCGCCATGCCCACCCGGACCATGGCCGGCTGGCCGGGCGGCCCCGCCTCGTTGCGGTACGAGACGCCTGCGTTGGCCAGCACGCCCTTGGCGATGTCGCATGAGGAGCTGAACTGGGCCTTGCCCACCGGATCGAACTGCAGAGAGCATTCGGCCGGGTCGGCGATCACCACCACCGGGGTGCGCGCCTCGGCTTCGGCCAGGGCCGGGTTGAGGGTCTGGGCCAGCATGTGGAAGCCGGGGAAGTAGGCGACCAGCATCAGCGTCATGCCGAACAACATCACCGCCTTGCGCCCCAGGCGGTCGGACAGCCAGCCGAATACCACATAGCCCACGGCGCTGACCGCGGTGGCCGAGAGCATCAGGAGGGTGATGGTCTCGGGCGGAACCCGCAGGAACCGCTCCATGAAGGTCTGGACGTAGAAGAAGGCCGTGTACCAGACGGCGCCCTGGGCCGACATGATTGCGAACAGGGCGAGCAGCACGAGCTTGAGGTTGCCCCACTGGCCGAAGGCCTCCTTGAAGGGCGCCTTGGACTGCTGGCCCTCGGCCTTCAGCTTGGCGAAGGCGGGGCTCTCGGAGAGCTTCAGTCGCATCCACACGGAGACGCCGAGCAGGCCGGCTGAGAAGAGGAAGGGAATGCGCCAGCCCCAGGCGTCGAAGGCCTCGGAGCCGACGAACTCGCCCAGAACCAGGCGGGTGACCAGGATCACCACCAGGGCGCCGAACAGGCCAAGGGCGGCGGAGGTCTGCACCCAGCTGGTGGCCCAGCCGCGCCTGTGGGCGGGGGCGTGCTCGGCGACGTAGATCGCCGCCCCGCCGTATTCGCCGCCGAGGGCGAAGCCCTGGATGATGCGCATCAGGATCAGCAGGATCGGTCCCACCAGCCCCGCCTGGTCATAGGACGGCAGCAGGCCGATGGCGAAGGTGGCGCCGCCCATCAGCAGGACGGTCATCAGGAAGGCGCCCTTGCGCCCCGCGCGGTCGCCGATGCGGCCGAAGACCAGGGCGCCCAGGGGACGGAACAGGAATCCGGCGCCGAACAGGGCCAGGGCCGCGGCCAGGCCCGCCGTCTCGGGCAGGCCGGTGAAGAAGGTCTTGGAGATGACCCCGGCGAGGCTGCCGAAGACGAAGAAGTCGTACCACTCGAAGGCCGTGCCCGCCGACGAGGCGGCAACCACCGTCTTCAGCGGGGTCTCTTCCTTCCCCTGTTCGCCGCCGGGCGCATCGGCCCGGCCCGCGGCGATCTCCGCCATCCGCGTGTCCTCCCCCAAGGCTCTTGTTTCGAGCTGCTCTAACACCGGTTCGACAACCGGTGGAAGCGCGAGGCGCCGCAGGAGCGGTCAGGCGGCCGCGGTGTCCGCATCCTCGGGCGCGGCGCCTTCCAGGGGGGCAAGGTCGGCGGGCGCGCTGAGGCGGGCGATTTCCCCCAGCAGGGCGCCAGGCGAGATGGGCTTGCCGACCACCCCGTCCATGCCGGCGTCCAGATAGGCCTGGCGCTGATGGGACAGGACGTTGGCGGTGAGGGCGACAATGGGCGTGGTGGCCACGGGCCCGCCCAGACCGCGGATCCGGCGCGCGGCCTCCAGGCCGTCGATGCCGGGCATCTGCACGTCCATCAGGATCAGGTCGAAGCCGCCACGGGCCGCAGCCTCCACGCCCAGGTAGCCGTCCGCGGCGGTCTCCACCGAGGCGCCGAGATTCTCCAGCAGCTTGGTGGCGATGAGCCGGTTGGTGGCGTTGTCTTCGACCACCAGCACCCGCAGGCCCTCCAGCACCGTCTGCGGCGCGGCTTCCACGGCGAGCTGGGCCTCGGCCGGTTCGGCGGCGACCTCGAACCAGAAGGTGGAGCCCTGGCCCTCGACGGAGGAGAAGCCCACCTGTCCGTTCATCATCTCGGCCAGGCGCTTGGTGATGGCCAGGCCCAACCCCGAGCCGCCGAACTTGCGGGTGGTGGAGGCGTCGGCCTGGTTGAAGCGCTGGAAGAGGCGGGCCTGGGCCGCCTCGGGGATGCCCACTCCGGTGTCCTCCACCTCGCAACGCAGCACCCCGGCGTCGGCCATCCGGCAGCGGACGATCACGTGGCCGCGCTCGGTGAACTTCACGGCGTTACCCAACAGGTTGAACAGCGCCTGGCGCAGCCGGACGGGGTCGGACCGCACCCAGCCGAGGTCGGGACAGGCGTCGACGATCAGTTGCAGGCCCTTGGCCTGGGCCTGGGGCTTGAGCAGCCGGCCGACACCCTCGACCAGGGCCCGCACGTCTACCGGCTCGCACGCCAACTCCAGACGCCCGGCCTCGATCTTGGAGAAGTCGATCACGTCGTTGAGCAGCTCGGCCAGCATCTGGCCGCAGGAGAGCGCCTCGTCGAGAAGCGCCCGCCCGTCGTCGGTGAGGTGCTCGCTCTTCAGCAGGTGAAGCACGCCCATCACGCCGTTCAGAGGCGTGCGGATCTCGTGGCTCATGTTGGCGAGGAAGGCGGCCTTGGCCTCCCCCGCGGCCTCGGCGGCGCGCTGGGCCTCCATCAGGGCGAGCTCCTGGCGCTTGCCGGCGTCGCAATCCTGGATCAGGCCAACCGCCTTGAGCCACCGGCCTCCACGCCCAACCTTGAGGTGGTGGTGCATGCGCACCCACCGCTCCGAGCCGTCGGGCCGCACGATCCGCGCCTCGAAGCTCTCCCCTGAGCGCCGGTCACCCCGGTGCAGGGCGCGGAACGAGGCGCGCACATGGGGCAGGTCGTCGGGGTGGAAGCCCGGATAGCTGAGCTGGACCGCCTCCTCGTAGCTGGAACCGCGCCGGCCGGTGATCCGCTCGAACTCGGGGGAGGCCCAGAAGGTGCGGGCCACATGGTCGATCTCGTAGGCGCCGGCCTGGGCGGCCTTCAGCGCCATCTCCAGGCGGCGGGCGGCCGCCTGCACATCGCGGCGGGCCTTGCGGGCCTGCTGCTCGCCGTGGCGTGCGGCGTCCCGGGCGGCGGCGAGCTCGGTGATGTTCTCGGAGATGCCCTTCAGCGCATACTCGCCGCCCGGCCGGGGCTCGGTGGTGACGGTGGCGCGCATCACCATCCAGTGGTCCCGGGCCCACATCCGGTGCTCCAGCTGCACCGGCTTGCCGTCGGCCACGGCGGCGGCGAGGGCGTCCATGGTCCGGCGGCGGTCGCGGGGATGCATCATCGCCCGGAACTGCTCGGGGGTCTCGACGGCGTTCTCGAAGCCCATCAGCTCGAGCATCTCGTCGGACCACCAGATGCGCTTGGTGACCGGCTCGAAGGTCCAGATGCCGATGCCGGCCGAGGCGCCCAGCACCTTGCGGGTGCGCCGGGCGTCATCCAGCTCGTCGCGCCGGGCGCGCTGCTCGGTGGCGTCGCGCATGGTGACGATGTTGGAGCCGTCGGCCATCAGCTGCCGACGGGCGGCCATCCAGCGCGAGCCGCCGTCCTTCAGCAGCACCCGGGCCTCGGATTCGTAGACCACGCCCACCTTCGACTGCGCCAGGCGCGCGGCAATGGCGGCAAGGTCGTCCGGATGGAAGAAGTCGACGGCCGGGCGGCCGATCACCTCGTCCTCGGACCAGCCCGTAAGACGCAGCCAGGCCGGATTCACGAGCTTGAAGCAGTGATCAGGTCCGACCACGTGCATCAGGTCGCAGCTGTTCTCGAACAGCCACGCGACCAGATCAGCCCTGTCCGTGGTGCGCTTCGCGCTCCTCCGGGCCATAGGTCTCCCCCAGCGAAGGGGCAGGCTTACACCCGGGGGAGTAAACGCAACGTTGTGACGGAACCGCGATACGCGGCGCCGTCCCAGCGTCAGAAGGCGCTTTCGCCGGTGATCGCCCGGCCGAGGATCAGGGCGTGGACGTCGTGAGCGCCCTCGTAGGTGTTCACCGTCTCAAGGTTCGAGGCGTGGCGCATCACGTGATACTCGCCCGAGATGCCGTTGCCGCCGTGCATGTCGCGGGCGACGCGGGCGATATCCAGGGCCTTTCCGCAGTTGTTGCGCTTCAGCATCGAGATGGCTTCAGGCACCCAGGCGCCTTCGTCGATCAGCCGGCCAAGCGCCAGGGCGCCTTCGAAGCCGAGGGCGATCTCGGTGGACATGTCGGCGAGCTTCTTCTGCACCAGCTGGCGAGAGGCCAGGGTGCGGCCGAACAGGCTGCGGCTGGACACATAGTCCCGGCTGGCGTGCAGGCAGAACTCGGCGGCGCCCATGGCGCCCCAGGCGATGCCGTAGCGGGCCTTGTTGAGGCACGAGAACGGGCCGCGCAGGCCTTCGACGCCGGGGAGCATCATGTCTTCCGGAACGAACACGTCCGACAGGGCGATCTCGCCGGTGATGGAAGCCCGGAGGGACAGCTTGTTCTGGATCTTGGGCGTCTCGAACCCCTCGGCGCCGCGCTCCACCAGGAAGCCGCGGATCCGGCCGTCCAGCTTGGCCCAGACCAGGGCCACATCGCTGATGGGCGAGTTGGTGATCCACATCTTGGCGCCGTTGAGCACATAGCCGTCGTCCACCTTCCTGGCGGTGGTGCGCATGGACGCCGGGTCCGAGCCGCCGTCGGGCTCGGTGAGGCCGAAGCAGCCGATGATCTTGCCGGCGGCCATGCCGGGCAGGAACTTGCGCTTCTGCTCCTCGGAGCCGAAAGCATAGATGGGGTACATGACCAGCGAGCTCTGCACGCTCATGGCCGAGCGGTAGCCGGAATCGACGGCCTCGATCTCGCGGGCGATGAGGCCGTACGCCACGTGGTTCACCCCAGCGCAGCCGTATTCTTCCGGAAGCGTCGGGCCGAGGAAGCCCAGTTCGCCCATCTCGGTCATGATCTCGCGGTCGAAGCGCTCCTCCGCATAGGCCGAGACCACCCGGGGCAGCAGCTTCTCACGGGCGTACTGGCGGGCGGCCTCCCAGACCATCCGCTCCTCTTCCGAGAGGCGCGAGGACAGGTCCAGAGGATCGTCCCAGCGGTAGGTCTTCTGCGGGGCGCTATCGAGCGGCATGGGCGATCTCCTTGCTTGCGGGCGCGGGATACCGGGTTTTCGGCAGCCCGTGTAGCGCCATTGCGTTACGCCGCCGCAACGAGACAGACGCAGCCTAGGTCTCGGCCCACATCCGCAAGAGGTTGTGATAGGTCCCGGTGAGGGCGATCAGCTCGGGGGCGTCGGCCCCAACCCGCGCGGCGAGCTGCTGGATGGCGATGTCCATCTGGAAAAGGAGCTCCCGTCGGGCGTCCTCGCGCACCAGGCTCTGGATCCAGAAGAAGCTGGAAACGCGGGCGCCGCGGGTCACCGGGGTCACCCGGTGCAGGCTGGAGGCCGGATAGAGGATCATGTCCCCGGCCGGCAGTTTCACCTCGTGGGCGCCAAAGGTGTCCTCCACCACCAGCTCGCCGCCCTCGTAGGCCCCGGGTTCGGTGAGGAAGAGGGTGGCCGACAGGTCGCTGCGGATGCGCACGGCGCCGTCGCGGCTCTGGCGGATGGAATTGTCCACGTGCAGGCCGAACGCCTCGCCGCCGGCGTAGCGGTTGAAGAGCGGCGGGAAGACCACCTGCGGCAGGGCGGCGGCCACGAACAGCGGGCTTTTGGCCAAGGCGTCGAGGATGGCTTCGCCGGCCTGCACGGCCGCGGGTGAGCCTTCGGGCAGCTGCGCGTTGCGCTTGGCCAGCGCCGCCTGGGCGCCGGAGGTCTCGTTGCCGTCCACCCAAGCCGCGGCGTCGATCAGCCCCCGCAGCTCGGCCACCTGGGCCTTGGTCAGCACCTCGGGGATGTGGAGCATCATGGCGGCGTCACCTTGGTTGTCCGGAGCTTAGTTCGAGGTCGGGCCCGATGCGAAGCGGCCCCACCTCCGCCGGAGATGGGGCCGCAGGCGTCCGCACCCGAGGGGGAGGTCAGTAGCGGACGTTGAGGGTCAGGATGGCCTGGCGGGCGGGGCCATAGTCGGCGTGGTGCACGCCGTTGGTGCGGACGATGTAGTCCTTGTCGCCGACGTTCTGGACGTTGAGCTGCAGGTCCACCCGGTCGTTGATGCGATAGGCCGCGAAGGCGTCGAAGCGCCAGTAGGCCGGGGCGTAGACGGCGTTTGCCCCGCCGCCGGCGCCGCCCTGGTTGCCGCCAAAGCTCCTGGACACATGGTAGGCGCCGCCGCCGAAGGTTAGGGCGTCGGTCAGGCGGTAGGTGGTGAACAGGCTGAAGCTGTGCTTCGGCGTGTTCGCCAGGGGATCGCCGACATTGGCGCTGTTGTAGGCGCCGCGCACCAGTTCGCTGTCCTGGTAGGTGTAGCCGCCGAACACCTGCCAGCGGTCGGTCACCGCGCCGGTGACGCCGACCTCGACGCCCTTCACCCGGGCCTCGCCCGCCTGGGCGTAGACGCCGTTGTCGATCTGGATCTGGGCGTTTTTCCGGGTCAGGTCGAAGTAGGCGATGGAGGCGGTAAGCCGCTGGTGCAGCGCGCCCCACTTGGCGCCGATCTCGAAGCTGCTGACGTCCTCGGGCTCCAGCAGGACGTTTGCGAGGTTGCCCTGGCCCTGGCCGGACCCGGTGTTCTGGTCGCCGCTGGCGATGGTCGGCGGGGTCGAGCTGGTGCCGTAGGAGACGTAGAGGCTGGAGTCCGCGGTGGGCTTGTAGACCAGGCCCAGCTGATAGTTGGTGAAGTCCCAGTCGCCCGAACGCGGCGTGTAGGTCGTTCCGGTGACCCGGCCGGCCGAGCTGGTGACGGCGACGTCCGTGCCCTCTACCGAATAGCTGTCGTGGCGGACCCCCAGGTTCAGCAGCCACCTGTCGCCGAAGGAGATGGTGTCGAAGGCGTAGAGCCCCACGGTCTTGGTGATGTTCCGCGAGGCTTCCGGCCGGGTGATGATCCCGCTCCAGGGATCGCTGGGGTCCGGCGCGAACACCAGTGTGCAGTCCCCCACGCCTGCGGCGGTGACGTTGTTGGTGAAGCCCGTCGGGCAGGGCGCGCCCGCCGTCGTGTAGATCACGTACGAGGCGTTCCTGTTGCGCTCGCGCGAGAGCTCCAGGCCCAGGTCATAGCTGTGGCTGACGAAGCCGGTGTCGAACCTGCCGTAGATGTCGGTGACGTTGGCGATGGTGGTGGTGGGGTTCCAGCGCGACTTCGTCCCCCGCTTCATCCACCACTCGCCGCCCACCAGCTGGGCCGCGCCGCCGTCGCCCGGATTGGTGACCACATAGTCGTTCAGCGTCTTGGACGCCCGGAAGACGTTGCGGACCCGCAGGGCGTCGGAGACATCGTGCTCGGCGATGAAGGTGGCGATGTCGGCTTCGGTCTTCTGGAAGTCGCGGGCCTTGAGGCCGTAGAAGCTGTCGCGGGGCACGGGCAGCACGCCGCTCGCCGTCCGCGGCAGGCCTGGGGTCTTGGTGAACAGGGGCACGCCGTAGTCCGGCATCTCGTCGCTGCGCAGGCGGTAGTAGAGCAGGCTGGCGCGGGTTTCCGTACCCAGGCCCGTGGCGATGCCGGCCAGCAGGCCATACCGCTCGCCGCCCACCGCGTCTCGACCGGGGACGTCGGCGTCCATGCCCATGAGGTTGAGGCGGACCGCGGAGGTGGCGCCGATCTGGTGATTGGCGTCGATCGAGCCGCGGTAGAAGTTGTCCGTGCCGATGCGCGCCTGGCCGATGACGAAATCGTCGAGGCGCGGCCGCTTGGTGGTCAGATTGATGCTGCCGCCGCCGGACCCCCGGCCGGAATAGGCGCTGTCGGCGCCCTTGATCACCTCGACCTGCTCAAGGGCGAAGATCTCGCGGACCTGGCCGCCGGTGTCGCGGATGCCGTCAACGAAGACGTTGTTGCCCGAGGCCTGTCCCCGGATGAACGGCCGGTCGGCCAGGGGCTGGCCGCCTTCGCCCGCCCCGAAGGTGATGCCGGGCGAGGTGCGCAGGATGTCGCTCAGCGATGTGGCGGCGGTCTGCTCGATGATCTCGCGTGGAATGACGGTGACGCTCCGCGGGGTGTCCACCAGCGGGGCGGTGTACTTCGGTGATTCCGGCTCCCGCGGACGAATCGCGGTGACGTCGACGCCGCTCAGTTCGGGCGCGGCCGGCGCATCGACCTCGGCGGCCTGGGCTGCGGCGCCCATGGACAGACCGGCCACTCCGGAGACGAACACCAACGCCCGCTTCTTGCGCGCGACAACCCCCGAACGCGACATGCGACTTCGTTCCTGATCTGAGAATAAGAATGCGAAGCGTTCTTAGTTTGTGAGCGGCCAAGGCTCAATGAGAATCGTTCGCAACACGGCGGGTGCGCGGCCGGCGCCCGTTGGTCGCGCGACGCAACCATGGCGGCCCAGGTGGGTTAGGCCTTCAGAAGCAACCTGGAATCCGACGATGACCGACGTCGTAGCCGCACTCCGTCCGTTCCTGTGGCTGGCGGCGATCGCGTTCCTGGTGGGGTTCGCCAGCTACCTCGTCCTGGCTCGCCCCGGAGAGCTGGTGACCCAGGCGCAGGCGGACGGATGGTCAGCCCGGGTCTCCGCGCCCGTCTCGGACGAGTGGAACACACCCAAGCACATCTGAGGGCAGGCGCCGCCCGCCGCTAGCGGCCCCCGCGGGCCACGAACCAGCCGTTACGGAAGCCCTTGTCCGCCTTGCCATAGACGAACGGCTGACCGTCGGGCGTCTCAAGCCGCCCACCCGCGCCCTCGAGGACCGCGTGCGCCGCGGCGATGTCCCACTCCATGGTCGGACCATGCCGGGGATAGATGTCGGCGGCGCCCTCGGCGATGCGGCAAAGCTTGATGGACGAGTCCATCGCCTCGGTGCGGGCGAAGCCGTACTCCTCGGTCAGCCTGCGAACCTGTTCGTCGGTGGCCGTGTGGCTGATGAGGCCGAGCGCGGTGGCGGGGTTCCAAGGGCGGACATGCACGGGCTTGGTCGCACCGCCATTCACCCGCTTGAGCGTGCCGCCGGCCTTGGTGAACCAGGTCTCGCCGGTGGGGGGCGCGCTCACGGCGCCGGCCACCGGGCGGCCGTCGGCCACCAGGGCGATGTTGACGGTGAAGTTGGGATCGCCGCGGACGAAGGCCTTGGTGCCGTCGAGGGGATCGACCAGGAAGAACACCGGCCCGATGGCCTCGGGCGTGCCGAACTCGCTGGAATCCTCCTCCGAGACCACGGGCACGTCGGGAAAGGCCGCCGCCAGTCGTTCGAGGATCAGGGTCTCGCCCCGCCGGTCCGCCTCGGTGACGGGGCTCTCGTCGGCCTTGGAATGCACCGTCAGGCCCGAGCGCCAGAGCGGCAGGATCAGGGCCGCGGCCGCCTCGCAAATGTCGGCGAGCGTCTCGCCCACGTCGGTGTCGGAAAGCCTCAAACCCGCCCTCAACTGCCTCGCGGATCGTCGCCGACGAACACCAGCCGGATGACGGCGGCGTCGATCGCCTGCTTGCCCGCGTTCTCGAAATTCACGGTGACCATGCGGCCAGCCACGGACTGCACCTGTCCCAGGCCCCAATCGTCCTGGGTGGGATGCCGGACCAGGACGCCGGGTTCCAGGAAGGGATCCGAGAACCGCTCCATGCCGGGCTCTATAGGGAGGCCGAGGCGTTTTCCAAAGGCTCAAATCACGCCAAGGTCAGCCGCCATGACCGATCCGTCCGACTTCCCCGCCGGCGAGGCCGTGCGCCCCGCCGAACTGGCCGCCTACCTGGCCGCGCGGATGTGCCACGACTTCATCAGCCCGGCGAGCGCCATCGTTTCCGGCCTGGACCTGCTGGAGGACCCCTCCGCCCAGGACATGCGAAACGAGGCCATGGGTCTGATCGAGACCTCGGCCCGCAAGCTGGCGGACCTGCTGGCCTTTACCCGGGTGGCCTTCGGCGCCTCGGCCTCGGCCGAGACTTTCGATGCCCGGGACCTGGAGAAGCTGGCCCGGGGCGTGTTCGCGCACATGCGCGCCGAGCTGGAATGGATCGTCGAGACCCCGGCGGTGAACAAGCCCTGCGCGCGGACCCTGCTCAACCTTGCCCAGATGGCCGGCGCGGCCCTGCCCACTGGCGGAACCGCCCGGGTGCGGGCGGTGCAGGAAGGCTCGCAGGTGGCCCTGGCCGTCGATTCGGTGGGCCCCCGCGCGCGGCTGCGGCCCGAGGTGCTGCGCGGCCTGCAGGGCCAGCCGCTGGGCGAAGGGCTGCACGGCCATTGGGTGCAGGCCTATTACGTGCACCTGTTCGTGAGCGATGCGGGCGGCCGGGTCTTCGCCGACGTGAACGAGGAACGGATCGTCTTCGCGGCCACCCTGCCGGCCTAGAAGCGCGGCGTTAACCCTCTTGCGCGACAAGTCGCCTCGGTTGAGGGGCGACGTAGAACCTTGAAGACCTGCCTGGTCGTCGACGACAGCCGCGTGATCCGCAAGGTCGCGCGCCGTATCCTGGAGGACCTCGGCTTCGACGTGGCCGAGGCCGGGGACGGCGTCGAGGCCATGGCCTGGTGCCATGCGGCCATGCCCGATGTGATCCTGCTGGACTGGCGGATGCCGGTCATGGACGGGCTGGAGTTCGTGCGCCGGCTGCGCAGCGAGCCCCGGGGCGAACACCCGCGGGTGGTGTTCTGCTCGGTGGAGAACGACATCTCCCGCATCCGCGAGGCCCTGGACGCCGGAGCGGACGAGTACGTCATGAAACCCTTCGACGGCGAGATCCTGGCCGGCAAGCTGGCCTATCTGGGCCTCGCCGGGAGCCTTGCGGCGTGATCGGGGCGGGGGACCGCGAGATGGTGGCCGCGATCTGCGCCGACCGCGCGGGCCTGCGGGTGGACCCGGATAAGGCCTATCTCATCGAGAGCCGCCTGGCGCCGGTGGCCCGGCGGGAGGGATTCGACGCGCTTGAGGACTTCCTGGACGCCGTGCGCCATCGCCGGGAGGAGCGGCTGATCTGGGCGATGGTGGAGGCGATGATCCCGCCGGACACCTCGTTCTTCCGCGAGCCGGCGGTGTTCGAGGTCCTGGCGCGGGATGTCCTCCCGGACCTCGCCCGTCGCACCCAGGGGCCAGTGCGGGTGTGGAGCGCCGCCTGCGGGGCCGGGCAGGAGGTCTATTCCCTGGCCATGCTGCTGGACGAGACCCCGGCCCTGACCGGGCGGGTGGAGCTGTTCGCCTCCGACCTGTCGGAGCGCAGCCTGGAAAAGGCCAGGGCCGGCCTCTATTCGCAGTTCGAGGTGCAGCGGGGACTGCCGGCTCGGAAACTGGTCCGCCATTTCGAGCGCGAGAGCGACTCGTTCCGCCTCTCGCCGCGCATCCGCCAGATGGTGCGCTGGCGGCGGGTAAACCTCCTGGACGACCTATCGTCCCTGGGCTGCTTCGAACTGGTGATGTGCCGCAATGTCCTCTCCAGCCTGACCGGCGAGGGCCGCGAGCGGGTGCTGGAAGGTCTGACCCGGGCGGTGACGCCGGGCGGTCGGCTGGTGCTTGGCCTCCACGACGCCGGCGAAGCCTGGCTGGACCCGGTGGCGGCCGAGGCCGGCGTCTTCTCCACTGAGGTGCCCAGGGCCGCCTGAGCCGCAAAGAAAAACCCCGCCGCAAGGCGCGGCGGGGTCTATCAGTCGTCTGCAGCGGCGCCTTAGTTCTTGGCGTCTTCAGCGGTCTGGCTGACCGCCTCGCCCGCAGCCTGCACGTCACGGCCGGCGCCCGACACGGTGTTGCACGCCGCGACCGCCATGCTGGCGGCCATGGCCGCCAGGATCAGAACCTTACGCATTGGTGATCTCCCGGGAGTTTGCGTCTCGCGTCGCCGGAACGGCTAAGCCGCGGCCTGGTTCCCGGAAGCGGGGTTGCGGGCGCCGCCCTGGCTACCGTCGGCGTTGGGGACGTGGCCGTCGGCGGCCGGCGTCGGGAAGATGAGTCGGGCCGTGATCCCGCCGCGGACGTTGCGGCTGAGCTCCACCCGGCCGCGGAGCTGGCGCGCAAAGGCGGTCATCAGGGTGCGGCCGACGCCCGTGGTCTGCAGATCGTCGTCGGCCGCCGCGCCGTCGTCCGAAATGGCCAACTCAGCCTCTTCGCCGCGGACGGTGAAGTCCACGGTGAGCACCCCACCCCGGCCAGCGAAGGCGTGCTTCTGGGCATTGGTGATCGCCTCGACGGCGAACAGGGCGAGAGGCGCCAGCCGGTCCGGATCGATGACGAGGGGATCGACCGACAACTCGGTGCGCACGGCCGGGCCGTGGATCAACTCGCCGGTGACCAACTGGGCGGTCAGCTCCTCGAGGAACGGCCGCAGGTCCACGCGCTTGAGGTCGGGCCCCTGGTAGAGCGCGCGGTAGATCAGCGCCAGGGCGGTGATCCGCTGGCGGGTGTCGCTCATGGCCGAGCGAGCGGCCGGGTCGGAGAGCGATCGCTGCTGCATGTTCAGCAGGCTGGAGATGACCTGCAGGTTGTTCTTCACCCGGTGGTGAATCTCGCGCATCAGCGCGTCCTTCTGCGCGAGGCTGTCGCGCAGGGACGCGTCACGGCCGACGATGGCGTCGGCCATGTCCTCCATGGTTTCGGCCAGGTCGCGGATCTCGGGCGGCATCTGTTCGGCCTGGACCGGGCGAACGCTGAGCCGGCCGCGGGCGTAGAGGGCCGCGATCCGCTGCAGATAGGCGATCCAACGCACCACCACCCGATCGGTCACCACCGACACGGCGGTCAACGCCAGGGCGAACGTCAGCAGCGGGAAGAGGATGCCGGTAAGCGGATTCAGCCAGGCCCACGAGAGGATGCCCGGCGAGTTGGCCGACAGCACCACATAGACCTCCTCCCCCACCACGGGGGCGGCGGAATAGACGCGGCGGCGACCCTCGGCGTCGGGGCCGTACCAGACGAGGGAGCCTTCCGCCGCCACCTTGGCGCGCCAGTCCTGCGGCAGGCGCGGGAAGGCGGCCGGATCGGTCATGCTGATGTACTGGCCGCTCTTTTCCACGAGGCCGACCTCGGCGCTGGCGGGCAGGGACGGGTCGGTCTCCGCCGGCTGCAGGCTGGAGAGGGCGATCACCGCCACGAAGGCGCCGTCGAACCGGCCGTCCGGCGTCACTGCCCGCGCCGCCGTGAGCACGGCGGGTTCCTGGGCGTAGGTGGAGCCCGGGTCGCGGGTGATGGTCAGGGCCTCGCCCGACGCCAGCCTCTGGAACCAGGGCCGCATGGAGCGTTGGGGGTCGGCCGGCACGTCCCCGGCGGCGCAGACCACCCGGCCCTGACGGTCGAAACGGATCAGGTTGAGGTAGCCGGGGATGCGGCTCTTCACCTGGGCCAGCCGCTGGGCGCACTGGAAGCCCACCGCCCCCGGCGCCAGCGTCTGCAGGAGGATGTCGGCGCCCTCCATCCGGGCCCGGGCGGGGGGG